>JAOAEA010000073.1 GCA_026417035.1 Burkholderiales bacterium
CCGCGAGGTTAGCGAGCGTGTAGCCCGCGAACTCCGCGTAAGCCTCGTCGACCACTATGAGCTTGCCGCTCGCCAGCAGCCTACGCACGCCTCTCGAACTCAGGCCGTTGCCCGTGGGGTTGTTCGGATAGGCGACGAACACGAGCGCCGGCCGGTGGGTGGCGATCGCGCCGAGGAACCGGTCGAGGTCGAGCGAGAAGTCCTCGCGCAGCGGCACCCCGACGTAGCGCATGCCCGCGAGCAGCGCATTCATCCGGTACATCGCGAACGAGGGCTCCGGGCACAGCATGACGGCGCCGGGGCGGGCGAGCGCCTGGGCGACGATGGTGATGATCTCGTCCGAGCCGTTGCCGAGGAGGATCTCCGCCGCCGCGGGGATGCCCATCGTCGCGCGCAGCCGCGCCTTCAGGCCGGGCGCGGCGGGATCGGGATAGCGGTTGATCGCGACGCCGGCGACGAGGCGGCCGAGTTCTTCCCGCAGCTCCTCGGGAAGCCGGTAGGGGTTCTCCATCGCGTCGAGCTTGACGAAGCCTTGCGCGGAGGGCACGTGATAGGCCTTGATCGCGAGGATTTCCTCGCGCACCCAGGCCGCGGGGCCGGGCTTCATCGGTCGCGCCCGCCGAGAAAGCGATACTCCGCGCTCCGCGCGTGGGCGGCGAGCCCCTCGCCGTAGGCGAGCGTCGCGGCGACGCGGCCGAGCGAAGCGGCGCCGTCGCGCGATACCCTGATGAGGCTCGACCGCTTCTGGAAGTCGTAGACGCCGAGCGGCGACGAGAAGCGCGCCGTCCGCGAGGTCGGCAGGACGTGGTTCGGCCCGGCGCAATAGTCGCCGATCGCTTCCGAGCTGTAGGGGCCGACGAAGATCGCGCCGGCATGGCGGATCTTCGCGAGGAGCGGCTCCGGATCCCGCACCGAGAGCTCGAGGTGCTCGGGCGCGATGCGGTTGGCGATCGCGGCCGCTTCGTCCAGGTCGCGCACCCGGATGAGGGCGCCGCGGCTGGTGAGCGATGCCCGGATCACCTCGCTGCGGGGCATCTCGGGCAGGAGCCGTGCGATCGCGGCCGCGACGCGGTCGAGGAAGCCCGCGTCCGGCGACACGAGGATCGCCTGCGCCACCTCGTCGTGCTCGGCCTGCGAGAAGAGGTCCATTGCGATCCAGTCGGGGTCGGTCGCGCCGTCGCAGACGACGAGGATCTCCGAGGGACCGGCGATCATGTCGATGCCGACGACGCCGAACACGCGGCGCTTCGCCGCGGCGACGTATTTGTTCCCCGGCCCGACGATCTTGTCGACCGCGGGCACCGTCTCGGTCCCGTAGGCGAGCGCGCCGACCGCCTGGGCGCCGCCGATCGTGAAGACGCGGTCCACGCCCGCGATCGCCGCGGCGGCGAGGACGAGCGGGTTGCGCTCGCCGTCGGGCGCCGGCACGACCATCACCAGCTCGCCGACGCCGGCCACCTTCGCCGGCAGCGCGTTCATCAGGACCGAGGAGGGATACGCCGCCTTTCCGCCAGGCACGTAGAGGCCGACGCGGTCGAGTGGGGTCACTTTCTGTCCGAGCACCGTGCCGTCGGGCTCGGCGTACTCCCAGGATCCGGCGCGCTGGCGCTCGTGGTAGCGCCGCACGCGCTCGGCGGCCAGCTCGAGCGCCTCGCGCTCGAGCGCGGGCAGCGCGTCGCGCGAGCGCGCGAGCTCGGTCGCGGGGACTTCGAGCGCCGACACGGCGGGCGCGGCGATCCGGTCGAAGCGGCGCGTGTACTCGAGGACCGCGGCGTCGCCGCGGCCGCGCACGTCGGCGAGGATCGCGGCGACCGAGCGCTCGACCTCGTCGTCCTGCGAGGCCTCCAGGGCGGTGAGGCGCGCGAGCGCCGCATCGAAGCCCGGGTCGGCCGCGTCGAGGCGCAGGATCTCAGGCATGGGCGGCGACGGCGGCGGCGAAGGCGTCGATCAGGGGCTGCAGCGCCGCGCGCTTCATCTTCAGGGCCGCCTGGTTCACGATCAGGCGCGAGCTGATCCGGGCGATCTCCTCCACCGCCACCAGCCGGTTGGCGCGCAGCGTGTTGCCGCTCGACACCAGATCGACGATCGCGTCGGCGAGCCCCACGAGGGGCGCGAGCTCCATCGAGCCGTAGAGCTTGATGAGGTCGACGTGCACGCCCTTGGCGGCGAAGTGCTCGCGCGCGGCGCGCATGTACTTGGTCGCCACGCGCAGCCGCGCCCCCTGTCGCACCGCGCCGGCGTAGTCGAACCCCTCCGGCACCGCGACCATCATCCGGCACGCCGCGATGCCGAGATCGAGCGGCTGGTACAGGCCGGCGCCGCCGTGCTCGGTGAGGACGTCCTTGCCGGCGATGCCGAGGTCGGCGGCGCCGTACTCGACGTAGGTGGGCGTGTCGGAGGCGCGCACGATCACGAGCCGCACGTCGGCGCGGTTGGTGCCGATGACGAGCTTGCGCGAGGTCTCCGGATCCTCGAGCGGCGCGATCCCCGCCGCCGCAAGGAGCGGCAGGGTCTCGTCGAAGATGCGGCCCTTGGAGAGCGCGATGGTGACCGGCACGGCGATGGAAAGCGCGGAAAAATCAGAATTTTACAGGATCGCACGCGCCCGGGGCGCGGGCGCCGCCGGGGATCCCGGCGGGCTCGCCCCCCGCGGCGAGACCCGCCCGCCGCGCGCGGCTACCGCACCCGCCGGATGCGCGCCCCGAGCGCCGAGAGCTTCTCTTCGATCGCTTCGTAGCCGCGGTCGAGGTGGTAGATGCGATCGACGACGGTCTCGCCGCGCGCCACCAGGCCGGCGACCACCAGGCTCGCGGAGGCACGCAGGTCGGTTGCCATCACCGTCGCGCCGTCGAGCGACGCGACCCCCTTCACGATCGCCGTGTTGCCCGAGGTCTCGATGTCGGCGCCGAGGCGGGCGAGCTCGATCGCGTGCATGAACCGGTTCTCGAAGATGGTCTCGGTGATGACCCCCGTGCCCGCGGCGATGGCGTCCAGGGCCATGAACTGCGCCTGCATGTCGGTGGGGAAAGCCGGATAGGGCGCGGTGCGCAGGCTCACCGCGCGCGGGCGTCGGCGCATCGCGAGCGAGATCGCGCCCGGCTCCTCGCGCACTTCGGCGCCGGCCTCGCGCAGCTTCTCGAGCACGGCCTCGAGGTAGGCGCCGTCGGTGCCGGTGAGCCGCACCTCGCCGCCGGTCGCCGCCGCCGCGACGAGGAAGGTCCCGGTCTCGATCCGGTCGGGCATGATCCGGTGGGTCGCGCCGTGCAGGCGCGCGACGCCCTCGATGGTGATGACGTCCGTGCCGGCCCCGGTGATGCGCGCGCCCATCGCGACGAGGCAGTTCGCGAGATCGACCACCTCCGGCTCGCGCGCGGCGTTTTCGAGGACCGTGGTGCCTTCGGCGAGCGTCGCGGCCATCATCAGGTTCTCGGTGCCGGTGACGGTGACGAGATCCATGAAGATGCGTGCCCCGGCGAGCCGGTGCGCCCGTGCGTGGATATAGCCGTGCTCGACGGCGATCTCCGCCCCCATCGCGGCGAGCCCCTTCAGATGCTGGTCGACCGGCCGCAGCCCGATCGCGCATCCGCCGGGCAGGGAGACGCGCGCCTCCCCGGCGCGCGCCACCAGCGGCCCGAGGACGAGGATCGACGCCCGCATCGTGCGCACGAGCTCGTAGGGGGCCACCGGGTTCGCAAGGCCGGCAGCGTCGAGCGTGAGCGCGCCGCCCTCGTCGAGGGTGGCGGCGACGCCCATCTGCGCGAGCAGCCGCACCATGGTCGTCACGTCGCGTAGGTGCGGCACGTTGCCGAGCGTGAGCGGCTCGCGCGCGAGCAGCGCGGCGCACATGAGCGGGAGCGCGGCGTTCTTCGCGCCCGACACGCGGGCCTCGCCGCGCAGCGGGACGCCGCCTTCGATCGCCAGCCTGTCCATGGGGTGCCCGCGTGGCGGCTAGCGCGCCTGCCACTCCTCCGGCGTCAGCGTGCGCATCGAGAGCGCGTGGATCTCCTCGCGCATGCGGTCGCCGAGCGCGCGGTACACGAGCTGGTGCTGCTGCACGCGGCTCTTGCCGCGGAACTCGGGGCTCACGATCACCGCCTCGAAGTGGTGGCCGTCGCCGGCCACCTCGCAGTGCTCGCAGGCGAGCCCCTGCTCGATGTAACTCCGGATGTCCTCGGGTCGGACCATCTCAGCTCCTGGGAAAGAAAGGACCGGTGTGCGCGGGGCGTATTCTCGCCCGGCCCGCCCGCTTGCGGGGCGGCCGGGGTCAGGTCCTCAGCTTGTAGCCGGCGCGCAGCAGGGCGAGGGCGAGGGCCGAAAGCGCGACGAGGAAGACGCCGACCACGGCGAGGCTCGCGGCCGGGTCGATGTCGGAGCGGCCGTAGAAGCCGTAGCGGAAGCCGTCGATCATGTAGAAGAAGGGGTTCGCGTGCGACGCCGCCTGCCAGAACGGCGGCAGCGAATGGATGGAATAGAAGACGCCGGCGAGGAACGTGAACGGCACGATCACGAAGTTCTGGAAGGCCGCGAGCTGGTCGAACTTGTCGGCCCAGATCCCGGCGACCACGCCGAGCGCGCCGAGGATGGCGCTGCCGGCGAGCGCGAACGCGACGATCCACAGCGGATGCGCGAAGTGCACGCCGACGAAGGGCAGCGTCACCGCCAGCACGCCGCTGCCGACGACGAGGCCGCGCACCATCGCGCCCGCGACGTAGGCGCCGAAGAACTCGAGGTGCGAGAGCGGCGCCAGCAGCACGAACACGATGTTCCCGGTCACCTTCGACTGGATGAGGCTCGACGAGCTGTTGGCGAACGCGTTCTGCAGCACCGACATCATCACCAGGCCCGGCACCAGGAACTGGGTGTAGCGGACGCCCTCGTACACGCGCACGTTCTCTTCGAGCACGTGGGAGAAGATGAGCAGGTAGAGGAGCGCCGTGACCACCGGCGCGAGGATCGTCTGGAACGCCACCTTCCAGAAGCGCACGAGCTCCTTGCGGAAGAGCGTCGCGAAGCCGGTCACTGCGCCGCCTCCGGCCGCGCGCCCGACATGATGCGCACGAACACGTCCTCGAGGTCGGGCTCGGCGAGCTCGATCGCCTCGATGCGGCAGCCGGCACCGCGCAGGCCGGCGAGGATCGGCTCGACCTCGTCGTAGCCGGCGAGGCGGAAGGTGAGCCGGCCGTCGGCGCCGCCCCGCGCCCGCGCGCCGAGCGCGGGCGGGACCGGGGCACCGCTCACTCGGACAGCGAGCGCGAGCTCGTGGAAGCGCGCGAGCAGGCGCTCGGTCGCGTCGAGCGCGACGATCCGCCCCGCCTTCAGCATCGCGACGCGGCTGCACAGGCTCTCCGCCTCCTCCAGGTAGTGCGTAGTGAGCACGATCGTGTGCCCTTCGGCGTTGAGCCGCCGCATGAACCGCCAAAGCCCCTGGCGCAGCTCGACGTCCACGCCCGCCGTCGGCTCGTCGAGGATGATCACCGGCGGGCGGTGCACCAGCGCCTGCGCGACCAGCACGCGGCGCTTCATGCCACCGGACAGCGACCGCATGTTGGCGTCGGCCTTCGCGGTGAGGTCGAGGTTGGCCATCAGCTCGTCGATCCAGGCGTCGTTCGCGGCGATCCCGAAGTAGCCCGACTGGAAGCGCAGGGTCTCGCGCACGGTGAAGAACGGGTCGAAGACGAGCTCCTGCGGGACGACGCCGAGGAGCCGCCGCGCCCGGCGGTAGTCGGCGACCACGTCGTGGCCGAGCACGCGCGCCGCGCCGCGGTCGGCGCGCGCGAGCCCCGCGAGGATGCTGATGAGCGTGGTCTTGCCGGCGCCGTTCGGTCCGAGCAGCGCGAAGAACTCGCCCGCGCGGACCTCGAGGTCGATGCCCTCGAGCGCCTGGACGTCGCCGAAGCGCTTGGCGACGCCGGAGACGGAGATCGCGGCCGTCATCGTGGCGCCGGGCCACTCCCGCTAGCGGCGGTCGAGCGGCAGGAGCTCCGAAACGCCGTAGAGGTCGGCGAGTTTGTCGACGGCATCGGGGGCGTTCACGACGCGCAGCGCGCGGCCGAGGCGCTCGCTCTCGCGGGCCCATTCGAGCACGAGCGCGACGGCCGAGGAGTCGATCTCGGTGGCGGCGGCGAGGTCGACGACGCTCGCCCCCGCGCGGATGAGGGCCGCGCCCTGCCCGACGAGCGCCGGGACGGTCGAGAGGTTGAGCGGCCCCTCGAGGACGATGCGCTCGCCTTCGGCCCGGATCACTTCTTCTCGGCCGAGGCGAGCTGCCGGTTCTTGTCTTCCAGCGACCGGATCAGGCCGTCGATGCCGCCCTGGCGGACCTCGTTCGTGAACGTGTCGCGGTAGGTCGTCACGAGGCTGACGCCGCCGACCTGGACGTCGTAGACCTTCCAGCTCGCGGCGGTCTTCTCCATGCTGTAGTCGATGGACACCGGCTGCTGGCCCGGCTGCTTGACCTCCGAGCGCACGATCACGTCGTTGTCGCCCGGCTGCGCGCGCAGCGGCTTGAAGTCGATCGTGTGGTTCTTGTAGGAGGAGAGCGCCGTCGAGTAGGTCCGCACGAGGAGCGTGCGGAACTGGTCGGTGAGGGCCCGCTGCTGCTCGGGCGTCGCCCGCCGCCAGTTCGGCCCCATGGCGAGCGCCGTCATGTGGACGAAGTCGAAATGCGGCAGGACCTTCGTCTCCACGAGCTCGATCGTCTTGCGCGTGTTGCCCGACTGGATGTCCTTGTCCCGGCGCACGATGTCGAGGACCTCCTGCGACACCGACTTCACCAGCGCGTCGGGGGCGGTCTCCTGGGCCTGCGCGGGCGGCGCGAGCACCGCGAGCGGGAGCAGGGCGAACAGGGCTTGCAGCAGGCGTCGCATCAGTGACCTTCCGTGTCGGGCTGCCCGGGCCCCGCCGCGACTGCACGCGCCGCGGTGGCCGCCAGGACGGCATCGTAGTTGCGGGGCACCTTGGGTTCGACCCTGCGCGCGCCGCTCGCTTCGCCGGTGCCCGCGGCCGCCGCGTCGAGCTCCTGGAGGATGCGCAGCAGCTCCGCGGCGGCCTGCGTCGGGATCGCGGGCAGCGCCGCCTCTTGCTCCGGCGGCGGGCTGCCGTCGTAGATCTGGTTGCGGCGGCGCTGGAAATAGGCGCTGCGCACGTACGCATAGCGGTCGAGCGCCGCCTGCTCCAGCACGTCCGTGAGCGCGAGCGCGTTGGTGCGCCGGTTCAGGAAGTCGAGCAGGGTGAGGCTCGTGCGCCAGCTCACCCAGTGGGGCGGCCTGGTCGTCCTCAGGATCCAGAACGTCGGGTAGGCGTACGCATCGACGACGAAACCGGCCGTGTCGCGCACCGAGCTCGGGCCGAAGACGGGCAGGACGAGGTAGGCCCCGGGCGGCACGCCCCACACGCCGAGCGTCTGCCCGAAGTCCTCGTCGTGCTTCGGCAGGCCCATCTCGCTCGCGACGTCCGCCAGCCCGCCGGCGCCGAACGTCGTGTTGAACAGCACCCGCGCCCAGTCGTTGATCCAGGCCTCGACCTTGCCCTGCATGAGCTGGTTGGCGCCGTTCCAGATGTCGCCGAGGTTGCCGAAGAAATTGGTGACGGCGGTGCGCGCGATCGACGGCACGACGAACTGGTAGGCCTCGGCCGCGGGCTTGATCAGCGCGCGGTCGAGCCCGTCGTTGAACTCGAACACGGCGCGGTTCATCGGCTCGAGCGGGTCGCGGGGATCGGGCGCGCTCGCGGTCGTCGCGCATCCGGTCGCGAGGATCGCCAGCGCGGCGAGCGCTGCGAGGCGGCGGATCATGTTCGACGCTCCTGGTTCACGGCTTGTTACGGCTTCTTCTCGGTGCCCTCGGCCGCCTTACTGTACAGGAACTGGCCGATGAGGTTTTCCAGCACCACGGCCGACTGGGTAATTTTTAACGTGTCGCCGGGCTTGAGATTCGCGATGTCGCCGCCCGCCGAGAGGCCGATGTACTGGTCGCCGAGCAGCCCCGAGGTGAGGATCTTCGCGGCGGTGTCCTTCGGGAAGACGTAGCGCGACTCGAGGTCCATGCGCACGCGCGCCTCGAACGTCTGGTTGTCGAATTCGATCGCGGTGACGCGCCCGACCACGACGCCGGCGCTCTTCACCGCAGCGCGCACCTTCAGGCCGCCGATGTTGTCGAAGCTCGCGTAGACCGGGTAGGTGTCGCCGCCGTTGAACGACGAGAGGTTGGCCACCTTGAGCGACAGGAAGAGCAGCGCCCCGAGGCCCATCATCACGAAGGCGCCGACCCAGAGGTCGAGCGTGCTGCGCTTCATCATCGGTCAGACTCCCCTGAACATGAGCGCGGTGAGAATGAAGTCGAAGCCGAGCACGGCGAGCGACGAGGTGACGACCGTGCGCGTCGTCGCCCCGGAGACGCCCTCGGCGGTCGGCGGCGCGTCGTAGCCCTCGAACACGGCGATCCAGGTCACGACGACGCCGAACACGATGCTCTTGATGACGCCGTTCCACACGTCCTCGCGGAAATCGACCGCGGCCTGCATCTGCGACCAGAACGAGCCGGCGTCCACGCCGATCAGCACCACGCCGACGAGGTAGCCCCCGAAGATGCCGGTCGCCGAGAAGAGCGCCGCGAGCAGCGGCATCGAGATCACGCCGCCCCAGAAGCGCGGCGCCACCACGCGGGCGATCGGGTCGACCGCCATGATCTCCATGGCGTCGAGCTGCTCGGTCGCCTTCATGAGGCCGATCTCGGCCGTGATCGCGCTGCCCGCGCGGCTGGCGAACAGGAGCGCCGCCACCACCGGCCCGAGCTCGCGCACCAGCGACAGCGCGACCAGCACGCCGAGCGCCTCCGCCGAGCCGTAGCGCGCGAGCGTGTCGTAGCCCTGCAGGCCGAGCACCATCCCGACGAACAGGCCCGACACCACGATGATGATGAGCGAGAGCACGCCCGCGAAGTAGATCTCGCGGACGGTGAGGGGGAAGCGGCGCAGCGCCGTGCCGCTGTGGCGCAGCATCAGCCAGAAGAACCGGCTGGCGAAGCCGATGCGCCACACCGCGCTGACGACGCGCGCGCCGACGTCGGCGACCACCGCCGCGAGCCGCGCGCTCACGCCCGCGCGCCCAGGATGTCGTCGCGGTACGCGCGCGACGGGTAGTGGAAGGCGACCGGCCCGTCGATCTCCCCGTGCACGAACTGGTGCACGAACGGCATGGTCGAGGCGCGGATCTCGTCGGGCGTCCCCTGGGCGATGATGCGGCCGTCGGCGATGAAGTAGATGTAGTCGACGATCTTGAGCGACTCCATCACGTCGTGCGTGACGACGATCGAGGTCGCGCCGAGCGCGTCGTTCAGGCGCCGGATCAGCTGGCCGATGACCGAGAGCGAGATCGGATCGAGGCCGGCGAACGGCTCGTCGTACATCATCAGCTGCGGGTCGAGCGCGATCGCCCGCGCGAGCGCCACGCGGCGCGCCATGCCGCCGGAGAGCTCGGCGGGATACAGGTGCGCCGCGCCGCGCAGGCCCACCGCATGGAGCTTCATGAGGACGAGGTCGCGGATCAGCTCCTCGGTGAGCGCGGTGTGCTCGCGCATCTGGAAGGCGACGTTGTCGTAGGACGACATGTCGGTGAAGAGCGCGCCGAACTGGAACAGCATCCCGAGCCTGCGCCGCAGCGCGTAGAGCTCGTCCTGGTTCATGCGGTTGACGAGCTGGCCGAACACGCGCACGGCGCCGCGCGTCGGGCGCAACGCGCCGCCGATGAGCCGGAGCAGCGTCGTCTTGCCGCAGCCGCTGCCGCCCATGATCGCCACGAGCCGACCGCGCGGGATCGCGAGGCTGATGCCCGAGAGGACCTGGCGCACGTCGTCGTAGGCGAAGGAAACGTCGTCGATCTCGACGACGTTCTCCCCGGACGCGCCGGCGGCGGTAGCGGTGCTGGCAGACAAGGGGGTGGGGAACGCCGGAAAGCGGTCGATTCTACCCGCTTGTGCGATCCCCTCCAACCCGACGCGGGCGCGGGCGCGCCGCGCGTCCGGCCGCGCGCGGGGGCTGCGCTATCATCGGCCGCTTCGCGGAACGGGACGATCGGCAGGGAACGAATGAGCGAAGCGGTCATCCGCATGCGCGGCGTGCGCAAGCGCTACGGGCGAACCGAAGCGCTCGCGGGGGTCGACCTCGAGGTGGCGCGCGGCGAGTTCGTCGGGCTCGCGGGCGTCAACGGCGCGGGAAAGACCACGCTCATCAAGTGCCTGCTCGACTTCCTCGCCGTCGACGCGGGGGCGATCGAGATCTTCGGCGTGCGCCACCGCGAGCCGCGCGCCCGCGCGCGGCTCGCGTTCCTCCCCGAGCGGTTCGTGCCGCCCTATTACCTGACCGGCGAGGACTTCCTGCGCTACCTGCTCAGCCTGTCGGGCGAGACGTACCGGGAGCGGGCGGCGCGCGAGATGCTCGCCGCGCTCGACCTCGAGCCCGACGCGCTGGCGCGCCCGGTGCGCTCCTACTCGAAGGGCATGACGCAGAAGCTCGGCCTCGCGGGGACGTTCCTCTCGCGGCGCGACCTCTACGTGCTGGACGAGCCGATGAGCGGCCTCGACCCGAAAGCGCGCGCCCTGGTCAAGGGGCAGCTCGCCGGCCTGCGCGCCGCCGGGGCGACGCTCCTCTTCACCTCCCACGCCCTCGCCGACGTCGAGGAGGTCTGCGACCGCATGGTCGTCCTGCACCGCGGTGTGCGGTATTTCTCAGGGACGCCCCGGTCGCTGTGCGAACATTACGCCGAGCGCTCTATCGAGCAAGCCTTCCTCCATTGCATCGAGGGGCCCGGCCATGACCGACACAACGACAACGCAGAACCCCACGCTGCTGATCGTCGATGACGATCCGCTGATCACCGACACGCTGGCCTTCGCGCTCGGGCGCGACTTCGACGTGCTCGTGAGCGACTCGCGCTCGCACGCGGTGAGCCTGCTGCGCCAGCTCGCCGCGCCGCCGCAGCTCGCGCTCGTGGACCTCGGCCTGCCGCCGGTGCCGCACCGGCCGGACGAGGGCTTCGCCCTGATCTCGGATCTCCTCGCGCATTCGCCGAGCATGAAGATCCTGGTGCTCTCGGGGCAGAACGACGCCGCCAACGCCCGGCACGCCCGCACGCTCGGCGCGACCGAGTTCGTGGCGAAGCCCTGCGACCCGGAGAACCTCAAGAAGATCCTGCTGCACGCGCTGCATTTCCGCGACGTGGAGCTGCGCAGCGGGCCGGAGGGGACCGACACGCTCGTCGGGGGCAGCCCGGCCATGGAGAAGCTGCGCAGCCAGATCTCGCAGTACGCCGACAGCCCCTTCCCGGCGCTGATCGAGGGGGAGTCGGGCAGCGGCAAGGAGATGGTCGCGAACGCGCTGCACCGCCTGTCCTCGCGGCGCGACAAGCCGTTCCTCGCGCTCAACTGCGCGGCGATCTCGCCGACGCTCGTCGAGCCGACGCTGTTCGGCTACGTCAAGGGCGCTTTCACCGGCGCGGTCGCCAACAAGTCGGGCTACTTCGAGGACGCCGCCGACGGCACCCTGTTCCTGGACGAGATCGGCGAGCTGCCGCTCGAGCTGCAGGCGAAGCTGCTGCGCGTGCTCGAGAACGGCGAGTACCAGCGGGTGGGCGAGACGCAGCGCCGCTACAGCCGCGCCCGCGTGGTGGCCGCGACCAACCGCGACCTGCGCCAGGAGATCAAGAAGGGGCACTTCCGCGCCGACCTCTACCACCGCCTCTCGGTGTTCACGATCAACGTGCCGCCCCTGCGCGACATGGAGGACGACAAGGCGAAGCTGCTCGATCACTTCCGGAAGTTCTACGCCGAGCAGGCACGCCTCGCGCCCTTCGCGTTCGACGACTCGGCCCTGAAGCTCTGGCGCGACTACCACTTCCCCGGCAACGTGCGCGAGCTGCGCAACATCGTGATCCGGCTCACCACGAAGTACGCGGGCCAGAAGCTCTCCGCCGCGGAGCTCGAGCCGGAGCTCGACGTGGAGTCCGCCGCGCCGGTGCCCGAGCTCGGGATGCCCTCGGATCCCGACACGCTCGTCGAGCAGGCGCAGCGCCACCTCCAGCGGGAGCGGAGCTTCAACCTCGACAGCATGCTCAAGGCGTGGGAGCACGGCTACATCGAAGCCGCGATGAAGCTGACGCGCGGCAACGTGAGCCAGGCGGCGAAACTGCTCGGCATCAACCGCACCACCCTGTACAGCCGCATGGAGTCGCTGCAAAAGCAGCACTGAGCGCCGCGGCAGCGCGAAAGCCGGGCGCTCCACGGCGCCGGACGTCCCCGCCGACCGCCGGCGGATGTGGCCCGCCGCCGCCGCTTTCCCTACAATCGCCCCGGGAGGAAAGCATGGACTCGACGCCGAGCCCCGGATCCGCGCGCGTGCGGCCCTCGCGCTGCCGCGATGCCGGGCCGCCCGGCCGCCGGTGACGAACCCGCATGTATCTCGCCCATTTCGGGCTCGAAGAGCCGCCCTTCCGGATCACGCCGCACACGGAGTTCTTCTTCGCGGGCGCGAACCGCGGCGCGACCCTGGATGCGCTCGTCTACGCCATCACCCACGACGAGGGCATCGTCAAGGTGAGCGGCGAGGTGGGCAGCGGCAAGACGATGCTCTGCCGCGTCCTCATCGAACGGCTCCCGAAGAACGTCGAGACCATCTACCTCGCGAGCCCCTCGCTCTCGCGCGACGAGATCCTGCACGCGATCGCCGACGACCTGCACATCAGCCTCCCGGGCGCGCGCACCACGCTGCTGATCCGGGCGCTGCAGGAGCACCTCATCCGCCTCTACGGCGAGGGGCGGCGCGTCGTGCTGCTCATCGACGAAGCCCACGCGATGCCGCTCGAGTCGCTGGAGGAAGTGCGCCTCCTCTCGAACCTCGAGTCGACCAAGCACAAGCTGCTGCAGATCGTGCTGTTCGGCCAGCCCGAGCTCGACGAGCACCTCAACCTGCCGAGCATGCGGCAGCTGCGCGAGCGGATCACGCACGCCTTCCGGCTCGAGCCGCTGGTGCGCGCCGACGTGGCGAGCTATGTCGACTTCCGCATGCGCCAGGCGGGCTACCGGGGCGCGCCGGTCTTCTCCGCTCAGGCGCTTCGCCTCATCGCGTCGGCCTCGGAGGGCCTCACCCGGCGGATCAACATCCTCGCCGACAAGGCCCTCCTCGCCGCGTTCGCCGACGGCTCCCACCAGGTCACGGCCAAGCACGCCCGGGCGGCGATCCGCGACTCCGAGTTCCGGTCGCGGGTCCGTTGGCCGTCCCGGCTCGCGCTCGGCGGGGCCGGCGTCGTGATCGGTTTGGCGGCCGGCTTCGGGATCCACGCGCTGCTGAAGGACCGGCTTGCCCCCGCCTCCTCGACGACGGCGGCCGGAGGCACCGTTTCGGTCGCACCCGCCCCGACGTCGGCGGACGCCACGGGCGCCGCGCCGGCGGGGAGTTCCTCCGGGCCCGCAACGGATGCGACTCAGGGCAAAGGGCCGGATCAATCGCCGGCCGGCGGGACGGCTGCGGAATCGGTAAGGGATGGCGGGCCGGGACGCGAAGAGGCGAAATCGCAACCCTCGGGCGCGCCTCCGGGGGTTGCCGGCCCTGTTGCGGCCGTGCAACGGGCCGAGTCGCCCCCCGTTGCGCCGGCGGACCGCGGGGTTGGCGAGGTCGTGCCGCCGAGCGGCAAGCTCGGGCGGGAGCGCTTCGTGGCGACCCAGGCGTGGCTGCGCAATGCCCCGGGCGGCCGCCAGTCGATCCAGCTCGCGATCTTCAACGACGCGGAGACGGCGCGAATGGAGAATTTCCTCCGCCAGGCCACGGAGTTGCTGAAGAAAGATGAGATTTACGTGTACAGTGTGAAAATCGACGGAAGGCAGCACTACCGGGTCGCGTACGGCGCGTTCGGCTCGGTGGACGAGACCTTGGCGGCGACGAGCGATCTGCCGGCGGCGATGGCGGTCTACGGGCCGTTCCATCGCAGCGTGAGCGAGATGCGCCGCCTGAACGGAGGTTAGGGAGGGCGGTGACAGCCGTGATGCCTCGGGAACCGTTTTCTGCGTCAAAACATGAATTTGAGCGGCCCGATCCGGACGGGACCGCACTCGTTCCGCCGCATGGCGGACTGGCCTGGGTCGAAATGCGAAGAATCGCTCTGATCGCCATTGCGGCGGCGTCGCTCGCCGGCTGCTACCAACCAATGCGCCCGTCGGACGGGCACCTTGGCGCCGAACAGACGGGGCCGACCGGCTCCATCCCGCCCCCGGTCGCCCTGAGCGCCGCGGTTCCCAAGCCGCGCCCGAGCCGCAAGGCCGAGACGTACAGCGTCGTGGTCAACAACGTGCGCGTCCCCGAACTCCTCTTCGCGCTCGCCCGGGATGCGAAGCTGAACGTCGACATCCACCCCGGCATCACCGGGACGGTCACGCTCAACGCCATCGACCAGACCCTGCCCCAGCTCCTCAACCGGATCGCCAAGCAGGTCGACATGCGCTGGGAGCTCGACGGGCCGAACCTCGTGGTCATGCCCGACTCGCCCTATCTGCGCGTCTACAAGATCGACTACGTGAACATGGAGCGCAGCACGACGGGCTCCGTGGCCGTATCGGGCCAGATCACCGGCACCACGGCCGCCGGTGGCGCCGGCGGGGCGGCCGGCGGCACGGGCACGACGACGGGCGCGGCGAATACCTCGACGGTGACGGTGCGCAACTCCTCGACCAACCGCTTCTGGGACACGCTGATCGACAACATCAGCGACATCCTCCGGGAGACGGACAAGATCCTGCCCGCAGGACCGGTCGCTGCCGTGCCGCCGCCGCAGGCCGCCGGCGCGCAGGCCGGCGCCGGCGCCCCAGGGCCCGCGGCCGCCGCGCCCGCGGGCCCCAACGTGGCCTACCGCGAGGCCGCCTCGGTCATCGCGAACCGCGAGGCCGGCGTGCTCTCGATTCGCGCCACGTCGCGCCAGCACGAGAAGATCCAGGAGTTCCTGGACCAGGTCATGGTCAGCGCGCGCCGGCAGGTCCTGATCGAGGCGACGATCGTCGAGGTGCGCCTCTCGAACGCCTACAACCAGGGCATCGACTGGGCGTTCCTGCGCACCGGGCTCGCCGGCTTCAACATCCAGCAGCAGCCCTCGGGCGTCGTCACCGCGTCGCCGCCCGGCAGCATCTTCACGCTCAACTACACGTCGGCGAGCTTCACGGCGACGATCAAGCTCCTCGAGACCTTCGGCAACGTGCGCGTGCTGTCGAGCCCGCGCGTCTCCGTGGTGAACAACCAGACGGCGATCCTGAAGGTCGTCGACAACAAGGTCTACTTCACGATCAGCTCGCAGACGACTCAGGCGCAAACGACGTCCCTCACGACGTTCACCACCACGCCCAACGTGGTCCCGGTGGGGCTCGTGATGAACGTGACGCCGAGCATCGGCGAGGCCGACAACGTGATCTTCAACGTGAAGCCGACGGTCTCGCGCATCGTCGGCTACGTGAACGACCCGAACCCGGTGCTCGCCGCGGTGAACGTCGTGAGCCGCATCCCCGAGATCCAGACCCGGGAGATCGAGTCGGTCATGAAGGTCTCCAGCGGCCAGATCGCGGTGATGGGCGGCCTCATCCAGGACGAAGCCGCCAACAACGAGGACTTCGTCCCGTGGGTGAACCGCATCCCGGTGATCGGCAACCTCTTCGGCAACCGCACGCTCGCCAGCGCCAAGAGCGAGCTCGTCATCTTCCTGCGGCCGGTGGTGATCCGGGACGCGAGCGTCGACGGCGACTTCCGTGACTACCGCCAGTACCTCCCGGGCGAGGATTTCATGAACGAGCCCAACCCCGCGCGCCGGGGGCCCAACGGGGAGATCGTCCGGTGAGCCTCCTGCTCGACGCGCTGAAGAAGGCCGAGCAGGCGAAGCAGGCGAGCGCCGAGGGGGCCACGCCGGCCGAGGCGGCGCCGGCGGAGGCGCCCGCCGCAGAACCGCTGATGACGCGGGACCGCCTCCCCGACATCTCGGGGCTCGAGCTCGCTCCGGACGACCTGTCGCCGCCGCCGCGGCAATCCGCCGCAGCGGAGTCCCGCATGCCCGAGCCACCCTCGTCGCTCAGCCTCGCCGAGCCGGAGGGCACGGCCGCCGCCGCTCCGGACCGGCGGCCCCGGCCGCGGACGACGGACGACAACGCTGCGGCCCGCGATGCGGCCCGGCAAGTGTTCGAGGCGAAGCAGATGGACTACAACCCGCGTCGGCCGTTCTTCATCACGCTCGGCGCGCTCGCGGCGGTGGCCGTGGGCGCAGGGGTCTATTTCTGGTGGCAGCTCCAGCCCAAGTCGAACTTCGCGGTCGCGAAGGCTCCGCCGCCTCCCGCCGCCGCGCATCCCGCCGCGGTCCAGCCG
>JAOAEA010000074.1 GCA_026417035.1 Burkholderiales bacterium
AGCATCGGCTCAACCCGCCGCTCGTCGCGCTGATGGTGGGCGTCGGCATCCCGCTTTCGTTCGTGACGCTGCCGCTGTGGTGGCTCGCGCTCGCGCGGATCTAGCCGGGCGACGCGCGCTGCTCGCGCTGCGCGACGCGGGAAAAAAAAGGGGCCACCCGGAGGTGGCCCTCGAAAGCAAGCCCTTGCGGGCTTCGCCCCTGCTCTTCGGGTCCCCGGGAAAGCGCGCTCGCCCGGGGCGATGCATCACAGCTTGTACGCGGCCTCGCCGTGGTAGGTGGTGTCGAGCCCTTCGCGCTCTTCCTCGGGCGTGACCCGGAGGCCGATCACCATCTTCACGATCATCAGCGCAACGAAGGCGACCACGCCCGACCAGACGATGGTCGTGACCACGCCGATCGCCTGGGTCACCACCTGGCCGCCGATCGAGTATTCGGGCGACGCGGCGTTCGCCACGTAGTCGAAGATGCCCGAGCCGCCGAGCGAGGGGGCCGCGAACACCCCGGTGAGGAGCGCGCCGACGACCCCGCCCACGCCGTGGATGCCGAACACGTCGAGCGCGTCGTCCGCCCCGAGCATCCGCTTCAGCCCGCTCACGCCCCAGAGGCACACCGCGCCGGCCACGAGGCCGATGACGATCCCGCCCATCGGGCCGACGAAGCCGCACGCCGGGGTGATCGCCACGAGGCCGGCCACCGCGCCCGACGCGCCACCGAGCATCGAGGGCTTGCCCTTGAGCATCCACTCGAACGCGAGCCAGGAGAGGGTCGCCGCGGCGGTGGCGAGAATGGTGGCCACGAACGCGGAGGCCGCGACGCCGTTCGCCTCGAGGTTGGAGCCGGCGTTGAAGCCGAACCAGCCCACCCAGAGCAGCGACGCCCCGACCATCGTGAGCGGCAGGTTGTGCGGCGCGAACGACTCCTTGCCGTAGCCGATCCGCTTGCCGAGCACGTAGGCCGCGACCAGGCCCGCGACGCCGGCGTTGATGTGCACGACCGTCCCGCCCGCGAAGTCGAGCGCGCCCTTCGCCCACAGCCAGCCGGCGGCCGCGGTCACCGATTCGAGCGTTTTCTCGTCGGTGATCGCGTCCGGACCGTCCCAGTACCAGACCATGTGCGCGATCGGCAGGGACGAGAAGGTGAACCAGATGGCGAGGAACAGGAGCACCGCCGAGAACTTCATCCGCTCGGCGAACGCGCCGACGATGAGCGCCGGGGTGATCGCCGCGAACGTCAGCTGGAAGGCGAAGAAGAGGTACTCGGGGATGACGACGCCCTTCGAGAAGGTCGCGCCGACCGACTCCGGCGTGATGCCCTTCATGAAGAGCTTGTCGAGGCTCCCGAAGAACGGGTTGCCGCCGGTGAACGCCACGCTGTAGCCGTAGACCGCCCAGAGGATGGCGATCATGGCGAAGCAGACGAACACCTGCATCAGCACCGACAGCATGTTCTTCGACCGCACCAGCCCGCCGTAGAAGAGCGCGAGCCCCGGGATCGTCATCAGGATGACGAGCACGGTGGCGATGTACATGAACGCGGTGTCGCCCTTGTCGGGCGTCGGCGTGGCCGCGGCCTCGGTCTTCTGCTCGACCTTCACGGTCTCGGTCGCGGTGCCGGCCTTGGCGTCGACCTTCACCGTTTCGGTCACCGTGGTCGTCGTCGCCTCGGCCTTCGCGGGCGCCTCCGGCGGCTTGTCCTGGGCGAGCGCGGCGCCGCTCAGCGCGACCCCTGCCGCCAGAACGACCAGCGCGATGAACTTTTTCATGTGGCGAGCTCCCTTACAACGCTTCCGGACCGGTCTCGCCGGTGCGGATGCGAACGACTTGTTCTAGGTCGTAGACGAAGATCTTCCCGTCGCCGATCTTCCCGGTGTTGGCGGACTTCTCGATCGCCTCGATCACCTGGTCGACCATCTCGTTCTTGACGGCGACCTCGACCTTGACCTTCGGCAGGAAGTCGACCACGTACTCCGCGCCCCGGTAGAGCTCGGTGTGGCCCTTCTGCCGGCCGAACCCCTTGACCTCGGTGACCGTGAGGCCCTGCACGCCGATGGCGGACAGCGCCTCGCGCACCTCGTCAAGCTTGAACGGCTTGATGATGGCGGTGACGAATTTCATGATCTCTTTGCCTGGAGAGGAGTTGGGGGCGGCAGGCCGGGCGCGCCGCCCGGCCCGCGCGCATGCGCGTCAGAACGTCTTGCTGACCGACAGCACGGCGTTGAACTGGCCGAGGTCGCGGATCTTCCCTTCGCCGTTCGACGCGTACCACCAGTCCTTGTCGGCGTTGGTGCCCACGCCCGCGAGGCTCAGCACCCAGCCGTCCCAGTCGTAGCTCACGCCGAGCTTGTAGTCGAGGTAGTTGAGCTGGCTGCCGTACTTCGGGATCCAGGTGTAGCCGACGCTGCCGAACACGTTCACTTTGGGCATCACCTCGTAGGTGAACGCCGCGGTGAGGTACTGCGTGCCCTTCGTGCCGCCGGTGCGGCCGCTCGCCGTCTGCAGCGTGACGTCCGAGCTGCCGCGCTCGAAGTAGGCCGAGGCGACGTTGCTCGAGAGGCCGAAGTAGTTGGTGAACGAATAGAAGTACTTCAGCGAGAGGAACTTCCAGCTCGCGCCGATGTAGGCTTCCCAGTTGTTGATGGTCTTGCTGAAGGTCTGCCCGGTCGGCGTCGCCGGGAAGGTGCTGGTATAGACCTCGCCGATGAACTTCGCGTTGTTCGGGTAGTAGTAGTAGATCGTGCCGACGTCGAGGCCCCAGTCGTCCCAGGTCTTCTTCCAGCCGCCGTAGAAGTCCATCTCGATCGACGACCCGTTCGGGTACTGGTTGCCCGAGACGTTCGAGTTCCAGTTGCCGACGTAGAACCCGCTCGAGTGCGAGTAGTCGACGCCGCCCTGGATCGCCGGCGCCCAGAAGTTGCTGCCCCCGAAGGTCTGCGAGATGCCGCGGAACCGGTAGTCGGTGGCGATGGTGATGTTGCCGGTGAGGGTGTGCTCGGAGGCCGGCGCGGATTGCGCGAGGACCGACACGGGAGCCCCGAGCAGGGTGGCGACAGCGGAGGCGAGCACGGCTTTCTTCATCATGGCGAGAGCCCCTTTGAAAGTGAGGAAAGGCTCCTCCCCTTCAGCATTCCCCGTGCCAGCCCCATTTATAGCTTTAGAACAATGAGTTACCGCGACGCACCACGGGGCCATCCGGCAATCCGCACCGTCCCGGGGCGTGCGTTTGGCGTTCCGCACAATGCTGGTGCGGCGCGTGGGGGCCGGTCGGCCGCGAAAAGGCGCATGCCGGTTGCGTGGTGAAAAGCGCTTCCCGGCCATTCCCGACGCCGGCCGGGGCGCGTTCCGAGGGGCGCGCTCTCGGGCAGCCACCGCATCACGGGGCCAAGGCAATCCGTCCCCCGTTTCGAACACCCTGTTAGACTCGATTCGCGCGAGGACGGCCCGATGACGCCCGACACCCTGCTGAAAGAACTCTCCGGCAAGCTCGCCGAGGCGATGTCCGCGAGCCCGGCGAAGGACTTCGAGAAGAACGCGCGCGCGATGCTCGCCGCCGGCTTCGCGAAGCTCGACCTGGTCACGCGCGAGGAGTTCGACGTGCAGGCGAAGGTGCTCGCGCGCACGCGCGAGAAGCTCGCCGAGCTCGAGGCGCGCGTGGCCGCGCTCGAAGCGCGCCTCGCCGAGGAAGCCGAACGCACCGACCAGGCCGGCTGAGCGCGCCGACCGGCCGATGTCGCTCGCCGTCGTGCACAGCCGGGCGCTCGCCGCGCTCGAAGCCCCAGCCGTCGAGGTCGAAGTCCACATCGGCCCGGGGCTGCCCACTTTCACCATCGTCGGCCTCCCGGAAGCGGAGGTGAAGGAGAGCCGCGACCGCGTGCGCGCGGCGCTCGCCAACTGCCGCTTCGAGTTCCCCGCGCGGCGCATCACCGTCAACCTCGCGCCGGCCGAGCTGCCCAAGGAAGGCGGGCGCTTCGATCTCCCGATCGCGCTCGGGATCCTGGTCGCCTCGGGCCAGCTCCCGGGACGCGCCCTCGACGCGTTCGAGTACGCGGGCGAGCTCTCGCTCACTGGCGAGCTGCGGCCGGTCCGCGGCGCGCTCGCGATGACCTGCCGCACCGCGCGCTCGGGCCGCGGCTTCGTGCTGCCGCGGGCGAGCGCCGCGGAAGCGGCGCTGGTGCGCGATGCCGCGGTCTATCCGGCCGCGACGCTGCTCGACGTGTGCCGCCACCTGACCGGCGAAGCGCCGCTCGAGCGCTACGCCGCAGAGCCCGTCCTCGCCCGCCCCGCGTATCCGGACCTCGCGGACGTGAAGGGCCAGGCGCACGCGAAGCGCGCGGTCGAGGTCGCTGCCGCCGGCGGGCACAGCCTGCTGATGGTGGGGCCGCCGGGCACCGGCAAGTCGATGCTCGCGCAGCGGTTGCCGGGGCTGCTGCCGGAGATGACCGACGCGCAGGCGCTCGAGTCCGCAGCGGTGCAGTCGCTCGCCTCCGGCGGCTTTCGCATCGAGCGCTGGCGCGCGCGGCCGTTCCGCGCGCCGCATCACACCGCCTCCGGCGTCGCACTCGTCGGCGGCGGCTCCGATCCGCGCCCCGGCGAGATCTCGCTCGCGCACCACGGGGTGCTCTTCCTCGACGAGCTCCCCGAGTTCGACCGCCGCGTGCTCGAAGTCCTGCGCGAGCCGCTCGAGTCCGGGCGCGTGGCGATCTCGCGCGCGGCGCGGCAGGCCGAGTTCCCCGCGCGCTTCCAGCTCGTCGCGGCGATGAATCCCTGCCCGTGCGGCTACCTCGGCCATTACAGCGGCCGCTGCCGCTGCACGCCCGACCAGGTCGCGCGCTACCGCGGCAAGATCTCGGGGCCGCTTCTCGATCGCATCGACATCCAGATCGAGGTGGCCGCGGTCCCGCAGGAGGAGTTGCTCGGCGCGGCCCGGGGCGAGCCGAGCGCCGCCGTGCGCGAGCGCGTCGGGCGCGCCTACCGCCGCCAGCTCGAGCGCCAGGGCAAG
This sequence comes from Burkholderiales bacterium, assembly GCA_026417035.1. Lineage (GTDB taxonomy): Bacteria > Pseudomonadota > Gammaproteobacteria > Burkholderiales > SG8-39 > JAOAEA01. Next base: position 4,997 of record JAOAEA010000074.1, read on the forward strand.
CCGAACGCCGAGCTCGCCGCGAAGGAGATCGACCGCCACTGCGCGCCGGACGACGCGGGCGGGACGATGCTGAAGCAGGCGATCGTCCGCCTCGCGCTCTCGGCGCGCGCCTACCACCGGGTGCTCAAGCTCGCGCGCACCATCGCCGACCTCGCCGGAGCGGAGACGGTCGCGGCCGCGCACGTCGCCGAGGCGATCCAGTACCGTCGCCTCGACCGGGCGTAGCCGGCGCCATGGCGACCTACGCCGTCGGCGACGTGCAGGGCTGCCTCGGCGCGCTCGAGGCGCTGCTCGAACGGATCCGCTTCGACCTCGGCCGTGACCGCCTCTGGTTCGTCGGCGACCTCGTGAACCGCGGCCCCGACTCGCTCGAGGTGCTGCGGTTCGTGAAGTCGCTCGGCGAGGCCGCCATCGTCGTGCTCGGCAACCACGACCTGCACCTCGTCGCGCTCGCCGAGGGCTTCGGCCGGCATCGCGCCGACGACACGCTCGCCGACGTGCTCTCCGCCCCCGACCGCGACGAGCTCCTCGCGTGGCTGCGCCACCGTCCGATGCTGCACGTGGAGGCGCCGCACTTCCTCGTCCACGCCGGGCTCCTGCCGCAATGGACCGTGGCACGCGCCCGCGAGCTCGCAGCCGAGGTGGAGACGGCGCTGCGCGGGCCCCGCTACCGCGAGTTCCTCGCCGAGCTCTATGGCTCGCGTCCCGAGTACTGGGACGACGCGCACGTGGGCGTCGACCGGCTGCGCGTGATCGTGAATGCGATGACGCGCATGCGCTTCGTGTCCGCGGACGGCGTGATGGACTTCCACGCCAAGGGCCCACCCGCGAACGCGCCGCGCGGCTGCTATCCGTGGTTCGCGGTGCCGGGGCGCCGCAGCGCCGCGGCCACCGCGATCGTCGGCCACTGGTCCGCGCTCGGCCTCGTGCTCGCGCCTAATCTGCTCGCGCTGGATACGGGGTGCGTGTGGGGCGGGCGGCTCTCGGCGGTGCGGCTGGAGGACCGCCGGCTGTACCAGGTCGAGTGCCCGCGGGGCTAGCGGCGAGCATCTGCGCCACCGCCTCGTGCGCCGCGGCCGAGAGCTCGCGCCGGGTCGCGCCGGACGCTGCGATCTGCGGCGCGAAGCGGAGCTCGACTTCGAGGCGCCGCGTCGAGACGATGCGCCAAAGCGACGCCATGAACGACATGTCGTCCACGTAGGCGGCCGCCTCGGAGAAGGCGCCGTGGCCGTCGGTGTAGGCGAGCGCCACCGGCTGCACCGCCGCGCCAGCGTCGATGGCGGGCTGCAGCAGCGCCGCGTGGAACCGCTTCACGTGCCGGCCGTCGGTGGTCGTCCCCTCGGGGCAGACGGCGACGCGCCGGCCGCTCGCGAGCGCCGCGGCGATGCGCTCGTTGGTGCGCCGCGCGTGGCTGTTCCGGCCCCGCTCGATGAAGAGCGTCCCGACGCCCGCGACCAGGCGGCCGAGCACGGGCCAGCCGGCGATCTCGGACTTCGCCACGAAGAGCCCCGGCGCCACCGCGTAGGCCGCGAAGATGGCGAGCCAGGAGACGTGGTTGGTGACCACGAGCGTGCGCTCGGGCCACGCGTGCGGCGCGTTGTGGGGCCGCACCCGCACGCTTAGAATCGCCAGGAGCTTTCGCGACCAGCGCTCCAGGATGCGGTCCTGCTGCTTCGCAGTCAGGCGCGGGAAGCGAAACGTCACGATGGCGAGCCCCCGCGCGACGTGCGCGGCGAGGCGCGCGAGGCGCAGCAAGCGGACGGCAAGCGGTGACGGGCTCATCGGGCGCGCGCGGGGGCGGGCGGATTATAGAGGGGGAGGCGATGACGGACTGCGTGTTCTGCAAGATCGTGGCGGGCGCGATCCCGGCGAGCGTCGTGTACGAGGACGAGTCCGTGGTCGCGTTCATGGACATCGGCGCGGTGAACCCGGGCCACACCCTGGTGGTCGCGAAGCCGCACGTCGCGGACGTCTTCGGCCTCGACGACGCGCTCGCCGCCCGGGTGTTCCAGGCCACCGCGCGCGTCGCGCGCGCCGTACAGGCCGCGTTCTCGCCGCCGGGGATGTCGGTCTATCAGGCGAACGGCGCGCCAGCCGGGCAGACGGTCATGCACTTTCACGTGCACGTCGTGCCGCGCTGGCCCGGCGACGGCATGGACCTCGTCTGGCCGGTGAAGAACCCGCCGCGGGAGGAGCTCGCGGCGAACGCCGCGAAGATCCGCGCCGCGCTGACGCACTGAGCCAAAGCTGCCACGCAGCGGGCGCGGAGAGCGCAAGGCAGGGATTCCCGTTGGCCGGTCTGCGGCGGCCGGTGCGGCGCGGACGCGCGAAAGGCTGGCCCCGCGCAGCGACGGAGCATTCTCTCTGCGTCCCGCTGCGTCCGCCGCGCCCTCCGCGCCGCAGCGGCTTGTCCGGCGTCCTCCGCGTTGCAGCCTTTCGGCTCACCACGGCGACGCGCCGAACGCCGCCCGGTAGCGCGCCGCGATCTCGTCGCGGCTCGGCCGGTGGTTCTGCCCGCCGCGGTGCGCGATCTTGATCGCGCCCATCAGCGAGGCGAGGCGCCCGGTCGTGGGCCAGTCGAAACCCTGCGCGATGCCGTAGAGGAGCCCGGCGCGGTACGCGTCGCCGCAACCGGTCGGATCGACGAGCGCTTCGGGCCTGACCGCGGGGATGTCGTGCCGCCTGCCGCCGGCGAAGATCGTCGAGCCCTCGGCGCCGCGCGTCACGACGAGGGCCTCGACGCGCTTCGCGAGCTCGGCGAGCGGCCGCGCGGTCTTCTCCTCGAGGAGCTTGCCCTCGTAGTCGTTCACCGCGACGTAGCTCGCCTTCTCGATGAAGTCCATGAGCTCCGCGCCCGAGAACATCGGCAGTCCCTGGCCCGGGTCGAACACGAAGGGGATGCCCGCCTCGGCGAGCTCGCGCGCGTGCTGCACCATGCCCTCGCGGCCGTCGGGGGCGACGATCGCCAGCCGCGCGCCGGTTCCCGCGCCGATGCGGTTCTCGTGCGAGTGGCCCATCGCGCCGGGATGGAACGCGGTGATCTGGTTGTCGTCGAGGTCGGTGGTGATGAAGGCCTGCGCCGTGAGCGTCCCGCCGATGCGGCGCACGTGCTCGCGCGCGAGCCCGAGGCTCTCGAGGCGCTCGAGGTAGGGATCCGCGTCGTCGCCGACGGTGGCCATGATCACCGGCTCGCCGCCGAGGAGGGCGAGGTTGTAGCCGATGTTGCCGGCGCAGCCGCCGAACTCGCGCCGCATCTCCGGCACCAGGAAGGCGACGTTGAGGATGTGGATCTGCTCGGGGAGGATGTGGTCCTTGAACCGCCCCCGGAACACCATGATGTTGTCGTAGGCGATCGAGCCGCAGATGAGGGTGCGCATGATGGATGGATCGCGGTTTCTTCTCGATGGGAAAAGCGTGGCTCGCGCGCGGCGCGTCAGGGCGTGTAGAGCGCCTCGATGCGGAATCCCGCGGCGCGCACGCCGGCGGCCTCGAACGGCACCCGGATCGCGACCTCGCCGTTCGCGGGGATGCGCGGATCGGCGCCGCGGTGGTAGTCGGCCGGCGCGAGCAGGCGCCGCGCGAGCGGCTGCTCGCGCGCGTCGGTGAGCGTGAGCTCGATCGCGGGCAGCGCCTGGTCGAAGTCCGCGCGGTTGCGCAGGGTGGCGTAGAGCGTCAGCACGTTGCCGGCGTCGGCCTCCAGGTTCGCGCTCTCCACGGTGAGCAGGCGCGCGTGCTTGGGCAGGCCGACTTCGCAGCCGAGGCGCGCGCAGGCCGCCTCGAGCCACGGCCGCGCCATCGGCAGGAGCGCCGCCAGCTCGGCGCGATAGAAGAGCGCCGCCTGCGCCAAGAGCGCCGCGAGGAGTGGCACGCTCGCCAGCGCCCACAGCGCGGCACGCCGGCGCGCCGCGCGGCGCTCGAAGCCGAAGTCGAACGCGTCGGCGTCCGCCGCGCCGGCGGGCGGCTCGGCGAGCGAGGGCGGCTCGGTGAACGCGGGCGGGAGCGATGGCGGCAGCGTGGGCGCCGCCGCGGCGGCAGCGCGCGCCGGCGGCTTCGGGGCATCGGCGCGCGTCTCCCCCGCGGCCTGCGGCGGGCCCGAGCGTGACGCGGGCGGTGGCTCCGCGGGCGGCGCAGGCTCGGCCGGCGGGGGGACGCGCACCGGGTTCGTCACCGAGAGGGGCTGCGAGAGGTCGAGGTCGAGCGTCTCGAACGGTTCGGGCTCCACGCTCGCCGGCCCCGCCGACGCGCCGGCCGGCGCCGTCGGCGCCTGCCAGACCTCGAGCGAAGCGCGCGCGTCGAACACCGTCCCGCACGCGCCGCACCGCACCTGCCCGTCGCGCGCTTCGAGCTGGTGGCGGTGCACGCGGAACGCGGTGCGGCACGCGGGGCAGCGGGTGACCGTGTTCACCGCCGCCTCCCGGTGAGCAGCGCCCAGCCGGAATCCTCGTCCGCGACGGCGAGGTCGAAGTCCGCGCGGTAGACGTCGATCAGTTCCTCGGCCTGCCCGGCGAGCAAACCCGCGAGCGCGAGGCTGCCGCCGGGGCGCGTGTGGCGGGCGAGCACCGGAGCGAGCAGGCGCAGCGGGTTGGCGAGGATATTCGCCACCACGAGGTCGGCCGCGAGCGCGAGCGGCGCCGCGGCGAGCTGGAACACGGCGGCCACGGCGTTGGCGCGCGCGTTCTCGGCCGCCTGGCGCACGGCGTCCGCGTCGATATCGACGCCGACCGCGGCGGCCGCGCCGAGCTTCATCGCGGCGATCGCCAGGATGCCCGAGCCGCAGCCGTAGTCGAGGACCGTTTCGCCGCCGCGCACGTTCGCGTCGAGCCAGGCGAGGCACATGCGCGTCGTCGGGTGTGCGCCGGTGCCGAACGCGACGCCCGGATCGAGCGCGAGGTTGATCGCGCCGGGGTCGGGCGGCGTGTGCCAGGAGGGCACGATCCACAGGCGCGCGGAGATGCGGATCGGCTCGAACTGCGCCTGCGTCACCCGCACCCAGTCCCGGTCGGCGAGCGCTTCGCAGCGCCAGGCGGGCGGTGCGGCGAGGCCTGCGCCCGCCGCCGCTTCGGTCACGAGCGCCGCGACGTCGGCCTCGTCGGCGACGAGCGCGGTGACGAGGCTCCGGTCCCACGCCGTGCGCGCGGGCTCGGTGCCCGGCTCGCCGAAGAGCGCCCGCTCGGCGCTCGTGCCCGCGTCGGCGTCCTCGACGGACACCGAGAGCGCGCCCGCCGCGAGCAGCGCGTCGCCGAGCGCGTCGGCGGCGCCGGCGTCGACCGCCATCTGGATCGAGCGCATGCGGTTCGCGCGCGCCGCGGCTAGCGTTTCGCGCTGCGCGCGAGCCGCTGCTCGAGGTAGTGGATGCTGGTGCCGCCCTTCATGAACTCGGTGTCGTGCAGGAGCTCGAGGTGCAGCGGGATGTTGGTCTGGATGCCGGCGACGATCATCTCCGAGAGCGCGATGCGCATGCGGCGGATCGCCTGGTCGCGCGTCGCGCCGTGGGCGATGATCTTGCCGATCATGGAGTCGTAGTTCGGCGGCACGAAGTAGCCCGAGTAGGCGTGCGAGTCCACGCGGATGCCGGGGCCCCCGGGCGGGTGCCACCACTCGATGCGCCCCGGCGAGGGCGTGAACTTGAACGGGTCCTCGGCGTTGATGCGGCACTCGATCGCGTGGCCGCGGAACGCGATGTCGCGCTGCCGGAAGGGCAGCTTCTCGCCCGCCGCCACGCGGATCTGCGCCTGCACCAGGTCGATGCCGGTGATCGCCTCGGTCACCGGGTGCTCGACCTGGATGCGCGTGTTCATCTCGATGAAGTAGAACTCGCCCTTCTCGTAGAGGAACTCGAAAGTGCCGGCGCCGCGGTAGTTGATCTTGCGGCACGCCTCGGCGCAGCGCTCGCCGATGCGGGCGCGCTCGCGTTCGGTGATGCCGGGCGCCGGCGCCTCCTCGATGATCTTCTGGTGGCGCCGCTGCATCGAGCAGTCGCGCTCGCCGAGGTACACGGCGTTCTTGTGCTCGTCGGCGAGCACCTGGATCTCGATGTGGCGCGGGTTCTCGAGGAACTTCTCCATGTAGACGGTCGGATTGCCGAACGCGGCCTGCGCCTCGCTGCGGGTGAGGTTCACCGCCGAGACGAGCGCCGCCTCGGTGTGCACCACGCGCATCCCGCGCCCGCCGCCGCCGCCGGAGGCCTTGATGATCACCGGGTACTTGATGGCGCGCGCCATCTTGACGATCTCCGCCGGATCCTCGGGCAGCGCGCCCTCGGAGCCCGGCACCACCGGGACGCCCGCCCTGGTCATCGCCGCCTTGGCGCTCACCTTGTCGCCCATGAGCCGGATGTTCTCCGGCCGCGGCCCGATGAAGACGAAGCCGGAGCGCTCGACTTTCTCCGCGAAGTCGGCGTTCTCCGAGAGGAAGCCGTAGCCCGGGTGGATGGCCTGCGCGTCGGTGACCTCGGCCGCGCTGATGATCGCCGGGATGTTGAGGTAGCTCTGCGGCGAGGGCGCGGGGCCGATGCACACCGACTCGTCGGCGAGCTTGACGTACTTCGCCTCGCGGTCGGCCTCCGAGTGCACCACGACGGTCTTGATGCCGAGCTCGCGGCAGGCGCGCTGGATGCGCAGCGCGATCTCCCCGCGGTTGGCGATCAGTACTTTCTCGAACATGGGCCGGTGCGCAGGGCGGCGGGCGCGTCGCGCCGTGCCGCGGGCGGTGTCACTCGATCACGACCAGCGGCTCGCCGTACTCGACCGGGTCGCCGTTCTCGACGAGGATCGCCTTCACCACGCCGTCCTTGTCGGCCTCGATCTCGTTCATGATCTTCATCGCCTCGATGATGCAGATCGTCTGGCCCGCCTTCACCGTGTCGCCGATCTCGACGAACGGCTTCGCGCCCGGCGAGGGCGCGCGGTAGAAGGTGCCCACCATCGGCGACTTCACGACGTGGCCCTCGGGCAGGGCGGGCGCTTCCGCGGCCGCCGCAGCCGCGGGAGGGCGTCCCGCGGCGGCCGGAGCCGGCGCCGCCGCGACGGCCGGCGAGGTCACGTAGGCGACCTCCTGCCCGGGCGCGCCGCCGCGCACGATCTTCACTTTCTCCTCGCCCTCGGTGATCTCGAGCTCGGCGATGCCCGATTCCTGCACGAGGTCGATGAGCTTTTTCAGCTTTCGCAGGTCCATTGTTCTTTGCTCCTCCCGCGGCAGGCGCGCGGCCCGCCGCCTGGCGCCTCGCCGTCAGTCGCGGCCGAGGGCGTATTCGAGCGCGAGGTCGTAGCCGCGGCTGCCGAGCCCCACGATGCTCCCGGCGGCGAGGTCCGAGAAGTAGGAGTGCCGGCGGAACGGCTCGCGCGCGTGGATATTCGAGAGGTGCACCTCGACGAACGGGATCGCCACCGCGGCGAGCGCGTCGCGCAGCGCGACGCTGGTGTGCGTGAGGCCTCCGGGGTTCAGGATGATCCAATCGACCTTCTCGGCCCGCGCCGCCTGGACCCGGTCGATGAGGTCGCCTTCGTGGTTGCTCTGGAACGTGGCGAGCCTGGCGCCGCGCGCCTGGGCCGCTGCGGCCAGCCGGGCGTTGATGGCGGCCAGGGTCTCGCGCCCGTAGATGCGGGGCTCACGGCTTCCGAGGAGGTTGAGGTTCGGCCCGTGGACGACGAGGATCGAGCGGCCGCTCGCGCGCTTCCGGGACGGCTGGGGTTTGGACATGGGGCGCAAGTTTGGCGCGGTAGCCGGCAAAAGTCCAGAAGATCGCAGCAAATCGCCGCAGATCGTTTACTTGGCGGCCAAGGGGTCGAGGATCTTCGCGAGCGCGCCATCGTCCAGCGCCCCGAGGTGGGTCTTGTGGATTCTCCCTTGCCGATCAACGAAGACCGTGAAGGGCAGCCCTCCCGCCCTGTTGCCGAGCTCGGTCAGCAGCGGGAAGAGCTCGGCGCCGGCCAAGAGCATCGGGTAGTTGACCCGGAACTCGTCGGCGAAGGGCTGGACCTTCTCCGCCGAATCGAACGCGATGCCGATCACTTGGACGCCGTTCGCTGCATATCGCTGCTGGATGCGGACCAATGCCGGCGTTTCCTCGCGGCAAGGGGCGCACCAGGTGGCCCAGAAGTTGACGACCAGCACGTTGCCGCGCCAGGGCTCCAGGTTTTTCATGCCCCCGCCGAGATCGCGGAACGCGGTGCCGAAGAGCATCTTCGGCGCGGCGGGGTTGGGACGATCCCGCTCCCCCGCCTGACGCACCCACAACCCCGCCCCCAGCGCGAGGAGGGCGGCCAGAGCGACGACCCACCAGTGCCGCCTCGATCGGATCATCGGCGATCGGCCGAGCCCCCGGCCACGAGGGCTTCGACGGCCGCGAGGCCGGCCCGCTCGATCGGGCGGCCGTTCGGCGTGACCTTCAACGAAGTCCGCTCGTCTCGGCACGCGTGCACCGCGACGTTGATCGGCACGCCCTCCCACTCGAGCCGCACGAGCGCCACCGGGCGGGCCTCGTCGCCCGCGAACCGGCGGGTGTCGGCGATCTCGTAGGGGACGTTGCGGTTGAGGAGGAGGAGCTCCACCGCCTTCGGGTCGTCGGTGAAGAGCTGCAGGTCGATGTCGGCGTAGCGGCCGGCCGTGCCCTTGAGCACCGCGCCGGAAAGGTAGGGGCGGAACTGGGCGAGCTCGCGCATGGCGTCGAGGGCGATGCGCCGCAACTCGTCGATGCGCTCGCGCTGCTCCTCGCCCTGGTAGAGCGCCTGGTAGCTGCGCAGCTCGGCTTCGACTTCCTCATTGGTCGGGAGCGAGTGCGTGTCGGACGCGCCGAGCTGCCGCGCCGCCTTGCGCTTGGCGAGGCCGAAGTCGTCGATGCCGTCCTCGGCCATGATCCGCGCCGCCGCCGCCGCGAGCCGGGCCCGCATCAGCTGTTGCTTGGGCCTTTGTTCTTTTCTCATGCCGCCTCCCCGATCCAGCCCGGTCGCATCATACCGGAAACGGGGGAACGGCCGCGAATTGCCGTTAAAATGCAGCAAATGCACCTGCACATCCTCGGAATCTGCGGCACCTTCATGGGCGGGATCGCCGCCATCGCCCAAGCCGCAGGCCACCGGGTGACGGGCTGCGACGCCGGCGTCTACCCGCCGATGAGCACCCAGCTCGCCTCGGCTGGCATCGACATCGTCGAGGGCTACGGCGCGGACCAGGTCGGCCTCGGGGCGGACGTCTGGGTCGTCGGCAACGTCGTCACCCGTGGCAACCCGCTCATGGAAGAAATCCTCGACCGCGGCCTCCCCTACGTTTCGGGGCCGCAATGGCTCGCGGAGCAGGCCCTGGCCGATAAGTGGGTGCTCGCAGTCGCCGGAACCCACGGCAAGACGACGACCTCAGCCATGCTCGCCTGGATTCTGGAGGAGGCCAGCCTCGACCCCGGCTTCCTGATCGGCGGGGTCCCCGAAAACTTCGGCATGTCGGCGCGGCTCACCGGCTCGCGCTTCTTCGTCATCGAGGCCGACGAGTACGACACGGCCTTCTTCGACAAGCGCTCCAAGTTCGTCCACTACCGGCCGCGGACGGCGATCCTGAATAACCTCGAGTTCGACCACGCAGACATCTTCGCCGATCTTGCTGCCATCGAGACGCAATTTCACCATTTGGTGCGCACCGTGCCGCGATCGGGGCGGATCGTCGCCAACGGTCGCGAACCGGCGCTCGACCGCGTCCTCGCCCGGGGCTGCTGGTCGGGGCTGGAGCGTTTCGGTGTCGCCGGAGGCTGGGCGGTCGGCGCGTCCGACCCCAAGGGCTTCGAGGTCGTGCACGAAGGCAAGCCGCTCGGCCGCGTGGAGTGGGCGCTCGCGGGCGAGCACAACCGCATGAACGCGCTCGCCGCCATCGCCGCCGCGCGCCACGTCGGTGTCGAGCCGGCGCGTGCGATCGCCGCTCTCGGGCGCTTCGAGAACGTCAAGCGGCGCCTCGAGGTCCGCGGCATCGCAGGCGGGGCGACCGTCTACGACGACTTCGCCCACCACCCGACCGCGATCGCGACGACCATCGACGGGCTCCGGCAGCGCGTCGGTCCGGCCCGCATCCTGGCGATCCTCGAGCCGCGCTCCAACACCATGAAGCTCGGCGTCATGAAGGACGCGCTCGCGGGAAGCCTCGCCGGCGCGGACCGCGTCTTCTGCTACGCCGCCAACCTCGGCTGGGATGCCGCGGCGGCGCTCGCGCCGCTCGGCGCGAAGGCGCGCGTCGCAGGCGACTTCGGCCGCCTCCTCGACGCCATCGTGGCCGAGACGCGCCCGGGCGACCACCTCCTGGTGATGTCGAACGGCGGCTTCGAGGGCATCCACGAAAAGCTCCTCGCCGCGCTCGGCGAGCGCGCGGCGAAGCGCGCGTGATCGTCTATCTGCACGGCTTCAACAGCACGCCGCAGTCGAAGAAGGCGCGCGAGCTTCACGCCTACATGACGGCCCGCGGGCTCGGCGCCGACTTCGTCTGTCCGCAACTCCCGCACTGGCCCGACGATGCGATCGCGGCGGCCGAGCGCGCGATCGCAGCCGCGGCCGGCCGGCCGGTGACGCTGGTCGGGAGCTCGCTCGGCGGCTTCTACGCCACCTGGCTCGCCGAACGGCACGACCTCAGGGCGGTGCTCCTCAACCCCGCGTGCATGGCGGCGCGCGACCTGCACCCGCTCGTCGGCACGCAGCGCAACCTCTACTCGGGCGAGGAGTACGAGCTCACCGAAGCGCACATCGAGGCGTGGGAGCGGTTGCGCGTGCCGAGGATCACGCCGTCGCGCTATCTCCTCATCGTCGAGACCGGCGACGAGGTGCTCGACTACCGCGAGGCCGTCGCGCTCTACGAGGGCGCGCGCCAGATCGTGGTCGAGGGCGGCGACCACACGCTCGTGAGCTTTCCCCGCCACCTGCCCACGATCCTCGAGTTCGCCGGCTACCCGCCCGGGTGAGGGGATCCCGGCCGGTATAATCCCCGCCCGCGCCGCGCGTTGCCGGCGGCGCTCCTGCCCCTTCGTCCCGGACCTCGCGTGAACGTCCTCTACGAGGAGAACGGCGACTTCAAGGTCGGCACCGTTCTCGCCGAATCCCCCGCGTCCCTCCAGGTCGAGGCGCCGCACGGCAAGCGCTCGAAGGTGAAGGCCGCCAACGTGCTCTTGCGCTTCGACGCGCCGGCGGCGGGCGAGCTCCTCGGGCGCGCGGAAGCGATCGCCGCGGACATCGACACCGACTTCCTCTGGGAAGCCTCCGGCGACGCGGAGTTCGGCTTCGGCGACCTCGCGCGCGAGTACTTCGGCCGGCTGTACTTCGATTCCTGCGTGCACGACCCGCGCGCCCTGCGCTACCTGCTCGACGTGGCCGGCGTCGCCACCGTGATGCTCGGCACCGACTACCCT
>JAOAEA010000075.1 GCA_026417035.1 Burkholderiales bacterium
GGGGTGTAGCGCACCGCGTTGTCGACGAGGTTCGCGGCGATCTCGCGCACGAGCACCGGCACGGCGCGGACGGCGACCGGCTCCACCTCGGCCTCGAAGCCGATGTCGACGCCCTTCTTCAGCGCCGCCGGCGCGAGCTCCATCGTCGGCTCGCGCGCGAGCTCGACGAGATCGCACTCGACGAACGGCACCCCCGCCGCGCCGTCGGCCTGCGCGAGCGCGAGCAGCTGGTTCACGAGATGCGCGCTCGTCTCCGCGCTCGCCAGCATGCGCTCGATCGCGGCGCGCCACGCCTGTGGATCCGACTGCCGCAGCGCGTACTCCCCGGCGGCCTTCAGCGCCGCGAGCGGCGTGCGCAGCTGGTGCGCCGCGTCGCCGACGAACGCCTTCTGGGCGCCGAGGGCGGCGTCGAGGCGCCCCATCAGGCGGTCGATCGCCACCTTGATCCGGTGCGACTCGCGGGTCGGCGGATCCTCCGCGAGCGGGTGGAGGTCCTTCGCGCCGCGCGCGGCGATCTCGTGCGACAGACGGTCGAGCGGCGCCAGACTCCGCGAGACCAGCTGCCGCAGCAGCGCCGCGAGGACGACGAGCAGCGCGAACTGCGGCAGCAGCGCGTAGAGGACCACCCGCCCTTCGGCCTCGTGGCGCACGTGCAGCGTCTCGGCCGCGAGCACCAGCACCGCCTCGTCGCCGCCCTGCGGCGTGATCGACACGGCCGCCACGCGAACGCTCTCGCCATTGAGGCGGCCGTCGTAGACCCGCGCCTCGTCGAGCGGCGGCCACTCCGGGGGCAGCGGCAGGGCCCGCTCGCCGGAGAGCGGCTCGGCGCCGGCGCGGAAGATGCCGTAGTAGAGCTTGTCGCTCTTGCTGTAGAGGAGGAGCTCCAGGGCACGCGAGGAGAGGTCGATCTCCAGCCCCGCGCCCGACACGCGCACGCGCGAGGCGAGCGCGAGCGCGGTGTTGACGAGGTCGTGGTCGAACGCGGCGGTGACCGTCTGTCGGGCGGTGAGGAACGTGAGCCCCGCGCCGAGGAGCCAGATGGCCACGAGCGGCAGGAGCACCCGCGCCAGCAGGATGCGCCGCAGCGACGGGCGCTCACGCATCCGGCTTCTCGATCATGTAACCCATGCCGCGCATCGTGCGGATCTCGAGCCCGCTCGCCTCCAGTTTCTTCCGCAGGCGGTGGACGAAGACCTCGAGCGCGTTCGGGGCGAGCGGCTCGTCGCCCCAGGCGGAGAGCTGCGTCGCGAGCTTCGCCTTGCTCACCACCTTGCCCGGCTGCAGCATCAGCGCCTCGAGCAGCGCGAACTCGCGCGGGGGCAGCGCGAGCGGCTCGCCGCCGACGAACACCCGCCGCGCGGCCGTGTCGAGGACGACCGTGCCGATCTCGAGCCGCGCGCCGGCGCCGGTGCCGCGCCGGAGCAGCGCACGCAGCCGCGCCTCGAGCTCGCGCAGGTCGAACGGCTTCACCAGGTAGTCGTCGCCCCCGGCGTCGAGCCCGCGGATCCGGTCGTCGAGCGTGTCCCTGGCCGTGAGCACGAGCACCGGGGCGGACACGCCGCGGCGCCGCGCGCGCGCGAGCACTTCCAGGCCGTCGATGCCCGGGAGGTTGAGGTCGAGGACGACCGCGTCGTAGGGGTCGAGCGCGAGCATCGCGTCGGCGCGGGTGCCGTCCTCGGCCACGTCGACCGCGTGGCCGGCGTCGCGCAGCGTGCGGCCGATCACGTCGCGCAGGGTCGGATCGTCTTCGACGACGAGGAGTCGCATCGGTCAGTTTCCGGAAAGGGCTGCCACGTATACTGCTTTTCTCGCACGGCGGGCCCGGGCTTGTCAAAAGGGCTCCCGCGCGACGCACCGCCTTCCCCGCCCCCCGGCCGCCTCCGTGAAAGCTCACGCTCAGCGAACCGTGCTGCGCCAGCGCTTCGGCATCCCGATCGCCGCCGCGCTCCTCGTGCTCGCCTACTCGGCCGCGACGCGCGTCGCGCTCCTCGCGAAGGGCGCCGGCGAGATCGGCTTCGACCCGCTCGCCATCGCCGGCGCGTTCGCGCTCGGGCTCGCCTACGACCTCGCGGCAGCGGGCGTCGTCGCCGCGCCGCTCGCGCTCTACGCGGCGCTTCTCCCGGCACGCTGGCTCGCGAGCCGCGCCCAGCGCATGGCGGTCTTCGCCGGGTTCGTCGCGCTCGCCTTCGCGCTCGGCTTCGTCGCGATCGCCGAGTGGCTCTTCTGGGACGAGTTCTCGACCCGCTTCAACTTCATCGCTGTCGACTATCTCGTCTACACGCGCGAGGTGCTCGGCAACATCCGCGAGTCCTATCCCGTGGCGAAGCTCGTCGGCGCCGCGGCGGCCCTCGCGCTCGCCCTGGCGATCGCGTTGCGGCGCACGCTCGCGGCCCTCGGTTCCGAGGACGTGCCGCCGCGGGCGCGGCTCGCGTGGCTCGCCGCGTTCGCCCTGGCGCCGGTGGCGACGGGCCTCGTCCTCGCCGACCGCGACCGCGAAGCCTTCGCCAACCGCTACGTCCAGGAGCTCGCCGGCAACGGGCCCTATGCGTTCTTCGCCGCGGCGCGCGCGAGCGAGATCGACTTCGCCAAGCACTACGCGAAGATCGACGAGCGCGAGGCGTTCGCACGGCTGCGCGAGCTGCTCGCGACGCCGGATGCGCGCTTCGTGAGCGACGACGTCCGCGACTTGCGCCGCCGCATCGTCCACGACGGGCCGGAGAAGCGCCTCAATGTCGTCCTCGTGAGCGTCGAGAGCCTCTCCGCGGAGTTCCTCGGTGCGTTCGGCAACCGGCAGGGCCTCACCCCCAACCTCGACCGGCTGGCGGGCGAGGGCCTCGTCTTCACCCGGCTCTACGCGACCGGCACGCGCACGGTGCGCGGCCTCGAAGCTCTCGCCCTCAGCGTGCCGCCGACACCGGGGCAATCGATCGTGAAGCGGCCCGACAACGCGGGCCTGTTCAGCCTCGCGACGGTGTTCAACGAGCGGGGCTACGAATCCAAGTTCGTGTACGGCGGCTACGGCTACTTCGACAACATGAACGCCTTCTTCGGCGCGAACGGCTACGCAGTCGTGGACCGCACCGCGATTCCGTCGGCCGAGATCCACCACGAGAACATCTGGGGGGTCGCCGACGAGGACCTGCTTGCGCAGGCGCTCGCCGAGGCCGACGCGACCCACGCCGCGGGAAAACCGTTCTTCCTGCACGTCATGACCACGTCGAACCACCGGCCCTACACCTACCCCGAGGGCCGCATCGACATCCCGTCGGGACGGAGCCGGGAAGGCGCGGTCAAGTACACCGACTGGGCGATCGGCAAGTTCGTGGCGGACGCCCGGGCGAAGCCGTGGTTCGGCGACACGGTGTTCGTGATCGTTGCCGACCACTGCCACGCCAGCGCCGGCAAGACCGACCTGCCGCTCGAGCGCTACCACATCCCGCTCGTCGTCTACGCGCCGAAGCACGTCGCGCCCGCCCGGTTCGAGCGTCTCACCTCGCAGATCGACGTCGCGCCGACGCTCCTCGGGCTGCTCAACTTCAGCTACGAGAGCCGCTTCTTCGGCTACGACATGTTCGCGCTCGAGCCGGGCCGCGAGCGGATCTTCGTCGGCACCTACCAGAACCTCGGGTTCGTGCGCGACGACGACATCGTCGTGCTCGCGCCGGCGAGCCCCGCGACAGTGCGGCATCGCGACGGCTCGGGCGAGGATCCGGACGACGCGCAGATGCGCGTCGAGGCGATCGCGTGGTACGAAGGCGCCGCGGTCGCCTACCGCCGCGGGCTGCTGCGCGCGGATCCGCCCGCGGCCGCCGCGCCGCACGTCGCGCTGCGGGCGAACTGAAACCAGGCACGGCGGGCCGGGCTATCATCGGGCCCGGATCCACGGAGGCCGCGATGGACATCCTGCGCACGCCCGACGAGCGCTTCGCCGACCTGCCCGGGTTCGGCTGGGCCCCGCGCTACCTCGAAGACCTCCCCGGCTTCGCCGGCCTGCGGATGCACTACCTCGACGAGGGGCGGCGCGACGCGCGGCAGACGTTCCTCTGCCTGCACGGGCAGCCGACGTGGAGCTACCTCTACCGCAAGATGATCCCGGTCCTGCTCGGCTCCGGCGCGCGCGTGGTCGCTCCCGACCTCTTCGGCTTCGGCCGCTCGGACAAGCCGGCCGAGGACGCCTGGTACACGTTCACCCGCCACCGCGAGTCGCTCGTCGCTTTCGTCGAGCGGCTCGGCCTCGCCGGGGCGACGCTCGTCGTGCAGGACTGGGGCGGCCTCCTCGGGCTCACGCTGCCGATGGACATGCCGGGCCGGTTCTCGCGCCTGCTCGTCATGAACACCGCGCTCGGCACCGGGGACGTTCCGCTCGGCGAAGGCTTCCGCGCGTGGCGGTCGTGGGCGAACGCGAATCCGGACATGGACGTCGAAAAACTCATGCAGCGCGCTTGCCCGCACCTCTCGGAGGGCGAGGCGGCCGCCTACGCGGCGCCCTTCCCGGACGCGCGCCACAAGGCTGGCGTGCGCCGCTTCCCGAACCTCGTGCCCGACCGCCCGGACGCGGACGGCGCGGCGCTCTCGCGCCGCGCGCGCGATTTCCTCTCGCGGGATTGGCGCGGCGCCACGTTCATGGCGATCGGCGCGAAGGATCCGGTGCTCGGACCGCCGGTCATGAAGGCGCTCGCGAGCGTGATCGCGGGCTGTCCGGAGCCGTTCGTGCACCCCGAGGCGGGGCACTTCGTCCAGGAGTGGGGCGACGAGGTCGCGCGCCGCGCGCTCGCGGCCTTCGGCGACTGATCCGGACTAGAATGGCGGGGGCAAGCCGCCGGAGTCCCGGAGCCCGACCGATGCCGACCCGCCTCGCCCTCCTCCTCGCCGCCGCGATCGCCGCCGCCGCGCCTCCGGCGCACGCGCTGCGGGTGTTCACGGAGGAGAACCCGCCGCTCAACTACACCGAGGGCGGCAAGCTCGTCGGCGCCGCCGCCGAGATGGTCCAGGCGATCGGCAAGGCCGCCGGGGTGCCGATGACCTTCGAGGTCGTGCCCTGGCAACAGGGATACTCCGCCGCCCAGGCGGGACGTGACACCTGCCTCTTCTCGACGGCGCGGCTCCCGGACCGCGAGCGCCTCTTCGCCTGGATCGGGCCGATCGGCTACAGCGCCTGGGGCGTCTTCGCACGCAACGACTTCGCGAAGCCGGTCCGCTCGCTCGCGGACCTGAAGCCCTTCCGCGTCGGCACGGTGCAGTTCGACGCGAAGGTGGAGTACCTGAAGTCGAGCGGCGTGATGAACGTGTGGACGGTCCCGGAGGACGCGATGAACCCGCCGCGCCTCCTGCTGCCGAAGACCGATCCCTCGTACATCGACCTGTGGATCACCAACCTCCACGGCGCGCGCGCGGTTGCGGAGAAGGCGGGCGTCAAGGACCTGAAGCTCGTGCTCGCGGTGCGCGACGCGCCGGTCTATCTCGCCTGTGGCCCTTACGTACCCAAGGCGACGGTGCAGGCACTGCAGAAGGCGGCCGAGGCGCTCGCTAAGGACGGCACCCTCGCCCGCCTGGTCGACAAGTACGACGCGAAGTTCAAGTGACGGGACGCGGCCGGCGCGCCCCCGAAGGAGACGACGATGAACGCCCCGCAGAGACACCGCCTCGCCACGCACGAGGTCATCAACCAGGCCCCGCCGTTCGGGGGCCACAACGCCTGGGCCGCGGACGCGGTGCTGCGCGCCGCGGCCGAGCGCGAAGGTGCGCCGTGGGTCGTGGAACGCGCCGCGAAGCTGGGCGAGCTCGTCGCGAGCGAGCGCATGCGCGCGCTCGCCGAGGCCGCGAACCGCTTCACGCCTCAGCTCCGCTCGCACGACCGCTGGGGGAACCGCGTCGACACAGTGGAGTTCCACCCCGCCTACCACGAGCTGATGGGCCTCGCGTTCGGCGCGGGGCTGCACTCGCTCGCGTGGACCGCGCCCGCGGGCGGGTTCGTCGCGCGCGCGGCGCTCAATTACCTCTGGAACCAGGGCGAGAACGGCATCTCCTGCCCGGTGACGATGACCTTCGCCTGCCTCGCGCCGCTCGCGCACGCGCCGGCGCTCGAGCGCGAGTGGCGGCCGAAGATCGTCGCCGAGGACTACGACCCGCGGCCGCTGCCGCTCGCCCAGAAGCGTGCGGTCACCGTCGGCATGGCGATGACCGAGAAGCAGGGCGGGTCGGACCTGCGCGCGAACACGACGCGCGCCGAGCCGGCCGGCGGCGGCGCCTGGGCGCTCACCGGCCACAAGTGGTTCTGCTCCGCCCCGATGTGCGACGCGTTCCTCGCGCTCGCGCGCACCGACGCCGGCCTCACGTGCTTCCTCGTGCCGCGCTCGCTCGCCGACGGCACGCGCAACGTGTTCCTGATCCAGCGGCTCAAGGACAAGCTCGGCAACAAGTCGAACGCGTCCTCGGAGATCGAGTTCGCCGACACGCTCGCCTGGCGCGTCGGCGAGGAGGGCCGCGGCATCGCGACGATCATCGAGATGGCCCATCTCACCCGCTTCGACATCATCGTGGCGAGCGCCGGCATGATGCGCGCGGCGCTGAACGAGGCGATGCACCACGCGGCGCACCGCAGCGCCTTCGGCAGGCGCCTGGCCGAGCAGCCGCTCATGAAGAACGTGCTCGCCGACCTCGCGCTCGAGTGGGAGGCGGCCACGCTCACCGCGTTCCGCGTCGCGCGCGCCTTCGACCGGCAGGGGACCGACCGCGCCGAGCAGCTATTCGCGCGGCTCGCGGTGCCGGTGGCGAAGTATTGGCTCTGCAAGCGCATGCCGGCGGTCGCGGTCGAGGCGATGGAGTGCCTCGGCGGCAACGGCTACGTCGAGGAAGGGGCGCTCGCGCGGCTCTATCGCGAGGCGCCGGTGAACGGGATCTGGGAGGGCAGCGGCAACGTCATCTGCCTCGACGTGCTGCGCGCGATGGAGCGCTCCCCCGAGGCGATCGACGCGCTCGCGGCCGAGATCGAGCCCGCGGTCCGGGCCGAGCCGAGGCTCGCGGGCTTCGTCGCAGGCCTCAGGCGCGACCTCGCCGACCGCGCGACGCTCGAGACGCAGGCCCGACGGGTGGTCGAAAAGTTAGCCCTCGCTCTGCAAGCGGCGCTGATGGTGAAGCACGCACAACCCGCTGCCGCGGATGCGTTTTGCGCCACCCGGCTCGAAGCGCGGACCGGCGCCGTCTTCGGCACGCTGCCCGCGAGCGCCGATCTGGACGCGATCCTGCGGCGGGCTGCCCTCGCCTAGCGGCGTCCGGACCGTGCGTCGGGCTTTCGTCACGCCTTGACGCGGCGCCGGGGCGCGTTAAGAGGTAGTTGGTGTGCTTCTTGCACCCGGTCCGTCGCGAACGACTTCGGACCGGCCCCGCCCGATGATCCGGCTGGAACCCCTCCTCCTCGCATCCGGCCTCGCCGCCGCCCTCTGCGGCGCGGCCGTCGCGCATGCCGAGGAGACCTCGCCCGAGCTTGCGGCGATGGCAAGCGCTGCCGAGCCGGGCCAGGCCGCGCCGGCCGCGAAACCGGGTCAGGTGTACGCCTACGTGGATGACGCCGGCCAGGTGCACTTCGCGAAGGACGGCTCCGACCCGCGCTTCAGGCTCTTCCTCCGCGACCCCGGCGAGTACAAATTCAAGGGCGGGCGCGACTACAAGCTGCGGCTGCCGTGGGCCGAGGAGGAGGCGAGGCGCAAGGCCGCCGAGGAGCAGGCGAAGCTCGACCGCGCGCTGGCGGCGCTGCCCTTCCACGAGCACGTGAGCGCGGCGGCACGGCAGTTCCAGGTGGACATCGCGCTCGTGCACGCGGTGATCGCCGCCGAGTCCGCCTACAACCCGGTCGCCGTTTCGGACAAGGGCGCCATCGGGCTGATGCAGGTGATGCCCGAAACCGGCGCCCGCTACGGCGTGCGCGAGAAGGACCTCCGCGACCCGGCGCGCAACATCCGCACCGGCACCCGTTACCTCGCCGACCTCCTCGCGATGTTCGAGGGCAACATGGAGCTCGCCCTTGCCGGCTACAACGCGGGCGAGAAGGCCGTCGAGCGCCACGGCCGCGCCATCCCGCCCTACGCCGAGACCCGCGCCTACGTCCCGCGCGTGCTGCAGAACTGGCGGAAGCTCCGTTCGGTGGCGATGTAGGGGTCGAGGAGCGGGATCGAGGATCGAGAGCCCGGAGCGAGCGTCGGACGCGGGGATCCGGGCGCGGGGGCAGGTGCCGAGGGAGGCGGTTGGCGCGTCTAGGGTCGGCGCCGCGATCCTCAACCCTCGATCCTGAATCCTGAATCCCGGATCCCCGGTCCGGCC
This sequence comes from Burkholderiales bacterium, assembly GCA_026417035.1. Classification (GTDB taxonomy): domain Bacteria; phylum Pseudomonadota; class Gammaproteobacteria; order Burkholderiales; family SG8-39; genus JAOAEA01. The sequence continues at coordinate 8,317 of JAOAEA010000075.1, forward strand.
TCACTTCACCAACGTCACCGGCACCTCGGCGAGGTGCAGCACGCGCTGCGCCACCGAGCCGAGGAGGATGCCCTCGAGGGCGCGCAGCCCCCGCGTCCCCATCACGATCTCCTCGCAGCCGAGCTCGCGCGCGAGCCGCGCGATCGCGACCGCGGGCGGACCGGCGGCGACGCCGAGGACGTAAGGCACGGCGTCGGCGTCGAGCCGCGCGCGCGCCGCGGCGGTGGTCTCCTTGCCGCGTTCCGCGAGCTGCTCCTCCACGCCCTCGCCGTGCGGCACCACCGTGAGCAGATAGGGCACGAGCGCATCGCCGCGAGCGCGGCGCGCCAGCACGTAGTCGAGCGCCCGCAGCGACGTCGCCGAGCCGTCGATCGGCACCAGCACGCGGCGGCCGGAGGTCCCGCCGCGCGGGCCGTACGGGATGCCGATCCAGGGGATCTCGCCGAAGCTTTCGGCGGCCATCCGGCTACCGCCGCTCGCCGGCCGAGCGCAGGAACGCGATGTCGCCGTAGTAAGCGTGCGCGGCCGCGCCGGTGTTGTCGGAGTCGGTCATGATCGCGACCGACTTCACCGGCGGCGGCTCCTCGCCGAAGGCGCGCCGGTAGTCCTCGCGCAGGTTGCGCACCACCTCCTGCCACGCGCCGACGCGCGCGGGCCCGCTCTCGGCGACGACCATCTTGATGCGCGAGGTGTGCGCGTTCGGGATGACGGTGCCGACCGGCTGGTGGGCGGCCCAGACGTACATGAGCGTCGCGTAGGGAAGCTCGGTGCCGGTGAACATGCGGAACTGCCGGAAGAAGAGCTGCTCACCGAAGGGCAACGTCGCCGTGTCGCCCGCGAACGCGACGATCACCCGCGCCGGCGCATCCTCGGTCTGCGGCTTGCCGTTGTCGGCGCCGTCCACGAGCCCCATCACCTTCCAGTGCCAGTGGAGATAGGGGTATTCACGCGTGTCCACGCGGACCGGGAAGGCGAGCCCGGAGGCCGAAGCGTGCGAGATCGCCCGCACCACCGTGCGCCCGGCGTCGTCGACGAGGCGGTACTCCGTCGGCTTCTTGAGGCCGGCGAACTTCCACTCCTGCCAGCCGGGCGGCAGCGTCTCGCCCGGAACGTGCTCGGAGAACCTGGTGATGTCCGGCAGCGCGATGCGGTCGGGCGGCGGCGCGATCGCGCAGCCGGCGACGAAGGCGGCGGCGGCGACGGCCGCTCTCGTGGTCTTCACGTCTGCCCCTCCCCAGGCAGGCGAAGCTTACGCGAAGCCGGGTGGCCGCGGGAAGGGGAGCGCCCGACGCCGCGCTCAGGTCTCGCGCACGACGAGCACGTCGCAGGGCGACTCGGCGACGACGTGCGCGCTCACGCTGCCGAGGAACAGCGCCTCGAGCGCCGGCTTCCTGCGCACGCCGAGCGCGACGAGGTCGGTCAATCCGCTCTCCGCAGCCTCGATCAGCTTGAGTGCGGGCGGCCCGTGCCGCAGCTCGAAGCCGACCTTGGCGTCGAGCGCGCCCAGCTCGCGAGCGAATGCGTCCATCGCGCCGCGGGCGCGGGCGTAGGCAGCGGCCCGGTAGTGCTCCACGACGTCGGGGCGCGCCCCGCCGAGCAGCACTTCCGCGCCATAGGGATCCTCGTAGGCGTGCAGGAGCGTCAGGCGGGCGCGCGGGGCGATCCCGGACACGAGCCGGGCGGCGGCGGCCGACGCGGGCGAGAAGTCCGTGCCGACCACGACGCTGCCGTAAGGGTGGTCCGCCGGCCGCCGCACGACGAGCACCGGCGCGGCCACGCGCGCGAGCACCGCGATCGCCGTGCTGCCGAGGAAGAGCTCGCGCACGAAGTTGCGGCCGTGGGCGCCGATGACGACGAGATCGGCGCCGTCCGCGGCCCGCGCCGCGATCGCGTCCGCGGGCGAACCCAGCATCACCTTCGTCGTCGCGCCGATGCCGCAGCGCTGGAGATCGCTGGCGACGAAGTTCGCCAAGCGCGCCTCGATCGACGCGAGCCCCTCGGGGAGCTCGACGCCGCTGCCCGCGAGCCACGCCCGCAGCTCCGCGAGCCAGGAGTCCGGCACGACGTGCAGGCACTCGAGCGCCGCGCCCGCGTCGCGCGCGACCATGCCGGCCCGGACGATCGCGCGCTCGCTCGCCGCCGAGAAATCGGTGGCCACCAGGATGCGTTGGAGCGTCATGACACGGATTCCTTCCCAATCGCCGGCCGCCGTCACCCGGCGAGCGCACGCGCCGCGCGCTCGAGCGCGCCCGGCGGCCCGAAGAGCACCACCACGTCGCCCGCGGCGAGCCGCGTCTCGGGCGCGGGCGCGAGCTCCCGCCGTCCGTTGCGCACGAGCGCCGTGACCATCACGCCTTCGCAGCCGAGCTCCCCGAGCGCACGGCCGACGGCCGGGCTCTCCGGCGCGAGCGGCACCGGGCGCAGGCGGTCGGCGCCGTGCCCCGCCTCCCCTTCCTCGGCCGGACTGCCGCCGCGGAAGAGCTCGCGCAGCAGGCGGTAGCGGGCCGACCGCTGCTCATCGATCCGGCGCACGATCCGCGAGAGGGGCACGTCGAGCAGAAGCAGCGCGTGCGACGCGATCATCAGGCCCGCCTCCAGCGTCTCGGGCACTACCTCGGTCGCCCCCGCGGCGCGCAGCTCCTCGGCGTGCGCCTCGTCGCGCGTGCGCACCATCACCGGCAGCTCCGGCCGCAGCGCGCGCACGTGATGGAGGATCTTGCGCGCCGCGGCCACGTCGCCGTGGCTCACGACGACGAGCCGCGCGCTCGCCACGCCCGCGGCCTCCAGCATGTCGCGCTCGGCGGCGTCGCCATAGAACACCGGTTCGCCCCCCAGGCGCGCTTCCCGAACGCGCTCCGGGTCGAGGTCGAGAGCGACGAACGGGATCCCCTCCTTCTCGAGGAAGTTTGCCACGCTCTGCCCGATGCGGCCGTAGCCGCAGATCACGACGTGGCCGCGCGGTGTGCCGCTTGGCACGGCGTCGAGGCGCAGCGGCTGCTCCTCGCCCGCGCCGCCCCCCCGGGGCGCGAGCCGCGCGGCGAGCCCGCGGTCGTGGCGGATGAGGAACGGGCCCGCGATCATCGAGAGGAGCACGGCCGCGAGGATGACCTGCCCCGCGCCCGGCGCGGTCGCGCCCGCCTCGAGCGCGATGGCGAGGAGCGCCAGGCCGAACTCGCCGCCGACCGCCAGCGCGAGGCCCGTGCGCCAGGCGGTGAGCGCATCGATGCCCGACCAGCGGACGATGCCGGCCACGATCGCCGCCTTGACTGCGAGCACCGCGGCGGCGACGGCGAGCGCCACGTGCCACACGGGCGCGACTGCCGCCGGATCGAACAGCATGCCGATGCCGACGAAGAAGAGACCCACCAGCACGTCGCGGAAGGGCCGGATCGTCGACTCGACCTGGTGCCGGAACTCGGTCTCGCCGAGCATCATCCCCGCCAGGAACGCGCCGAAGGCCATCGAGAGGCCGAGCGCGTCGGTGGTCCAGGCCGCGGCGAGCGACACGAACAGCACGGTGAGCGTGAAGAGCTCGGCCGAGCGCCGCGCCGCCACCGCGCGGAAGAGCGGGCGCAGGAGCCAGTGGCCGGCGCCCACGACGAGCGCGAACGCGAGCACCGCCTTGCCGAGGGTCCACACGAGCTCGACGGCGAGGGCCGGAGCGGACGCCGCGCCCGCGAGCACCGGGATGATCACGATGAAGGGCGCCGCGGTCACGTCCTGGAAGACCGACATCGCCATCGCGAGCCGGCCGTGGCGGCTCTGCTCCTCGCCCTGCTCCATGAGCTGCTTGCTGATGATGGTGGAGGAAGACTGGGCGAAGACCGCCCCCGCGACGAACGCCGCGGCCGGCGGCAGCCCGGCGAGCCAACCGATGCCGCCGATGACCGCGGTCGTGACGAGCACCTGCGCGGTGCCGAGCCCGAGCACCGAGTGCCGCATCGCGGCGAGCTGCGGCAGGGAGAATGCGAGCCCGATCGTGAAGAGGAGGAAGACCACGCCGAACTCCGCCACGGCGCGGACCGGCAGGCCCTCGATGACCGGTCCCGGCGTGTGCGGCCCGAGCAGCAGCCCGACGAGGAGATAGGCGATCGCCGACGGCACGCGCAGGCGCTGGAGGATCATCACCCCGGCGACGCCCGCGCCGAGGAGGACGAGCGCCTGCGTGAAGGGCTGCGCGCTCAGGTCCATGCCGCCCCGGCGCCGCCATGGGCGGCGGCACGCTCGACGCAGCGCGACGTTGACGCGGGGTGTCTCATATGCGCGCCACGCCGAGCCGGCGCAGCACCGCCTTCTCCAACTCGACGGCGAGGAACTTGCCGGCCGAGAGCGCGAGGACCAGCGCCCACGAGACCGCATCGAGCGGCGCGGCCTGGAACAGGCGCTGCATCGGGCCGGCGTAGGTGAACGCGAGCTGCATGGCCACCAGTATGACCGAGGCCGCGAGCGCCACGCGGTTGCCGGTGAGCGCGTCGATGCCGAGCGAATGGGCGACGAAGTGGCGGCAGTTGAAGAGGTAGACCAGCTCGCCGATCACCAGCATGTTCACCGCCGCGGTGCGCGCGACCTCGAGCGACTGGCCGCGGCCGAGCTCGAAGTGGAAGAGCCAGAAGGTCGCTCCGGTGAGCAGCACGGTGACGTAGAGGATGCGCGCGAAGAGGAGCTTCGTGAGCAGGGGCTCGGCCGGCGGCCGCGGCGGCCGGCGCATCACGCCCGCCTCCGCCGGCTCGAACGCGAGCGGGATCGCGAGCGTCACCGTCGTCACCATGTTCACCCAGAGGATCTGCACCGCCGTCACCGGCAGCGCGAGGCCGAGGAAGACCGCGAGCAGGATCACGCCCGCCTCGCCGCCGTTGGTCGGCAGCACGAACAGGAGCGACTTCTTGATGTTGTCGAAGATCACGCGCCCCTCGCGCACCGCGTTCGCGATCGACGCGAAGTTGTCGTCCGTGAGCACGATCCCCGCGGCCTCCTTGGCCGCGTCGGTGCCCTTGACGCCCATGGCCACGCCGATGTCGGCGGCCTTGAGCGCCGGCGCGTCGTTCACGCCGTCGCCGGTCATCGCCACGATCTCGCCCCGCGCCTTGAGCGCTCCGACCAGCCGCAGCTTGTGCTCCGGGCTCGCGCGCGCCACCACGTCGGTCTCGCCGATGCGCGCGGCGAGCGCCGCGTCGTCGAGCCGGTCGATCTCGGCGCCGGCGAGCCAGCGCTGCGCCTCGAGTCCCACGCGCGCGCCGATGGCGGCCGCGGTGACGCCGTGGTCGCCGGTGATCATCTTCACGCGCACGCCGGCGGTGCGGCACTCGGCGATCGCGGCCACCGCCTCCTCCCGCGCCGGGTCGATCATGCAGGCAAGCCCGAGGAGCCGCAGCCCGCCGCGCACGTCTTCGAACGCGAGCGAGGTCGCGCCGTCGGGCGCCTCGTGTGTGGCGATGGCGAGGACGCGCTCGCCGCGCCGCGCCGCTTCCTCGAGCCTCGCCTCCCACCGGGCACGGTCGAGCGGCTCGCCCGCGCCCTGGGTGTCGCAGAGGGCGAGCACGCGCTCCGGCGCGCCCTTCACGTACACCCGCGCGTGGCGCCGGTGGTCATGGTGCAGCGTCGCCATGAACGCGTGCTCGGACTCGAACGGGATCTCGTCCACACGCGGCAGCTCCGCGCGCTCGGACTGCGGGTCGAGCCCGGCCTTGAGCGCGAGCGTGACGAGCGCCCCTTCGGTCGGGTCGCCGGCGAGCCGCCACTCGCCGTCGGCGTGCGTGACCGACGCGTCGTTGCAGGCGAGCCCGGCGCGCGCCAGCTCGACGACGTCAGCGGGCAACTCCCCGGCGAGCGGGGTGCCCGCCGCGGCGAAACCGCCTTCCGGCGCGTAGCCGACGCCACTCACCTCGAGCTCGCGCTCGGCGGTGACGACGCGCACGACGGTCATCTCGTTGCGCGTGAGCGTGCCGGTCTTGTCGGTGCAGATCACCGTCACCGAGCCCAGGGTCTCGACCGCCGGCAGCCGCCGCACCACCGCGTTGCGCGCGGCCATCCGCTGCGTGCCGATCGCGAGCGTGATGGTGACGATCGCCGGCAGGCCCTCGGGAATCGCCGACACCGCGAGGCCGACGACCGCGAGGAAGATCTCGACGAAGGGCATGCCGTGCACGTAGTGGCCGAAGGCGAGCGTGCCGGCCGCCCCGGCGAGGATGAAGATCGTCAGCCGGCGTGCGAACTGGTCGAGCTTGCGCGTGAGCGGCGTGGCGATGTCCTCCACGCGCGCCACCAGCGTGCCGATGCGGCCGATCTCGGTGGTGACGCCGGTGGCGACCACGACCCCCGTGGCCTGGCCGTAGGTGACCACGGTGCCCGCGAAGGCGAGCGGCGAGCGGTCGCCGATCGGCGCGTCGGCGGCGACCGCCTCGACCCCCTTGTCCACCGGAACCGATTCGCCCGTGAGCGCGGCTTCGTTGATGCGCAGGTTCTTGGCGCGCAGGAGCCGCAGGTCGGCGGGCACCTTGTCGCCCGACGCGAGCAGGACGATGTCGCCGGGAACGAGCTCCGCCGCGGCGATGGTGTGGCGAGCGCCGTCGCGCAGCACCGTCGCGGTCTCGGCCAGCATCGCCCGCACCGCTTCGAGCGCGCGTTCGGCCTTGCCCTCCTGGACGAAACCGATCACCGCGTTCACCACCACGACGCCGAGGATCACCGCGGCATCGGTGAAGTGCCCGATCGCCGCGGTGATCGCGGCCGCCGCGAGCAGCACGTGGATCAGCAGGTTGTTGAACTGCGCGACGAACCGCGCGAGCGGGCCGCGGCGTTTCGCCTCGGGCAGCCGGTTCGGCCCGTGGCGCGCGAGCCGCTGCGTCACCGCCTCGCGCGTGAGCCCCGCGGGCGAGGCCTCGAGCGCGGCGAGCGCTTCGGCCGCCGTCATCGCGTGCCACGGCGCCCGCGACGGCGTGCCCCGCGCTTCGTCACGGTTCGACATCATCGGCACTCCTCCCCCTCTTGTGCCGCGCGCAAAGGTTGAACCTGCTCCGTCTGCAGGGATGATCGCGCTCGCTGCATGGAAGTTCCCGCGCCCGGATCGGCATCTGACCTGGGTCAAAGGCTGCGCCGAACCGGCGTCGGGCCCCTTGACTTCGATCAGCCGGCGCGCCGAGCGTGCAGGGGCGCCCGCGCCGTGCACCGCTAGAATCGGGGGCGGAGGGAACGGGATGGCCGCCGGGCTGCCGGCGATGGACGACGCCTACCGGCGGCCCGCGGCCGAGGTCGCCGCCGCCTTCGGCACCGACCTTGCCCGCGGGCTGTCGGGCGCGGAGGCGCGGGCGCGGCTCGCGCGCTGCGGCCGGAACGCGCTCGAGGGTCCGCCGCCGGTCCCGCGTTGGCGCAGGCTCCTCGCGCAGTTCGAGAGCCCGCTCGTGCTGCTGCTCGTCGCGGCCGGCGCGATCTCGCTCGTCGTGTGGTGGATCGAGCGCGGCGAGGGCGTCCCCTACGAAGCGCTGACGATCTTCGCGATCGTCGTCGCGAACGCCCTGCTCGGCTTCTTCCAGGAGCAGCGGGCGGAGGCTGCGATCGCCGGCCTGCGCCGTATGACCGCGGCGCAGGCTACGGTGATCCGTGACGGCGAGCGCCGCACGGTTCCCGCCGCGGAGCTGGTGCCGGGCGACCTGCTGGTGGTCGACGAGGGCGCGACCATCCCGGC
>JAOAEA010000076.1 GCA_026417035.1 Burkholderiales bacterium
ATCTGCTGCTCCTCCTCGCGCTCGTCGCGGTCGCGCTCGTGCAGTCGTTCCCGCGCCGGGCGGTGCTCGGCCCGGTCCTCTCGGATGTGGTGACCGCGCTCCTCCTCGTCGGCGTGTTCCGGGTCGTGTTCGAGCGCCGCCGCGAGCGCCTGGCCGCGGTCGTCGCGCTCGCCGCCGCGCTCGCCGCGATGCTCGCGCACTACGCGCTCGCGGGTTGGGCCGAGCACGCGCTCCGGCTCGCGTTCCACGGCCTCGCGGCGCTGTTCCTCGCGCTCGCGGTGGCCGCGATCCTGGCGAACCTCTTCCGGCAGAAGTCGATCCGCCTGGACGAGGTCCTCGGCACGGTGTGCGGCTATCTCCTCGCCGCGGCCGCGTGGTCGAACCTCTACTGCTTCGTCGAGGCGCTCGCGCCGGGCTCCTTCGCGGTGAGCTCGAGCCTCGAGCACGACGCCGCGAGCTGGCACGGGCGCATCGCGCTGTTCGATTACTTCAGCCTCGTGACGCTCACCACGATGGGCTACGGCGACGTGACCCCGGTGCGCCCGCCGGCGACGGCGCTCGCGGCGCTCGAGGCGGTGTTCGGGCAGTTCTACATCGCGGTGGTCGTCGCCGAGCTCGTCGGTGCACGGCTCGCGCAGGGCGCCGGGTCGCGCCGTGATGGGGGCGATTGACTTCCCTCGGAAGGCTGTTGAAAAACGCTTCCCGGCACTCGCCGACGGCGACGACGATCGGCGCGCTCAGGCGGGGCGTGTTTTTCGAGCAGCCCCGAATCAGGGGGTCGAGGGGGATTCGTCCCCCGTCTTCGGCACCCGGTCAGGCCTGCAGCCGCCGGACGTTGAAGCCCGCGACGAGGCGCCGGGTGTGCGCCTTGTTGCAGGCGTTGAACTTGAAGTGCGTCTTGTGCAGCGTCTTCCTCACGTCGAGGTCGAACCAGCGCGCGAGGCGCGCGAGGATCTCGAAGTCGCCGCGCCCGTGCATCTCGCCGACGATCCAGCCGATCCGCGCGAGGATGTCGTCGGGGCACTGCATGAGGACGTCGTATTCGGAGCCCTCGATGTCGATCTTGAGGAGGTCGATCGCATCGATCCCGGTGCGCGCCATCAGCGTCGGCATGCCGAGCGCTTCCAGCGCCCCGCCCGGCGGCTGCTCGTCGACTCGGGTGACGGTGAACGAGCCGACCATCCGGCCCTCGGGCGGCGCGTTGAGCGCGAGCCACCCGTCGCTTCCCGCCAGCCCGGCGTGCAGGATCTCGACGTTCGCGAGGTGCGCGGTGTTGCGTTTCAGCAGATCGAGGTTGTCAGCGCTCGCCTCGACGCAGACCACGCGCGCCCGCGGCCAGAGCGAGCGGAAGTAGAGCGTGGCGGCGCCGATGTTGGCCCCGGCGTCGACGATCACCGCCGGGTCGAGCGCCTGCGGGACGCGGTACTCGGCGCGCTCGCCGCGAAAGAGGATCTTCTCGACGTTGATGACGTCGTCCGTACCCGGGCGGTAGTGGAGCGCGTGCCCGCCGACGCGCACCGCCCGCTCCGGCCCCGGCCTGCGGGCGTTGCGCGCGAAGTCGAGCGACCCGGTCCGGTAGAGCGACTTGGCGAAGGTCTTGAGGCTCATGGCGCACGCGTCACGCCGGCGCGGCGCGCCGCGGGCGAAGGGAAGGGAGTTGGTCGGGGCGAAGTGATTCGAACACTCGACCCCCTGCACCCCATGCAGGTGCGCTACCAGGCTGCGCTACGCCCCGACCGGAGGCCGCGATTATACAGGCGCGGCGGGCTCAGGCCGCGAGGAAGTCGATGACCGCGCGGATCTCGCGGCGGAGCTGGGCGCGGTCGAGGCCTGCGTCCGGCGCCGCGGGCGCCGCCGGCGCCGGAGCCGGCGCGGGCGCCGCCTTGGGCGTGCCGCGCCCCGAGTAATACTCGTCCAGGCGGTTGCGCGCGCCGCTGATGGTGAAGCCCTGCTCGTAGAGGAGCTCGCGGATGCGGCGGATGAGCAGCACCTCGTGGTGCTGGTAGTAGCGCCGGTTGCCGCGGCGCTTCACCGGCTTCAGCTGGGTGAATTCCTGCTCCCAGTAGCGCAGGACGTGCGGCTTGACGCCGCACAGCTCGCTCACTTCACCGATGGTGAAGTAGCGCTTCGCCGGGATCGGCGGGAGGCTATCCTTGGCCGGGCTCGGCTTGCCGTTCGTGTCCATGGGCCTGCTCGACGAGGGCCTTCAACTTCTGGCTCGCGTGGAAGGTGACCACCCGGCGGGCGGTGATCGGAATCTCCTCGCCGGTCTTGGGGTTGCGCCCGGGCCGCTGCGGCTTGTCCCGCAGCTGGAAATTGCCGAAGCCCGAGAGCTTGACGCTCTCGCCCGATTCGAGCGCGCCGCGGATCTCCTCGAAGAACGCCTCGACCATGTCCTTGGCTTCCCGCTTGTTGAGGCCGACCTTCTCGAACAGCATGTCGGCGAGCTCCGCCTTGGTGAGCGTCATTCGGTCTCCCTGTGTTTCCTCGACACGCGGGGGCAGGGCCGCGCGGCGCCCCCTCGTGCTCCCCGGTGCCAGGCATGCGATGCGTGCGGCACCGGTTCTCCCTAGCTGCGCAGTCTCGCGCCGAACCGCGCCTCGAGGGCGTGGGTGAGCTCGTCCATGACGGAATCGGCTTCGGCGTCGGTGAGCGTCCGGCGAGTATCTTGCATAACTACCCGGAACGCAAGGCTTTTTCGCCCCGGCCCGATACCTTTTCCACGGTAGAGGTCGAACACGCGCAGGGCTCGGACGACCGCCGGCTTGCGGGCCTCCAGCGCGTCGATGACCGCCTGGACCGCCACCGCCTCCGGGATCTCGACCGCCCGGTCCCGGATGACCGGCGGGAACTTCGAGACCTCTTCGTACGCGGGCAGCGGCACCGTGCGCAGCGGCTCGGCGTCGAGCTCCATCACGACCACCGGCCCGGGGAGCTCGTACTTCTGCTGCCAGCGCGGGTGCAGCTCGCCGATCCAGCCCGCCGGCCGGCCGTCGAGCCAGACGCGCGCCGCGCGCCGGGGGTGCAGCGCCGGATGGGCGGCCGGCTCGAAGCGGGCGCGCAAGGGGTCGATCAACGCTTCCAGGTCCCCTTTCACGTCGAAGAAATCGACCGGGCGCGTCGGCTCGCCCCACTGCTGCTCGAGCGCCGGACCGAAGGCCGCGGCGGCGACGCGCATCGGCTGGTCGAGCCCGGCGACCGCGAGCGGGCCGTCCGGCGCCCCCGGGGCGCGCAGGAAGACGCGGCCGACCTCGAACACGCGCACGCGCTCGGCCTTGCGGTTGAGGTTGTAGCGGATGTTCGCGACGAGCCCGCCGATGAGCGACGAACGCATCACCGAGAGCTGGCTCGCGATCGGATTCAGCAGGCGCACCGGATCGGCGTTGCCGGCGAAGTCGGCCTCCCACTCCGGCTCGACGAAGCTGAAGTTCACCACCTCGGCGTAGTCCGCCGCGGCGAGGCGCTCGCGCAGGTCGTGCAGCGAGCGCCGGCCCTCGGGCTGCGCGTGCATCGCCGCGCGCGCCACCGGCGGATGCGCCGGGATGTGCTCGAAGCCGTGCACGCGCGCGACCTCCTCGATGAGGTCCTCCTCGAGCTCGATGTCGAAGCGGTGCGGCGGCGGCGTCACCACGAACGCCTCGTTCGCGCCCTCGCCTTCGCGGACCGCGGCGAGCCCGAGGCGCGAAAAGATCGCCGCCATCTCGTCCGCCGCGATCGGCATCCCGATCACCTTGCGCGCGCGAGCGATGCGCATGCGCACCGGCCGGCGCTCGGGCAGCCGCGTCACCTGGTCGTCGATCGGGCCCGGCTCCCCGCCGCAGATGGCGAGCACCAGCGCGGTGATGCGCTCGATATGCGCCACCGTGGTGGCGAAGTCGACGCCGCGCTCGAAGCGATGCCCCGCCTCGGTGGTGAAGTTGAAGCGCCGCGCCCGGCCGGCGATCGCCGCCGGCCACCAGAACGCCGCTTCGACGTAGATGTTCCTCGTCCCGTCCGACACAGCCGTGGGCTCGCCCCCCATGATCCCGGCGAGCGCCTCGACGCCGTGCGCGTCGGCGATCACGCCGACCGACGCGTCCACCGCGACGGTCTGGCCGTTCAGCAGGGCGACCGTCTCCCCGGGCCGGCCCCAGCGGACCGTGAGCCCGCCGGCGACCTTGTCGAGGTCGAAGATGTGCGAAGGGCGCCCGAGCTCGAGCATCACGTAGTTCGAGATGTCCACGAGCGCCGAGATCGGGCGTTGCCCGGAGCGTTCCAGCCGCTCGACCATCCACGCGGGCGTCGGCGCCGCGGCGTTCACGTTGCGGATGACGCGGCCGGAGAACCGCCCGCAGAGATCGGGCGCCTCGATCGCGACCGGGAGCCGGTCGCGGATGGTCGCGGCCACCGGCGCCATCGGCGGCACCGCGAGCGGCGCGCCGGTGAGCGCGGCCACTTCGCGCGCCACGCCGAGCACCGAGAGGCAGTCGGCGCGGTTGGGCGTGAGCTTGATGACGAAGACGCTGTCGTCGAGCGCCAGGACGCGGCGCACGTCGGCGCCGACCGGCGCGTCGCCGGGGAGCACGAGGAGGCCGCTGTGGTCGGCCGACATCCCGAGCTCGCGCGCCGAGCACAGCATCCCGTGGCTCGCGACGCCACGCACGGTCGCCACCTTGATCTCGAACGGCCGGTCGGGCGATTCGCCGGGAAGCCGCGCGCCCACGAGCGCGAGCGGCGCCTTCATGCCGGCCGCCACGTTGGGCGCGCCGCACACGACCTGCAACGGCTCGCCGCTGCCGATGGCGACGCGGCACACCGTGAGCTTGTCGGCGTTCGGATGCCGCTCGACGGCGAGCACCTCGCCCACCACGACGCCGGAGAAGCCGGGCGCGACCGGGCGCACCGCCTCGACCTCGAGCCCCGACATCGTGAGCAGATGCGCCAGCTCGTCGGTGGTCAACGCGGGGTCGACCATCGTGCGCAGCCAGCGTTCGGAGAATTGCATGGCCTCAAGGCCTCAACGCGGAGGACGCCGAGGGCGTAGAGCGCCGCAGTGCACGACGAGTGCGAATGGCCTGCGTTGCCCGCTCCACGCCCAGTCGCACCTTGCTTCCGGCGCTGCCGCTCCCATCCCTCTGCGGCTCTCCGCGGTCTCTGCGCACTCTGCGTTGCAGCCGTTCACACGAACTGCCTCAGGAACCGCAGGTCGCCGTCGTAGAAGAGCCGCAGGTCGCCGATGCCGTAGCGCAGCATCGTGAGCCGCTCCAGACCGGAGCCGAACGCGAAGCCGATGTAGCGCTCCGGGTCGAGGCCGAAGTTGCGCACCACCTGCGGGTGCACCTCGCCGGCGCCGGAGATCTCGAGCCAGCGCCCCTCGAGCGGGCCGCTCGAGAACATCATGTCGATCTCGGCGGACGGCTCGGTGAACGGGAAGAACGACGGCCGGAAGCGCACTCTGAGGTCGTCGGTCTCGAAAAAGCGGCGCAGGAAGTCGGTGTAGACGCCCTTCAGGTCCGCGAAGCTCACGTCCTCGTCGATCCACAGGCCCTCGACCTGGTGGAACATGGGCGAGTGCGTGGCGTCGGAATCGACGCGGTACGTGCGCCCCGGCGCGATCACCTTGATCGGCGGCCGGTGCATGCGCGCGTAGCGCACCTGCATCGGGCTCGTGTGCGTGCGCAGCAGGAGCGGCTTGCCGATCGCGTCGTGCCCGTCCACGTAGAACGTGTCGTACATCGACCGCGCCGGGTGGTTCTCGGGCTGGTTGAGCGCGGTGAAGTTGTGCCAGTCGGTCTCGATCTCGGGGCCGTCGGCGACGTCGAAGCCGATCGAGCCGAAGATCTCCTCGATGCGCCGCCAGGTGCGGATGACCGGGTGGATGCTGCCGCGCCCGCGGCCGCGCCCGGGGAGCGTGACGTCGATCGCCTCCTCGGCGAGGCGCGCTTCGAGCCGCGCGCTGGCGAGCTCCGCGCGGCGCGCCGCGAGCGCGGCCTCGATGCGGTCCTTCGCCTCGTTGATGCGTGCGCCGGCCTCGCGCCGCGCCTCGGGGGCGAGCGACCCGAGCGCCTTGAGGCGCGCGGTGAGCTCGCCCTGCTTGCCGAGGTAGCGCGCCTTGGCGCGCTCGAGCTCGGCGGCGTCGTCCGTCGCCGCGAACTCGGCGAGCGCGCGGCTCACGACCGCTTCGAGGGATTCCATCGCACCGGATCCGGGGAACCGCCGGGCCCGCGCGTGCGGGCCCGTCCTGCGCGCCGCGCGCCGCGGCGCCTCAGCCGAGGCTCGACTTCGCCTGACTGGCGAGCTGCGCGAACGCCGGCTTGTCGAACACGGCGAGGTCGGCGAGCACCTTGCGGTCCACCTCGATCGCCGCCTTCCTGAGGCCGTTCATGAACGCGCTGTAGGTGAGGCCGTTCTCGCGCGCCGCCGCGTTGATGCGCGCGATCCACAGTGCGCGGAACTCGCGCTTGCGGACGCGCCGGTCGCGGTAGGCGTACTGGCCCGCCTTCATCACCGCCTGCTTGGCGACGCGGAAGACGTTCTTGCGGCGGCCGCGGTAACCCTTGGCCGCGTCGATGACCTTCTTGTGGCGGGCGTGCGCGGTGACGCCGCGTTTCACTCGGGGCATGGCGTTCGTCCTTTACCGGGAGTAGGGCAGCATCGCGCGCACCGCGGGCTTGTCCGCGGCGCTCACCTGCGTCGTGCCACGCAGGTTGCGTTTGCGCTTCTGCGCCTTCTTGGTGAGGATGTGGCGAAGGTTCGCCTTCGCACGCTTGATGCCGCCCGCGCCTTGCACGCGGAAACGCTTCGCGGCGCCGCTCTTCGTCTTCATCTTGGGCATGACGACTCCCGTCTGGCCTGACGCCGGGTGGCTCCGGGCGGAGCGCTTCGCCGGGCACCGGCCCGACCGCGGCATCACTTGTTTTACGACCCGCTCGTCGCGGGACCCTGCTCCCCCCGCACGCCGGCGGGGGGATCGCGCGCGGTGCCGCCGCTACTGCGGCGTCGCCGACGACTTCGGTGCTGCCTTCGCGGCGGCCTGCGCCGCCGGCTTCTCGGCGGGCTTCTTCTTCGCCGCGCCGCCCTTCTTCGGCGCCAGCACCATCACCAGCTGGCGGCCTTCCATCTTCGGGAACTGCTCGACCACGCCGTAGGGCTCGAGGTCGGCCTTCACCCGCTCGAGGAGACGGAATCCGAATTCCTGGTGGGCCATCTCGCGGCCCCGGAACCGGAGCGTCACCTTCGTCTTGTCGCCCTCTTCGAGGAACTTGACCAGGTTGCGCAGCTTGATCTGGTAGTCGCCCTCGTCGGTCCCCGGGCGGAACTTGATCTCCTTGACCTGGATCTGCTTCTGCTTGAGCTTCGCCTCGTGCGCCTTCTTCGCCTCGCGGTACTTGAACTTCCCGAAGTCCATGAGCTTGGCCACGGGCGGTTTCGCGAGGGGCGCGATCTCGACGAGATCCACGTCCATCTCCTCGGCCATCCGCAGGGCCTCGGCGATCGGCACGATGCCGAGCTGCTCGCCGTCGTCCTTCACCAGGCGCACTTCCGGCGCGGTGATCTCGCGGTTGACCCGCTGCGCTTTGTCCTGACTGATGTTTCTCTCCCCGGGTTCGTCGAAAAACTAGGCCGTCCGCCCCGGCGACGCCTCCCCCCGGAGGCGCTCTGTGAACGCCGCGAGGCTCATCGCCCCGAGGTCGGCGTTCCCGCGTGCGCGAACGGCCACTTGCCCGCTCTCCCGCTCCCGGTCGCCCACGACCAGGAGGTAGGGCAGTTTCTGCAGGCTATGTTCGCGAATCTTATACGTTATTTTCTCGTTCCGCAAATCCGCCTCGACGCGGAAACCGGCCTGCCGCAGCCCCACGGCGACCGCGCGCGCGTAGTCCGCCTGGTGCTCGGAGATGTTGAGCACCACGGCCTGGACCGGGGCGAGCCAGACCGGGAGCGCGCCCGCGTAGTGCTCGATCAGGATGCCGATGAAGCGCTCCATCGAGCCGACGATCGCCCGGTGCAGCATCACCGGGACCTTGCGGCTGTTGTCCTCGGCCACGTACTCGGCGCCGAGGCGCCCCGGCATCATGAAGTCGACCTGCATCGTGCCGAGCTGCCAGGAGCGGCCGATCGAGTCCTTGAGGTGGTACTCGATCTTCGGGCCGTAGAAGGCGCCCTCGCCCGGGAGCTCCGTCCAGGCGACGCCGCAGGCCGAGAGCGCGGCGCGCAGGTCGCGCTCGGCCTCGTCCCAGACCTCGTCGGAGCCGAGCCGCTTCTCCGGGCGCAGCGCGAGCTTGACCGACACGTCGTCGAAGCCGAAGTCCGCGTACACCCTGAGCGCCAGGCGGTGGAAGGCGACGACCTCGGCCTCGACCTGGCCCGGCGTGCAGAAGATGTGCCCGTCGTCCTGCGTGAACGCGCGGATGCGCATGATCCCGTGCAGTGCCCCGGAGGGCTCGTTGCGGTGGCAGGCGNCGAACTCGCCGTAGCGCAGCGGCAGGTCGCGGTAGCTGTGCAGGCCGCTGTTGTAGATCTGCACGTGGCCCGGGCAGTTCATCGGCTTCACCGCGTACTCCCGGTTCTCCGAGGCGGTGAAGAACATGTTCTCGCGGTAGTTGTCCCAGTGTCCCGAGCGCTGCCAGAGCGACACGTCCAGGATCTGCGGGCAGCGCACCTCCTGGTAGCCGTTGTCGCGGTACACGCCGCGCATGTACTGCTCGACCTGCTGCCAGAGCGCCCAGCCCTTCGGGTGCCAGAACACCATGCCGGGCGCGTCGTCCTGCACGTGGAAGAGATCGAGCTGCCGGCCGAGCTTGCGGTGGTCGCGCTTCTCGGCTTCCTCCAGCATGTGCAGGTAGGCGTCCTGCTCCTCCTTCTTCGCCCACGCGGTGCCGTAGATGCGCTGGAGCATCTCGTTCTTCGCGTCGCCGCGCCAATAGGCGCCGGCGACCTTCATCAGCTTGAAGACCTTCAGCCTGCCCGTGGACGGGACGTGCGGCCCGCGGCAGAGGTCGACGAAGTCGCCCTCGCGGTAGAGCGAGACCTCCTCGCCCTCGGGGATCGAGGCGATGATCTCCGCCTTGTAGTGCTCGCCGATCGAGCGGAAGAAGTCGACGGCCTTGTCGCGCGGCCACACCTCGCGCGCGACCGGGATGTCCCGCTTCGCGAGCTCGGCCATGCGTTTCTCGATCGCCGCGAGGTCCTCGGGCGTGAAGGGGCGCTTGTACGCGAAGTCGTAGTAGAAGCCGTTCTCGATCACCGGCCCGATCGTCACCTGCGCGTCGGGGAAGAGCTCCTTCACCGCGTAGGCGAGGAGGTGCGCCGTCGAATGCCGCAGGATCTCGAGGCCGTCGGGGTCGCGATCGGTGACGATCGCGAGCGCGGCGTCGCGCTCGATGCGGTGGGAGGTGTCGACGAGCTTCCCGTCGACCCGGCCGGCGAGGGCCGCCTTGGCGAGGCCGGGGCCGATCGACCGAGCGACCTCGGCGACCGTCACCGGGCCGGGGAAGCTCTTTCGCGAACCGTCGGGGAGCGTGATGTTGACCATGGGCGCGTGGTGCGATCGGGGCCAACCGGTCGGGCCGCACTCGGTCGTGGCGGACTCGGCCGGGCCGGGATCGGTGCCGCGCCGTCCGGGTCCGCAAGCCCGGGGTCGCCTCGCGTCGGGAAAGCCTGGTAGGCGCGATTGGACTCGAACCAACGACCCCCACCATGTCAAGGTGGTGCTCTAACCAGCTGAGCTACGCGCCTGCAAGGGGCGGGATTGTAGCCGAGCGCCGCCGCGCCGGGCAAATCGCGCCGCTGCGCTACCGCGCCGCCTCGCCGAGGAGCTCCGCAGCGTGCCTGCGCGTCGTCGCGGTGATCTCGGTGCCGCCGAGCATGCGCGCGATCTCCTCGATGCGCGCCTTGCCGGAGAGCGGCGTCACGCGGCTGCGCACGGCGCCCTCCGCCGGAGCCTTCGCCACCGACCACTGGTGGTCGGCCTGCGCCGCCACCTGCGGGAGGTGGGTCACGCACAGCACCTGGCGTCCCGCGCCGAGCGCCTTCATCTTGCGGCCGACGATCTCGGCGACGGCGCCGCCGATGCCGGCGTCGACCTCGTCGAAGATCATGGTCGGCACGCGGGTCGTGCGGCTCGTGATCACCTGGAGCGCGAGCGAGATGCGCGACAGCTCGCCGCCCGAGGCGACTTTCGCGAGCGGCCGCGCCGGCACGCCGGGGTTGGTGGTCACCAGGAACTCGACCGCCTCGTCGCCGCCCGCCGAGCCGCCCTCCACCGGGCGCAACGCGACCTCGAAGCGACCGCCGCCCATGGCGAGCTCCTTCATCGCCGCGGTCACCTGCCGGGCGAGCTTCTCCGCGGCCGCGGCGCGCCCCGCGGAGAGCCGCGCCGCGAGCTCCGCGTAGCGCCGCTTCGCCTCGACCTCGCGCGCAGCGAGCGCTTCGGGATCGGCGGCGACGTCGAGCGCGGCGAGCCTGGCGGCCGCCTCGCGCGCGAGCGCCGGCAACTCGGCGGGCGCCACGCGGAACTTCCGCGCCACCCCGTGCAATGCGTCGATCCGCGCTTCGACTTCGCGCAGGCGCGCCGGGTCGAGCTCCACGCGGTCGAGATAGTGGCGCAACCCGTAGCCCGCCTCCTGGATCTCGGCCGCGGCCGAGTCGAGGATGACGAGGATCTCGCCGAGCGCGGCGTCGTATTGCACGAGGGCGCGCAGCCGCGACGCCGCCGCCGACACCGCCGCCGAGGCCGCGCCCTCGCCTTCGGTGACCGCTTCGAGCGCGAGACGCGCACCCTCGGCGAGGCTCGCGGCGTGCGCGAGCCGCGAGTGCTCCTGGGAGAGCGCGTCCCATTCGCCGTCCTTCGGCGCGAGGCGCTCGAGCTCGTCGGCCTGCCAGGCGAGGCGCTCGCGCTCGGCGGCGCGCGCGGCGGCGTCGCTCTCCGACTCGGCGCGCGCCCGCGCGGCGCCGCGCCAGACGCCCCAGGCGGCCGCGACTTCCTGCGCGAGCGCGGCGAGGCCCGCGTGCGCGTCGAGGATCTCGCGCTGCGCGTCGGCGCGCAGCAGCGACTGGTGCGCGTGCTGGCCGTGGATGTCCACGAGCGCGTCGCTCGCCTCGCGCAGCTGCTGGACGGTCGCGGCATGGCCGTTCACGAACGCCCGCGAGCGGCCGCCCCGGTCCACGACCCGCCGCAGCAGCAGCCGCCCGGGGTCGCCCTCGAGCGCCGCGTCGGCGAGCCAGGCGTCGAGGCCGCGGACGCCCTCGATGGCGAACTCGGCGACCACCTCCGCGCGGTCGGCTCCGGCGCGCACGACGTCGGCGTCGGCGCGCTCGCCGAGCGCGAGCGCGAGCGCGTCGATCAGGATCGACTTGCCCGCGCCGGTCTCGCCGGTGAGCGCGGTGAAGCCGGGCTGGAACTCGAGCTCGAGGCGATCGACGATCGCGAAATCGCGGATCGAGAGGCGCAGCAGCATCGGCCCGGCTAGAAGAGGCTCTCGCTCCAGTGGAGCTTCTCGCGCAGCATCGCGAAATAGTCGTAGCCGGGCGGGTGCACGAACCGCGCGCGGCGCGGTGCCCGCTCGAGCTTCACCCGGTCGCCCTCGACGAGCTCGTTCTGCGGGTGGCCGTCGTAGTGCAGCCGGGCGCCCGGCGCGCGCTTCACGGTGACGACGATCGCCGCCGAGTCGGTGACCGCGATCGGCCGGTTGGACAGCGTGTGCGGGCTGATCGGGACGAGCGCGATCGCCGGCACGCCCGGCTGGATGATCGGCCCGTTCGACGAGAGGGCGTAGGCGGTCGACCCCGTGGGCGTCGCGACGATGAGCCCGTCGGAGCGCAGGTCGTAGACGAACTGGCCGTCGATGTGGACGAGGATCTCGATCAGGCGCCCCGCCGCGCCCTTGCTCACCACGACGTCGTTCAGGGCCACGGTGGAGAGGATGGTCTCGCCGGCGCGCTCGAGGGTCGCCGCGAGCATCGTGCGCTCCTCGAGGGTGTAGCGGCCCGCGAGGAGCGCCGCCATCGACTCGCGCATGCGCCCGGCCGCGATGTCGGTCATGAAGCCGAGCCGGCCCTGGTTCACCCCGACGAGCGGCACGCCGAACGGCGCCAGCCAGCGCGCCGCCGAGAGCATGCTGCCGTCGCCGCCGAGCACGACCGCGAGGTCGGCGCGCGCGCCGATGTCCTCGTAGCTCGCCGCGGCGAACGCGGTGACGCCGCTCGCCGCCACCGTCTCGGCGTCGACGAGCACCGTGCAGCCGTGCGCGCCGAGGAATTCGCCCAGCTCGACGAGCGGGCCGGCGACGTCCTGGCTCTTGTAGCGGCCGATCAGCGCGACGGTCTTGAAGGCGGGAGGCATCGGCCCGAATTAGAGCATACGGGCGCGCCGCGCCGCCATGTCCCGGGCGGCACCCGCGTGCCCCGAGACCGCCGTGTAGAATCCTTGGCATGCTGGAGCGACCCGCACCGGACGAGCGCGCGAAGGCGCTGCTCAAGGTCCTCATCGAGCGCTACATCGCCGAGGGCGAGCCCGTCGGCTCGCGCACGCTGTCGCGCTATTCCGGGCTCGACCTCTCGCCGGCGACGATCCGCAACGTGATGGCGGACCTCGAGGAGATGGGGTTCATCGCGAGCCCGCACACCTCGGCCGGCCGGGTGCCGACGCAGCGCGGCTACCGCTTCTTCGTCGACAGCCTGCTCACCCTGCGGCCGCTGGAGCAGATCGAGATCGAGCAGCTCGAAGGGAACCTCCACCCCGACCACCCGCAGCGGCTCCTCGCCCAGGCCTCGCAGCTCGTCTCCGAGCTCACCCAGTTCGCGGGCGTGGTGGTGGCGCCGCGCCGCCGCGCGCCGGCCTTCCGGCACATCGAGTTCCTGGGGCTCTCCGAGAAGCGGGTGCTCCTGATCATCGTCACGCCCGAGGGCGACGTGCAGAACCGCATCCTCTTCACCGAGCGGGCCTACACGCCCGCGGAGCTCGCCACCGCGACGAACTTCATCAACCAGAACTACGCGGGCCTCACCCTCGCCGAGATCCGCGAGCGCGTGCGCGACGAGCTGCGGCAGCTGCGCCAGGACATGACCGGGCTGATGACCGCGGCGCTCGAGGCGGGGTCCGAGGCGCTCGCGGAGAGCGCCGAGAGCTACGTCGTCTCCGGCGAGCGCCGGCTGCTCGACTCCCAGGACCTCGCCTCCAACATGGCGCGCCTGCGCGAGCTCTTCGAGCTCTTCGAGCGCAAGACCGCGCTGATGCAGCTCCTCGACGTGTCGAACCGCGCCCAGGGCGTGCAGATCTTCATCGGCAACGAGAGCGGCATCGCGCCGCTCGACGAGTGCAGCGTCGTCACCGCCCCCTTCGAGGTCAACGGCCAGGTGCTCGGCACCGTCGGCGTGATCGGCCCCACGCGCATGGCCTACGAGCGCGTGATCCCGATCGTGGACGTGACCGCGAAGCTGCTCTCCTCGGCGCTCGCGCCCCGCTGATGGGCTTCCGGCCGGAGCCGCCGTTCGCGCACGGCCGGACGCCGCTGACGGCGATCCTGCTCGTGAACCTCGGCACGCCCGACGAGCCGACGCCCGCGGCCGTGAAGCGCTACCTGCGCGAGTTCCTCTCCGATCCGCGCGTGGTCGAGATTCCCCGGCCGGTATGGTGGCTCATCCTGAACGGCATCGTGCTCAACGTCCGGCCGCGCCAGTCCGCGGAGAAGTACGCGGCGATCTGGTCGGCCGAGGGCTCGCCCCTGCGCGTGCACACCGAGCGGCAGGCGAAGCTCCTCGAGGGCTACCTCGGGCAGTCGGTCGCGTCCCCTTTCACCGTCGCCTACGCGATGCGTTACGGCGTGCCCGCGATCCGCGACGTGCTCGCGAGCCTCAAGGCGGGCGGCGCGGAGCGCATCCTCGTGCTGCCGCTCTACCCGCAGTTCGCGGCGAGCACCACGGCCACCGTCTTCGACGAGGTCGCCCGCTTCCTCATGGAGACCCGCAACCCGCCCGAGGTGCGGCTGGTGAAGCACTTCCACGACCACCCCGCCTACGTCCGCGCGGTCGCCGACGCGATCCGCGAGACCTGGCGCGCCGAAGGCCGGCCGGACCGCCTGGTGATGAGCTTCCACGGCCTGCCGCGCTTCTCGCTCGAGCGCGGCGACCCCTACCACTGCGAGTGCCAGAAGACGGCGCGGCTCCTCGCCGAAGAGCTCGAGCTGGCGCCCGGCCAGTGGGTGGCGACCTTCCAGTCGCGCTTCGGCAAGGCCGAGTGGCTGAAGCCCTACACCGCCGAGGTGCTGGCCGCCCTCGGGCGCGAGGGCGTGGGCAAGGTGGACGTCGTCACGCCCGGGTTCGTGTCGGACTGCCTCGAGACGCTCGAGGAGATCGGCATGGAGGGACGCGACACGTTCCTCGCGGCGGGGGGGGGCCAATACCGGGTGATTCCCTGCCTCAACGAGCGCGCCGACTGGATCCGGGCGCTCGCGCGCATCGCCCTCGAGAACCTGGGCGGGTGGTACTCGACGAGCCGAGACCGCGAAGCGGCCGCGCGCGCCGCCGCGGCGAGCCGGGACCGCGCGCGGGCGATGGGCGCCTCCGCCTGAGGGCGGCGGGCGCGCGAAGGAGGAACGCATGACGAAGATCCTGATCGGCTGGGCGATCAACGCGCTCGCGCTCCTGGCCCTGCCCTACGTCCTCTCCGGGGTACACGTGAGCGGGTTCGGGGCCGCGCTGGTCGTGGCGCTCGTGCTCGGGCTCCTCAACACGGTGATCCGCCCGATCCTCATCGTGCTCACGCTCCCGGTGACGATCCTCACGCTCGGGCTCTTCCTCTTCGTGATCAACGGGCTCCTCTTCTGGTTCGCGGGCTCCGTCCTCGAGGGCTTCGAGGTGGACGGGTTCTGGTGGGCCGTGGCCGGCTCGATCGTCTACTCGCTCGTGAGCTGGGCGATCGGCGCGGTCGTGTTCGGCAGCGGACGCGCCGCGGCCGCGCCCTGAGGCGCGGGCGGCCGCCGCCCGGCCTAGGAAGTTGATCCACAAGGGGCCACAGCCCCTTTTGGATCCCCAAAGCCCACTGACGCGAAACGCGCGTCTCGCTCGCGGAAGGCCTTCCCGCACGGATCTCGTCGCTGTCGCTCCTGCGTTTCGCATCACGCTGCTAGGCACCGGCGAGCAGCGCGCGGGCCCGGCCGAACAGGTCGGCGCGCCGCGCTTCGGCCAGGCTCGCGAGCGCGGCGCCCCAGTGCGGGAAGAGGTTCGCCTCCTCCCGATACTCGTGCTTCGCGAGCGTCCCCGAGAGGATCGCGATGAAGGGCTCCACCTCCCAGGCCTCGGGCGCGGTGCCGTCGGCGAAGCAGCCCTCCACCTCGGCGAGCTGACGCAGGATCTCCTCGTGCTCGGCGAGCATGATCGCGACATGGTCCGCGCCGTCGGCGCCGCGCGGCCGCGGCAGGAGCGGCGCGAGGAGCTCGTTCTCGAGCTCGACGTGGCGCCGGATCGCGGCGGCGAACTCGCGCACGAGCGGTGCCGCCCCGGCGGCGTCGCCCGTGTTGACCCGGCGCAGCGCCGTCGCGAGGAGCTCGTCGAGGCGCCGATGGTCGCGCACGAGGAGGTCGACCACGTCGCGCGGGTCGGTGTCGGCCCGCAGCCGGACCCGTGTCCGGTAGACGCCCGGCCCCGCCTCGATCGACCACGCGAGGGTCTCGCGCAGCTGCAGGTCGAGGCTCGCCATCATGAGCGCCGGGTCCTCCCCGGTCACGAGCGTCACGGACTCGCCCGGCGCGAGGTCGCGCACCTCGTAGAACGCGGCCGTCTGCACGCGCGCGGGCGGCTCGTTGCGAAGATCGACTTCCCTCACCGGCTCGGTCATGGCGGAAGGCGGGTTCACCCGGAGGCCGCGATTCTCCCACGGGGCTTGAAACCGGTCGGACCGCCCCAACGTGCGGGAGCGGACGAAACGAGGCAACCGATCCATGAGTGCGACGAACCAGGCCCCCGAAGCGCCCGCTCCCGGCGAGGCGCGCGCGCCGGAAACC
>JAOAEA010000077.1 GCA_026417035.1 Burkholderiales bacterium
AAACGACGCAGCGCCGATGATAGTGCGGTGTAGCCCGCGCGAAAGTAGGTCACCGCCAGGCAGACCCACCCGAAAACGCCCATCCCTCGCCCGCAGCAGGGATGGGCGTTTTGCTTTCCACCGCCGCAGCGGCGGCTCCGCTCGCTCGCTCACGCGAGCGGCGCGAGCACCATGCGAGCGCCCCGGCGCACCGCCTGCAGCGCGAAGTCGAAGCGGTCCGCCGCCGCGCAGCAGTCGAGGTCCGCCGCGGGATGCGCGGCGCCGGCGGCGCCGGTGAAACGGCGGGCGAAGTCCGACTGGCGCACGCGCGCGACGTATGGCGCGGGATCGGTCGAGGCGTCGGCGAGCAGCGCCTCGATGTAGTCGGCGCAGGCGAAGTCCTCGTCGCCATCGCGGTCGGTCCACTGGCCCGTCGTCACGAGGGTGACGCGCGCGGGCGCGAGGCGCCGCAGCTCGCGCGCGGTGGCCCGCGCGCAGACGAGGCTCGCCGCGAACATCCATGGCGCGCTCTGCCACGCCAGGAGCGCGTGCACGCCGCCCGCCGTGCAGTGGACGAGTTCCTTCCCGGCGAGGTCGAACCCGGCGAGCGCCGCGGGCGAGTTCGCGAGGTCGAACTCCGGAACCGGCCAGCCGCCCGGCGCGGCGCCGATGGTGAGCGCGTCGGGGAGCGAGGCCCGCACCGCCAGCGCCTCGGGGATGCTTCCCACCGGGTGGATGACGCGCACGCCCGCGGCGAAGGCGTACGCCGCCGTCGAGAAGGAGCGCAGCACGTCGATGACGACCACCGCTCCCCACGGATCGGGAGGTGTCGTGAGATCGGCGCGCACGATCTGCATCTGCGTCCTCGCGGCCCGGCCGGGTCCAGCGCTCGCGCTGCCGATCCTACACCCCTGCGCGACGCACCCGCCGGCGGGCGGTGTGCCGCCGGCGTGGCGCGCCGCGGCCGCGAAGTCCGCCGGTCCGTGGGCTATGATGGCCCATGGCCGGCGTGCCTCCTTGGATGGAGAGCGAACGCGCGGCGCCCGGGGGCGCCGCGCGCCGGCACGCCTCGCCGCTCCTCGTGCTCCTCGACACGCCCGCGCGGCGCGCCGAGCTCGTGGTGATCCTGCTCGTGGTGCTCGTGGGGCTCGGCGTCTGGGCATACCTCGGCATCAAGAATTCGGTGCGCGAGCTGCGCGCGTCGAGCCTGCAGACGCTCGTCGACGCGGAGGCCGTCGCTGTCGATGCCTGGATCGAGAAGAACCGCGCGGAGGCCGCGCAGTGGACGCGCGTTCCCGGCGTCCACGATTCCGTCGTCGAGCTCGCCGCGATGGCCCGCGACGGCGCCAGCCCGGCAGCGCTGCGGGACTCCGGCGCGCGGGCGCGACTGCTCGAAGCGCTCGCCCCGCTCGTCGCCGATCCGCGGCGCGTCGCGGTGAAGGCGGTGAGCCCGTCGGGCGAGATCATCGCGTCGCGCGTGCCCGAGTTCGTCGGCCGGCAGGTCGCGCCCGAAGTCGCGAAGGAGCTCGCGCCGGTCTTCGCCGGGAACACGGCTTTCCTCACGCCGCGCCCCGAGGAGGAGCGGCTGCTCAGCGGGCCCACACGCGGGTTCCCGCGCCCCGTCGTGTGGTTCATGGCGCCGGTCCGCGACCGCCGCGGCGACGTGGTCGCGGCGTTCGGCTTCGGGGTCTATGCCGACGCGCGCTTCAGCGCGATCCTCGGCACGGCCTGGCTCGGCACGACCGGCGAGGCGTACGCGTTCGACCGCGCCGGGCGCATGCTCTCGGAGAGCCGCTTCGCCGACGAGCTCCCTCGGCATGGCGTCGTGCGCGACGAAGCGACCGGGCGTCTGCTCCTGCGCGATCCCGGCGGCGCCGCGGCCGATGAGAGCGCCCCGAAGCAGGGCGGCGCGAGACCGCTCACCGAGCTCGCCCAGGCGGCGATCACGGGCGGAATGATGAGCGACCCGGCCGCGCATCGCGGCGTCCTCCTCGAGCCGTATCGCAACTATCGCGGCGCGGAGGTCGTCGGCGCATGGCGGTGGCTGCCCGACTACGGCATCGGCATCGGCGTCGAGGTCGGTGCCGCGGAGGCGTACGCGCCGCTGCGTTACCTCACCACCGCCTATTGGGTGGTGTTCGCGTTCGCCATGACCGGCGCCGGCGTCGCCATCCTGTCGTGGCTGCTCGCCGAGCGGGCGTGGCGCGAGGGCAAGCAGCTCGGGCCCTACCGCCTCCGCGAGCGGATCGGCGAAGGCGGCACGTCCACCGTCTACCGCGCCACGCATGCGCTGCTGAAGCGTCCGACCGCCATCAAGATCCTCAAGCCGCACATGACGGCCGACGAGGTCGTCGCCCGGTTCGAGCGCGAGGTGTTGCTCGCGAGCCGGCTCACCCACCCGGCGGCGATCGAGATCTACGACTTCGGCCGCACCCGCGAGGGCACGTTCTACTACGCCATGGAGTATCTCGAGGGCGTCACGCTCGCGGCGCTGGTCGAGCGCGACGGCCCGCTGCCTCCGGCCCGCGTGGCGCACGCGCTGAAGCACGTGTGCGAGGCGCTGCGCGAAGCGCACGGCCAGGGCCTCGTGCACCGTGACATCAAGCCGCAGAACATCATGCTCTGCCGGCGCGGCGGCGACTACGACGTCGTCAAGGTGCTGGATTTCGGGCTCGCGAAAGACCTCTACAGCGAGGAGGCGCGCGACATCACCCAATATGCGCGCGTGCTGGGCACGCCGCTCTACATGGCGCCGGAGCGCATCGGCAACCCCGGCGTCGCCGACCCGCTCGCCGATCTCTATTCCGTCGGGGCGGTGGCGTTCAACCTCCTCACCGGCCGGCCCCTCTTCGAGGCGCAGACGACGCTCGACCTCGAGCGCGCGATCCTCGAGACCGTGCCGCCGCGGGTGTCGGCACTGGCTGGCCCCGGCATCCCGGCGGCGCTCGACGAGCTGGTCGCGCGCCTGCTCGCCAAGGATCCGCGCGACCGGCCGCAGAGCGCGGACGCCGTGATCGACGTACTGACGCGGGTGCTGGCGGCGCACCCCTGGCGCCGCGACGAGGCGCGCCGCTGGTGGGAGGAGTTCCACGCGTCGCGGGCGGCGAGCGACTGACGCGCGCGCCGCTGCTATCCTCCCGGCCCGGAGAAGCCATGGCGAGACTGGAGCCGCTGCCGCCCGATGCCACCCCGGAGCTCGCCGAGCACTTCCGGTTCTTCGTCGGCACCCTCGGGTTCACGCCGAACTCGGTGCTCACGATGCAGCGCCGCCCGAAGCTGGTGCAGGCGCTCGCGGCGCTCAACGGCGCGGTCATGGATCCGGAAGGCGAGGTCGGCCTCGGGTTCAGGCGCCTGGTCGGGCATCTCGCGAGCCGCGCCGCCGGCTGCCGCTACTGCATGGCGCACACGGCGCTCGGCGCGCGGAACTTCGGCATCGACGACGCGAAGCTCGACGCGCTGTGGGAATACCGTACCTCGCCGCTTTACTCCGAGGCGGAGCGGGTCGCGCTCGACTTCGCGCTCGCGGCCGGCTCGCAGCCGAACGACGTCACGGACGAGCTCTTCGCGGCGCTGCGCCAGCACTGGAGCGACGGCCAGATCGTGGAGATCCTCGCAGTGGTGGCGCTCTTCGGTTTCCTCAACCGCTGGAACGATACGCTGGCGACGCCGCTCGAGCCGGCCGCGGCCGCGGTCGCGGAGAGGTTCCTCGCGCGCGGCGGCTGGAGCGCCGGCAAGCACGCGAGCGGGGAGGCGTGCGCGGCGAGCGGCGCTCGCGAGGGGGAGGGTACGACATGAAACCGAGAGGCTCGCGGATCGCCTGCGCGCTGCGCTCCGCCGACGGCGCGAACGGCGTCTACGACGTGCATCCGGGCGAGGCGCCCCGGTCGGTGGGGACGATCGAGCCGGTGAAGTGGGACCGGCCGCCGTCCGGCGAGGTCGTCCAGGGCGTCTTCACGATCATCGGCGAGATGGGCATGACCGGGCAGGTGATCCTGCTCGACGCCGCCAAGTGGAAGGCCCTCGAAACCGCGCAGCTCACCGAGCACTTCTATGCCGCGCTGCTCTGGGGCGGGACGCCCCTCAAGGTGGTGGACGACGCGCTCCTCATCACGCGGCGCAAGTCCTGAGCTCCCGCGACGGGTGATCCCGGACGCCGCCCGGCCGGGCCGTCCTGCCTCCATCGTCGAAGCATGGTGACGCAGCGGCGTGGCCGCTTCCGCGCTCTGTCGAAAATCCTTACGCTCCCGCGGCGGCGCGCATCGCAGATCCATTAAATCAACGACTTGCGTGAGCGTTTGCGTCGGCTCGCTTCTTGCTCTGCCGTCGCTTGGAGAAGCCGCAGGGGTCGAGGGTGGTCGGGAGGACGTGCGAAATGGTCAACGAGCTTTTCAGCGGTCCCAGGCGTGCCCAGGCGATCGTCGCCTTGGCGTGCGCGCTTTCGGCCATCGTCGGCGCCTACGCATCGCAACAGATCCGTGGCGTGGTCGAATGTGGCGCCGACCTCTCGAAATGCGTCGTGAAACCGGATGTCCCGGGCGCGGCCCTTTCACCGTCAGCGGCGGTCGGCCGATTCGAGTTCGTCATCGACTCCGGCCTAGTGGCCGACTTCTCGTATCTCCCTGTCGCCGACTCCGGCCTCGAGGCAAAGAACTTCGAGTTTCCTATCGACTTCGGGTTCGACGGCGGTTCCGGCGCATGGAAATATGCGAAGGAGATCCCGCCCCCCAACGACGCGGAACCCGTTCGGTACTTCGTGGTGACGATGAAAGACGCGAATGCCGAGCTCCAGGACATCATCTTCGCCGGCGACAAGCCCGGCGAGATCATCACCAGCGGGATCTGGTCCGACCTGCGCGGGACACTCCAATACCTGACCTTCTACGACAGCACCGAGCCCGCCGGCGTGCCCGAGCCGGGCACGCTCGCTCTCCTCGGCTTCGCGCTCGCGGGACTCGCGTTCGCCCGCCGGCGCCGGTGAGCGCGGCTCCTCGCGCCTGAATCAAAGGCCCGGCGATGAGCCGGGCCTGTCGCTTCTTCGTCGCGCGGGCCGCTCCGCCGGGACCCAGCGATGGCCGTGCCGGTTATTCGTAGCCCGGCGGCGGCACGAACCCGCCGAGCTCGCGCTCGAGGAGCTTCGCGAAGCCGATGGTGGTGAGGTCGCCGTATTGCGGGCCGACGATCTGCACGCCCACCGGGAGCCGCTCGGGCGTGAGCCCCGCGGGCGCCACGGTCGAGGGCAGGTAAGCCATGTTGGGGAAGCCCGCCCAGAAGAGCTGCGTGGTCGTGGGCTGCGGCTTCCCGTTCACCTCGATCATCCGCTCCCAGCGCTCGCCCCGCTGGTCGTGACGGAAAGCCGCGGTCGTCGCGGTCGGGCAGAGGAGCACGTCCCACTCGCGGAAGAAGTCCGCCCAAGCGAGGCGCATCCGGTGCCGCTCCTCGTTGAACGCGAGCCAGTCGCGGTGGCGCATGGTGTTCGCCTCGACGAGCCAGCGGTGGTATTGCTCGGTGTCCGGCGGGAGGGTCCGCGCGGCCTCGAGCTGGCGCGCGAAGGCCGCATCGTCGAGGGCGGACGACGTCTCGGCGCGCAGCAGCATGACGTAAACGCGATGCGCCTCGTGCGGATCGATCGCGGGGCGCGCCCGGTCGCTCACCTTCGCGCCCCGCCGCGCGGCGAAGCGGGCGACGGCGGCGATCCGGTCCTGCACGGCGCGGTCGACCTCGGCGGTCGGGTGGTCGACCATCACCGCAACACGGAAGTCGCGCAGGCGCGCCCTGCGGCACGGCGGGAGCGCGAGCTTCAGCCCCGCGGCTTCGATCACGTCGGGGCCGGCGGTGACCTTCAACGCGAGCTCGAGGTCGGCGGCGCTCCGCGCGAGCGGCCCGGCGACCGCGATGTCCATTTTCGGGAGCCTGCCCGGCAGCGCGTGGCCGCGCAGCGGCACGATGTCGAACGTCGGCTTGTGGCCGTACACGCCGCAGTAGTGCGCCGGGTTGCGGATCGACGCGCCGATGTCGGACCCGTACTCGAGCGCCGTCAGCCCTGCGGCCAGCGCCGCTGCCGAGCCGCCCGAGGAGCCGCCGGGAACGCGCGTCACGTCCCAGGGATTGTTGGTGGTGCCGTAGACGGCGTTGAAGGATTGCCAGTCGGAGAGGAGCAGCGGGACGTTCGTCTTGCCGAAGATCACCGCGCCGGCGGCAAGCAGGCGCTCGACCACGACCGCGTTCGCCGCCGCGACGTTGTTCGCGAGCGCCGGGATGCCCCACGTCGATGGCAGGCCGGCGACGTCGAAGGACTCCTTGATCGTCATCGGCACGCCGTGGAGCGGGCCCCAGCGCTCGCCGCGCGCCGCGGCGCGGTCGGCGGCGCGCGCCCGCCGCCGCGCCCGCTCGACATCGCGCACCACGATCGCGTTCAGCTTCGGGTTGTGCCGCGCGAGGCGCTCGAGGTAGAGGTCGAGCAGCGCGACGCTCGAGATGCGCCCGCGCCGCACGAGCGCGGCGAGGTCGCGGGCGGAACGGTAGGCGATGGGAAGCGGCATCGGACCCGCGGCCGAGTCTATCAGACCGATGCAAGGGGCCGCATCGACACCGGGGACGAAGCGCGCGCAGGCTTCGCCAAGGCAAGGAGCGCGTCCCGCGTCACTGGAAACCGGGGATTCCGAGGGGCGTGCGGCCCCTTGGCATCCAATGGCTGGCACCGGCGTGTGCGTGCGGGTGCCCGCGCCGGTATAGTGGCGCCCGGCGGCCCATGGCCTCGCGGCCGCCGCCCGACAGGGAGGTCTGCAACCCGATGCGAATTCTCACCGTGGCCCCGCTCGCGGCGGCGCTGGCAGCACCGCTCGCGGCGCACGCGCAGGACGCGGCGCGGGGCAGGGCGCTCTACGAGACGCGCTGCATCGCGTGCCACTCGACGAGCGTGCACAACCGCAGCGCGCGCAAGGCGACCGACTTCGAGGGCGTGCGCGCGCAGGTCGTGCGCTGGAGCCGCGAGGCGGGGAGCCCGTGGACCGCCGAGGAGATCGACGACGTGAGCGTCTATCTCAACGAGCTCTACTACCGGTTCCCCTGTCCGCGGACGATCTGCAGGT
Source organism: Burkholderiales bacterium (assembly GCA_026417035.1). GTDB lineage: Bacteria > Pseudomonadota > Gammaproteobacteria > Burkholderiales > SG8-39 > JAOAEA01. Next base: position 7,068 of record JAOAEA010000077.1, read on the forward strand.
CCGAGGCGCGCGCGGCGCGCGGGTAGCGGGGAACCGCAAAGACACGAAGCACGCCAAGGCGCGCGAAAAGAGGCGTCAGCGGCAGGCGCGCCCGGCTACGACCGTCAACGCAAGGCGGCCGCGAGGCCCGACACATCAGCTGTCTTTCGCGCACCTTGGCGCCTTTCGCGCCTTCGCGGTTCCTCTCGAACGCGCGTCAGATCTCCATCTCGAGCAGCGCGTAGCTCATCGTCTTGCCGTGCGGGTCGAGCGCGAGCGACGTGGTGACGCCCGTCTCGAGTGCCCGCTCGCACACGAACTGCAGCGCGGGCAGGTTGGGGAGCTCGTAGCGCAGCACCGCGCCCTTCACCACGTGGCCGAGGTGGGCCTTCACCGCGTCCGCGGTGACCTTCTCCACGAGGGTGGGGAAGTCCTCGTCGCGGAACGGGAAGAGCGACAGGATCAGCGTGTCGCCCTTGTCGCCCGCGCGGCAGTGGGCGAGGTTAGCGAGCTTTCGCTTCACGCCTTGCCTCCACCGAGGCGGCCGCGGTGAGCACCTCGGTGCGCGGCAGCAGGGTCGAGACGATCCCGATCCGATCGCCGACGTGCCGCCAGAACCCGCCGCCGCCCGCCGGGCCGTTCGTCGCCAGCGCCTCGACCTCCCAGCCGATGCGCTCGGCGTGCTCGCGCGTTTCGGTGCGGCCGGCCACGCGCAGGCGCACCTCGTAGGGATCGTGGGGATAGCCGAAGCTCGTGTGGTGCGCCGCGTCGATGCCGATCAGGTCGATGCGCAGCGACGGGATGTCGGCGCCGAGCCGCTCCTGCAGGACCTCGGCCGCCAGCGCGGCGCGCGCGCGCGCGTTGGCGCCGGCGTAGGACATCTCGCCTTCGCCCACCCAGCCGGCGTGGTACCCGACGCTCACCTTGAGCGTCTCGGGCCGCGCGCGCCCGGTGGCGCCGCCGACGGCCACGCGGTCCTTGCCGACCTCGGCGATGCGCACGCTGCGGAAGTCGGCGACGACGTCGGGCGTGACGTAGCCGGTGGGGTCGGTGACCTCGTAGAGGAGCTGCTCCTTGACGGTGCGCGCGGTCACCGCGCCGCCGGTGCCGGCGACCTTCGCGATGACGCCGAACCCGTCGGCGTCGACGTCCGCGAACGGGAAGCCGAGATGGGCGAGGTCGGGCACGTCCTTCACGCCGGGATCGGCGAAATAGCCGCCCGTCACCTGGCCCGCGCACTCGAGGAGGTGGCCGATCACGGTGCCGCGCGCGAGCCGGTCCCAGTCGTCGAGCCGCCAGCCGAACTCGAAGACCATCGGCGCGAGGAAGAGCGACGCATCGGCGACCCGGCCGGTCACGACGACGTCGGCGGCGCGCGCGAGCGCGCCCTGCAGCGCGTCGGCGCCGAGATAGGCGTTCGCGGAGACGATCTCGCCGTAATCGGCGAGCGGCCGCCCCGACTCGAGCGCCGTCATGTCGGGCCGGATGCGCGCTGCGACGTCGTCGCCGGTCACCACCGCGACGCGCAGCCTCAGGCCGAGGCGCCTGGCGATCTCCGCGACCTTGCGGCCCGCGGCGCGCGGGTTCGCGGCCCCCATGTTGGTGATGAGGCGCACGCGATTGCGCGCGACGATCGGCAGCAGCGCCTCCATGCGCGTCTCGAGGAGCGGGTCGTAGCCCGCGCTCGGGTCGCGCAGGCGCTCGCGCTGGGCGGTCGCCACGGTGCGCTCGGCGAGGCACTCGAGGACGAGGTAGTCGAGCTCGCCCTGCGCGGCGAGCACGACCGCCGGCTCGAGCCGGTCGCCCTGGAAGCCCGCGCCCGCGCCGATGCGGATCTGGCGTCTGGCCAAGGGTCTCGCGCCCGGGCCCCGCCCGGGCGCCGTTCGCCTTACGCGGCTTCCTTCACGCTCGGCAGGCCGGCGAGCGCCATCGCGAGCTCGGCCTCGTCGTATTCCTGGTCGGTGAGCCGGCCGGCGAAGTAGTCCATGTACGCCTGCATGTCGAAGTGGCCGTGGCCGCAGAGGTTGAAGAGGATCGCGCGCGAGACGCCCTCCTCCTTGCACTTCAGCGCCTCCTCGATCGCGCCCTTCACCGCGTGGTTCGCCTCGGGCGCGGGCAGGATGCCCTCGCTGCGCGCGAACATCACACCGGCATCGAAGCACTTCGTCTGGTGGTAGGCGACCGCCTCGATCAGGCCGAGCTCCTTGATGTGGCTCACCATCGGCGCCATGCCGTGGTAGCGCAGCCCGCCGGCGTGGAAGCCGGGCGGCGTGAACGTCGAGCCGAGGGTGTGCATCTTGACGAGCGGCGTGAGATGCCCGGTGTCGCCGAAGTCGAACGCGTACTTGCCGCGCGTGAGGCTCGGGCAGGCCGCCGGCTCGACCGCGACGATGCGCACCTTCTTGCCGCCGCGCAGCTGCGCGCCGAGGAACGGGAACACGATGCCGGCGAAGTTCGAGCCGCCCCCGGTGCAGCCGACGATGACGTCGGGGTAGTCGTTCGCCATCTCCATCTGCGCCATCGCCTCCTGCCCGACGACGGTCTGGTGCAGCAGCACGTGATTGAGCACCGAGCCGAGCGCGTACTTGGTGTCCTCCCGCTGCGCCGCCATCTCGACCGCCTCGGAGATCGCGATGCCGAGCGAGCCCGGATGGTCGTTGCGCTGGGCGAGGATCGCGCGGCCGGATTGGGTCTCGTTGGACGGCGAGGGCACGCAGCGTGCGCCGTAGGTCTCCATGAGCGCGCGGCGGTAGGGCTTCTGGTCGTAGGAGACGCGCACCATGTACACGTCCACCGCGAGCCCGAACACCGCGCCGGCGAACGCGAGCGACGAGCCCCACTGGCCGGCGCCGGTCTCGGTGGTGAGCTTCTTCACACCGGCCTGCTTGTTGTAGAACGCCTGCGGCACCGCGGTGTTCGGCTTGTGGCTCCCCGAGGGGCTCACGCCCTCGTACTTGTAGTAGATGCGCGCCGGGGTGCCGAGCGCCTTCTCGAGGCGCCGCGCGCGGTAGAGGGGCGACGGCCGCCACTGGCGGTACACGTCGCGCACCGGCTCCGGGATCGGGATCTCGCGCTCCTGCGTCACCTCCTGCAGGATCAGGTCCATCGGGAAGAGCGGGGCGAGGTCGTCGGGACCCACCGGCTTGTGGGTGCCCGGGTGCAGCACCGGGGGCAGGGGCTTCGGCAGGTCGGCCTGGAGGTTGTACCAGGACTTCGGGATGCGGGTCTCGTCGAGAACGTACTTGACCGAGTCGGTCATGGCGGCTTTCCTCGTTGGTAGCTCTTGTCGGGGAGGCGGCGCACCCGGGCGGGCGGCAAGCGCCAGTTTAGCGCGGCTCGCGCGCGCGAGCGAAGGGGCGCGGATAATCGGCCCGGCGTGAGGCCGCGCTGGGCGCGAGGGGACGGCCTCCCGGAACGCGCAGCGCTCGACCCGCCGTGTCCCCGGCGAGGCCGAGGCCCATGCGCCGCGGCATGCACCCCCGCGCTACCCGGCCACAGCGCGCGAACGACGACATGGCACGCATCGCATCGCTCCACACCTACCCGATCAAGTCCTGCGGCGGCATCGCGCTTGCCCGCGCGGCGGTCGGCGAGGCCGGCATCGAGATCGATCGCCTGTGGATGGTGGTGGACGACCACGGCGAGTTCCTCTCGCAGCGGGAAGCGCCGCGCCTCGCGCTCGTGCGCACCGCGATCCGTCTCGGCGAGCTCGCCATCCGCGCCCCCGGCATGCTCGGGATCGACCTGCCGATCGAGGTCGAGGAGGACGAGCCCGGCGTGGTGAGGAAGGTTTCGGTCTGGAACGACGTCGTGGACGCCGTCGACGAGGGCGACTACGTCGCCGCGTGGTTCAGCACGTTCCTCGGACGCGGCGCGCGGCTCGCGAAGCTCCACCCCCACGCGCGGCGGCTGGTGAGCCGGCGGCGCACCGGCGGCGCGGAGATCGCCTACCGGTTCGCCGACAGCGCGCCGCTGCTCATCACCGCGCAGGCGTCCCTCGACGACCTCAACCTGCGTCTCGCGGGTGCGGGCGCGCCGCCGGTGCCGATGGACCGCTTTCGCCCGAACATCGTCCTTTCCGGGCTCGAGCCGTACGCCGAGGACCGCATCGAGACGCTCGCGATCGGCGGGCTCGTGCTCAAGGCCCTCAAGCCTTGCGTGCGCTGCGAGATTCCCTGCGTGGACCAGGAGACGGGAACGAGCGCCGCCGAACCGATGGCGACGCTCGGCGCCTACCGCGCCGACGCGCGCGCGGACGGCGGTGTGACCTTCGGGACGCTCTGCGTTCTCGCCGCCGGCGCGGGAACGACGGTCACGGTCGGCGACGCGGTCGACGTGCGTCTCCGGCCCGCGCGTATCGGTTGATCGATTTTTTCGATTGTCCGCGCCGCCCGATCCGGTAGGCGGGCAGGTCGGGCCGTGCTAGCGTTGCCTGCCCGCGGACGCAGCGGGCAGGCAACCGATCCGTCGCAGAGGAGGAGAAGATGAAGAAGCTGTTGCTGGGCGCTGCCGCGTGCGCGCTCGTCGCCGGCTGCGCCACCACCGGTGCGCCGTCGAAATCGTCCGTGGTCTGGCCGGCCGAGGTCGTGCACCTGCACGGCGGGAAGGGCACGGCGTACATCGTGGACACCCGGTCGGACGCGGTCACCGCGGAGCTCGCGACGGCGCCGGGCGGCGCGCTCGGCACGACCACGCCGAACGGCAAGAAGGTCTACGTCGGTTCCGAAGCACCCGGGGGCACCACCGTCACCGTGATCGACCTCGACAAGCGCGCGGTCACGGCACGCATCCCGACCGGGAACCGGCCGAAGCACCCGCTGGCGAGCCCCGACGGCAGGTGGGTGATGGTGAACCACTGGGGGCTCGACGGCGGCAAGCTGCGCGTGACCTTCATCGACACGGCGACCGACAGCGTCGGCCAGGTGGTCGAGCTCGACATCGCCGGGAAGCCGGCGCCCAACGCCGTGACGTCCATGCACAACAGCTGGAGCTACGACTCGCGCTACGCCTTCACGCTCGACCGCGTTGACAACACCCTCGCGGTGATCGACACGCGCGACTGGTCGGTGCGGCGGATCAGGACGCCCTCGGCGCCGCACTACCCGGTGCCGTCGCCCGACGGGCGCGAGCTCTGGCTCGTCGTCGAGGGCAAGGACCGCGTGACGGAGCGGCCGGCCGCGCTGATCTACGACCTGACGCAGCCCGGCATGCCCATGGTCGCGCGCGTCGACATGCCGCTCGAGGGTCAGGACGTCCTGGAGGGCCACCACGGCAACTTCACCCAGGACGGGAGGCTCTTCCTGATGCTGAACCGCGGCCCGGGCAGCAACCTCGCCGGCACCGAGGTGGTCGCATTCGACGCCGCCACGCGCAAGCTCGCCGCGCGCGCCACCACCAAGTCCACGGGCATCGGCCACGCCTACAACACGCCCGACGGCCGCTACGCGGTGATCACGAACTACGGCAACAACGTGATCACGATCCTCGACGCGAGGACACTCGCGACCGTGCGCGACCTCACCATCGGCAAGGGGCGCATGGGGCACATCGCCTTCACCGCCGACGGGCGCTACGGCTACGTGTCGAACGCCGGCGACGGGAACCTCTACAAGATCGACATGCAGACCTTCGAGGTGGTGAAGGAGATCCGCACCGGCAACGCCGCCGGCGCCTCGCAGGTGCTGAACGTCTGGACGAACGTCTTCGAGGAGCTGCCGCGCTGACGCCGGCGGGCGGCGGCCGGGCGCCCCGCCCGCTCCCGCTCAGCCGCCGGCCTTCGCTCCCGCTTCGCGGAGCGGCGTGATCCCCGGCACGTCGGCGTCGAGGATCGCCTGGCGGAGCGCCTCCACCGCGGCGGCGCGGGGAAAGCTCTTGCGCCACGCGAGCACGACGCGCCGATCCGGAGCGGGCCGCGCGAAAGGGACGTAGGCGAGGAGATCGCCGGCGCGCGGCTTCACCGGCACCGCGGACGCGGGCAGCACGGTCAGGCCGAGCCCCGAGGCGACCATCAGCCGGATGGTCTCGAGGGAGGAGCCCTCGACGGTCTTCTGGATGGTGCCGGGCGTCGCGCTGGAGCGGTTGAGCGACGGGCAGGCGTTCAGCACCTGGTCGCGGAAGCAGTGCCCCGTGCCGAGGAGCAGCAGGCTCTCCTTCGCGATCTCGTCGGCGCGGATCGACTTGCGCGCTGCCCAGGGGTGGTCCCTCGGCAGCGCCGCCACGAACGGTTCGTCGTACACCGCCTGCGTCGCGATGCCCGCTTCCTCGAAGGGGAGCGCGACGATCGCCACGTCGATCTCGCCGCGCTTGAGCTTCTCCGCGAGCACGGCGGTGTAGTTCTCCTCGATCGAGAGCGGCATCTGCGGCGCGCGCCGGTGCAGTAGCGGCACGAGCCGGGGCAGCAGGTAGGGGCCGATGGTGAAGATCACGCCGACCGTCAGCGGCCCGGCGAGCGGATCCTTGCCCTGCTTCGCGATCGCCTTGATCGCCGCCGCTTCCTCGAGCACGCGCTGCGCCTGCGCGACGATGCGCTCGCCCGCGGGCGTGAGCGTGACCTCCCCCGGTCCGCGCTCGAAGATCGCGACGCCGAGCTCCTCCTCGAGCTTCTTCACGCCGACGGACAGCGTCGGCTGGCTCACGAAGCAGGCGTCCGCGGCGCGGCCGAAGTGGCGCTCGCGCGCGACGGCGACGACGTAGCGCAGCTCGGTGAGGGTCATGGCGGGATGATACCCGCGCCGGGCGCGGCGGCCGCGCTGCTACACTCGCCGACCATGATCTCCCGCCGCCGTGTCCTCGCCGCCCTCGCGCTCGCGCCGCTCGCGGCACGAGCGCAGGTCGAGGTGCCGGACCGGGCGTGGGACGGCAAGGACGTGATGTGGGTGCCGACGCCCGACGACCTGGTGGACCGGATGCTCGCGATGGCGCGCGTCGGCCCCGACGACTTCGTGATCGACCTCGGCTCCGGCGACGGGCGGATCGCGATCGCCGCGGCGCGGCGCTTCGGCGCGCGCGCGCTCGGCATCGAATTCGAGCCCGAGCTCGTGGAGATCGCGCGCCGCGAGGCGGCGAAGGCGGGCGTCGCGGCCCGCGTGCGCTTCGCGCAGGGCGATTTCTTCGAGGCGGACTTCAGCCAGGCGACGGTGCTCACCCTGTATCTCCTTACCTCGATCAACCTGAAGCTGCGGCCGAAGATCCTCGCGCTCGCGCCCGGCACGCGCGTCGTTTCACACGCGTTCGGGATGGGCGACTGGCTGCCGGACGCCACGGCGCGGGTCGGCAACCACGAGGCGCTCCTCTGGATCGTCCCGGCGCGCGTCGGCGGGGCCTGGCGGCTCCCCCTCCCGGGCGGCGAAGGCGAGCTTCGACTCGCGCAGCAGCACCAGCGCGTCTCTGGCACGGCGCGGTTCGCCGGCCGGGAGTCCGCGCTCCGCGGGGAGCTCGACGGCGAGCGCATCCGCATCGAGCTCGCGGACGGCCGCGGCGTCCGGCAGAGCCTTTCGGGGCGCGTCGAAGGCGCTGCGATGCGCGGGCGCGCGGCCGCTGGCGAGTGGCGCGCCGAGCGCCTCGGACCCTAACAGGCTGTTGAAAAACGCTTCCCGGCGCTCTTCAACAGAAACGGCCACCGATGCTTCGGGAGGGAAGCGTTTTTCGGCAGCCCCTGAATTAGGGGGTCAAGGGGGATGTGTCCCTCTTTCTCAACACCCTGCTAACGCCCCGCGCCCCATCGCGGAACGGTCGCCGCCGCGCGTGACCTTCTCCACGCCCGCGCGCACGGGCGGGTCGCGGCCGGGCCGGAAACGGGGTGACAATTCCCGCGTCGATACATACGCGGATGCGGACATCCGCGAACGGAGGACAGCATGCGAATCCCGGTGAAGACTTCGGCCCTGCTCGTCGCGGGGCTCCTCGGCGCGGCCGCGGCCCATGCGGGCGACCTCGGCACCGCGGTCGGCGGCGCGGTCGGGGGCGGGGCGGGCGCCGCGGTCGGCAATGCGGTGGGCGGCTCGACCGGCGCGATCGTCGGCGGGGCCGTCGGCGGCGGCGCGGGCGGCGCGATCGGCGCTTCCGGCAGCGCGAAGACCGGGGCCGCGGTGGGC
>JAOAEA010000078.1 GCA_026417035.1 Burkholderiales bacterium
GCCCCAGCCGCCCCAGCCCCAAGCGCCCCAGCCCGGGCCCCACCAGCCGGGCCAGCCCCAGCCCGCGCCGACGTAGACGCCGACGCGCGGTGCGGGCGGCGGAGGCGCTGGCCGCCACGCGCCGGGAGGCGGTCCCCAGCGCCACGCACCCCCCGGTGGAGGCGCGCCACGCCAGGCACCGCCCGGAGGCGGACCGCCCTGCCACACGCCGCTCGGCGGCGGCCCGCCACGGTAGCCGCCCGGCGGGGGCGGCGCGGCCTGTGCGGCGCTCGCGAGCGCGACGGCAAGCGCCGCGCCGGCCAGGCTGATCGATGGGAGACCCCGCGTTGCGCGAGGTGCCGCGGGAGGCTCGCCGGCCCGCTTGCGCGCGAGCGTTTGCACGAGCGTCATGGTCCTCTCCTTTTCGGTCGCGGTCCGCGCACGCGCCGGGCCGCGATCCTTGCGAGCGCTGCCGGTCGCGCGGCCTTACCCGCCGCGTCCGGTCTTTGCGTCAGTAACGATCATCCCACCGGCGCCGATGACCGGCACGGCCCACGAGCGGCCAAGTGTTACCAACCGTTACCGGCGGAGCCACGGACACGGACCGATACGGGGCGCCGGGCGCCGCCGCGGTGCGCGCTCGTGAAAAGATGCGCCCATCGCGCCGTCTGGACAGGGAAAAGCAAGCTTGGACTGGTAGAACGCGGGGAAGCGGCGCGATGCCCGTGCCGGCGCCGACGTCCGATGAGCGCGCCCATGCGTGAACCCGAGCACTCCTTCGCCGGCACGGCCGCCCGAGCCGCGGCTGCGCTCGCCCTCGCGGCGGCTCTCGCCGCGCCCGCGGTGGCGGAGCCGGGGATGCGCGTAGAGATCGCGCGCAGCGGCGACGCGTTCATGGTGGACGCGCACCTCGTCGCGCCGGTGCCGCCGCGCGAGGCGTGGGCGGTGCTCACCGACTTCGAGCACATGAGCGCGTTCGTGCCGAACCTCGTCGAGAGCCGGGTCGCCGGGCGCAGCGCGTCGCGGCTCACCGTCGCGCAGAAGGGCGTCGCGCGGTTCGGCGTCGTGAGCTTTCCGTTCGAGTCCGTGCGCGAGGTCGATCTCGTCCCGCACGAGTCGGTGCGCTCGCGCACGGTCGGCGGGACCGCGGGCCGCGTCGAGTCGTTCACGCGGCTCGCCGCGGCTGGCGCCGGCACGCGCATCCACTACCACCTCGAGGTGGTGCCGGGCTTCTGGTTTCCCGGCTTCGTCGGCGAGGCGCTGCTCGAGCAGGAGGTCCGCGAGCAGTTCGAGGCGATCGTGCAGGAGATGCTGCGCCGGCAGCGGGCCGCCGCGCCGCCCCGCGCGGGCGCGCCGGCGACCTGACCCACGCTCGCCGCCGCGCGCCGTCGCACGCGGCCCGCGACGCCGCGGGCGGGGCGGAGTATCCTTCGCGCCGGATCCCCCGCGATGCCAGCGAACCCATGAGCCGAAAACACGAGAAGCTCCTGCGCGCGATCTTCCACGACCCGATCACCGGCAGCATCCACTGGCGCGAGATCGAAGCGCTCCTGAAGCACCTCGGCGCCGACGTCGAGTCGGTGTCGGGCGCGCGCCTGCGCGTGAAGCTGAACGGTGTCGAGGGCGTCCTGCACCGGCCGCACCACGGCAACACGCTCGACCGCAGTGGCATCCAGCACGTGCGGGAGTACCTCGCCCACGCGCGCGTAACCCCGGCGCTCTACGAGAGCGCACGCGCCGCCGAAGAGCCGCGCAAGCACCCGTAGCGCGCCCGCCGTTCCGGCGGCGGGCCGGCGCCGGAGAGCCGGCGGGGGGCGTTGCTATACTTGGCGCATGCCCTCTACGCGCGTCCGCCGCCGCGCCGCATCCGCGCGCTGCCCTCGCCGCGGCGCGCGTCCGCGGACGCCCCGCGCATGGACCGGCTGAACGCGCCCGATTCGGACCGGCTGCTCGCGTGGGCGCTCGCCGCTTCGATCGTCCTCCACGCGCTGATGATCCTGGTTCCGCTGCAACGATCCGGAGCGCTCACCGTGGCGCGCCCGGCGGCGCTGCCCGTCCTCGAGGCGCGGCTCGTTCCGCTGCCCGCGCCGAAGCCCGAGCCGCCGCCCGCCGTCCTCAAGGACACGACCCGGCCCGACCTGGAGAAAGCCGACGATCCGATCCGCAAGGCGCCGCGCCGCCGCCTCGCCGAGAATGCGCCGGAGCGGCCCGAGCGCGAGCCGCCCCCGCCGAAGCCCGCCGACGAGCCGACCCGTCAGGAGCCGTCGCGGCCGCTGGATCTGCGCCTGCCCTCCGAAGAGCGCGCGCCCGAGCGCCTCACGGGGAGGGAGCTCAACGAGACGCTCGGCCGCCTCTCCGACGAGATCTTCTATCCGCCGGAGGCGCTGCGGCGCGGGCTCGAGGGCGAGGTGGTGATCCTGGTGCGCCTCGGCGACGGTGGCGTGATCCTCGACGCGACGGTCGCGAGCGGCTCGGGGCACGTGCTCCTCGACGAGGCGGCGGTGCGCGCCGTGCGCCGCCTCGGGCGGCTCTCGCCGTCCACGGCGAACCGCGCCATCCTGCTGCCGGTGCGCTTCCGCATCATGTGAAACGGGACCGCCGCGAGCCGTGCGTCACATCCCGAACGCGATCACCGTCCTCCGGGTGCTGCTCATCCCGGTGCTGGCGTGGCTGCTGATGGAGAGGAACTACGCCGGCGCGTTCGCCGTCTTCGCGCTGGCGGCGGCGAGCGACTTCGCCGACGGCGTGATCGCGCGCCGCTTCCAGCTCGTCACCGAGTTCGGCGCGCGCCTCGACCCGATCGCCGACAAGCTCACCATGCTCGTCGCCACGGTGATGCTCGCGGTGCTCGGCTGGGTGCCGGAGTGGCTCGCGGCGGCGATCGTGCTGCGCGACGTCGTGATCGTGAGCGGGGCGGTCGCCTACCACATGGTCGTCGGGCGCGTGGACATCGCGCCCACCTGGCTCTCCAAGCTCAACACCGCGCTCGAGTTCGCCGTGCTCACGCTGGTGCTCGCCGACGCCGCGAGCGCCGCGGACTTCCGCGCCGTGATGCCCTGGCTCTTCGTGCTCGTGTTCTGCACCGTCGTCGCCTCCGGGTTGCAGTACGTCTGGGTGTGGGGCCGCAAGGCGCGCGCCCACGCGCGCGGGCGCGGCTGAGGCCCGCGCACGCATGAACCTCTTCGCGGAGCTCGACGCGTCGCCCGAAGCCGAGCGGTTCGTGGAGCTCGCACGGCGTCGCGGCGTGCGCATCGAGCGCATCGTCTCGCTCGGGCAGGCGAGCCCGCCGGGGTTCTGGTACGACCAGCCGCACGGGGAGTGGGTCGTGGTGCTGGAGGGCGCGGCCCGGGTCCGCTTCGCCGACGAGCCCGAGGCGCGCGCGCTCGCGCGTGGCGACGCGCTCGACATCGCGCCGCACCGGCGCCATCGCGTGGAGTGGACCGACCCGGCGCGGCCCACGGTGTGGCTCGCGGTGCACTACGGCGAGGAAGGGTCGCCGGGCGAAGCGCCGCCGGGTTGACGCGCGTCAACAAGCGGCGCGGCGGGCGGCGCAATCTGGAATCGGGCGTGCGCCGCGCGCCCGTTCCCACCCTGGCGAGATGCACACCATGACCGGCCGCTTCCCGCTCGCCGACGACCTCGGCCCTGCGAAGATCATCCACGTCCACGAGCCCGCGATCGGGCTCGCCGGCACCCTCGTCATCGACAATGTCGCGCGCGGCCCGTCGATCGGCGGCCTGCGCATGGCGCCCGACGTCTCCACCGAGGAGTGCTTCCGGCTCGCGCGCGCCATGACCATGAAGAACGCCGCGGCGGGCCTGCCGCACGGCGGCGGCAAGTCGGTGCTCTACGGCGACCCGAGGATGGCCCCCGGGGCGAAAGCGGCGCTCATCCGCACCTTCGCGCACGCGCTGCGCAACGAGACCGACTACGTGTTCGGTCCCGACATGGGCACCGACGAGACCTGCATGGCGTGGATCCGCGACGAGATCGGCCGCGCGGTCGGGCTGCCGGCCGCGGTGGGTGGCATCCCGCTCGACGAGCTCGGCGCGACCGGCTGGGGCCTCGCGAACGCCGCGGAGGTCGCCGCGCCGCACTGCGGGCTCGCGCTCGCCGGCGCGCGCGTGGCGATCCAGGGCTTCGGCGCGGTCGGCCGGCACGCGGCGCGGTTCCTCGCCGCGAAGGGCGCGGTGCTCGTCGCCGCGTCCGACACCGGCGGCACCGTGGTGGACGAGCGCGGGCTCGACGTCGCGGCGCTCGCCCGGCTGAAGGCGCAAGGCAAGTCGGTGTGCGCGCTCCCCGGCGCGCGCACGCTCGACCGCGACGCGGTCATCGGCGTCGCGTGCGACATCTGGATCCCGGCGGCGCGGCCCGACGTGGTGCGCGAGGAGAACGCCGGGCGGCTCGCGGCGAAGCTCGTGCTGCAGGGCGCGAACATCCCGTTCACCCTCGGCGCGGAGAAGGCGCTCGCAGCCCGCGGCGTGCTGGTGGTGCCCGACTTCATCGCCAACGCGGGCGGCGTCATCTGCGCGGCGATGGAATACGCCGGCGCGACCGAGAAGGCCGCGTTCGACGCCATCGCCGAGAGGATCCGCGCCAACACCGCGGCGGTCATCGAGGCGGCGAGGGCGAAGGGCTGTCTCCCCCGCGAGGCCGCGTTCGAGCTCGCGGCGTCGCGCGTGCGCGCGGCGATGGCGACGCGCCGGTTCAACATCATGTGACCGGATCCGCTCCGACGGCGATGGCGCTGCGACGCCGTTTCCTCGTCATCCTCGCCGCGGCGCTCGCTCTCGCGCTCGCCGCGCCGCTCGCCGCGCAGGGACCGGCGCCCGCGCCCGGCGGCCGCGTGGACGTGTATCTCTTCTGGGCGCAGGGGTGCCCGCACTGCGAGCGCGCGATCGCGTTCCTCCAGCGGCTCGAGCGCGAGGAGGCCGGCGTGCGCGTGCACTATCTCGAGGTGAGCCGCGACGCGGCGAACCGCGCGGCCTTCCTCGAAGTGCTGCGCGGCAACGGCATCGACGAGGCGGCGGTGCCGCTCGTGCTCGTCGGCGAGAAGTTCTCGGTCGGCTACCTCGACGACGCCACCTCGGGGCGCGCGATCCGCGAGGCCGTGCTCGCCTGCCGCGCGCTCGGCTGCGCCGACCGAGTCGGGCCAGTGCTAGCGCGCGCGGGCGGCCGGGGCGATGCCGGCGACGCCGCGGCGAATCCGGCGCGCCGCGCGCCGGCCGTGCCCGAGTCGGTGAACCTGCCGTTCCTCGGCAAGGTGGCGCTCGCCGACCTCTCGCTCCCGGCGCTCACGGTGGTGCTCGGCGCGGTGGACGGCTTCAACCCCTGCGCGATGTGGACGCTCGTCTTCCTCATCGGGCTGCTCGTCGGGATGAAGGACCGCCTGCGCCGCTGGACGCTCGGCACGGCGTTCGTGGCCGCTTCGGCGCTCGTCTATTACCTCATCATGGCGGCGTGGCTGAACGCGCTGCTGTTCCTCGGCATGGTCGCCTGGATCCGCGTGGCGATCGCGCTCGTCGCGCTCGCCGCCGGCTTCTACTACCTGCGCGAGTTCGTGCTCGACAGGGAGGCCGTGTGCGAGGTGACCGCGCCCGCGCGGCGCCAGCGGGTGTTCGCGCGGCTGCGCGCGCTCGCGAGCGAACGGCGCTTCGCGGTGGCCCTCGCCGGCATCGTGCTGCTCGCCTTCGCCGTGAACGTGGTGGAGCTCCTCTGCTCGGCGGGCATCCCGGCGGTCTACACCCAGGTGCTCGCGCTGAACGAGCTGCCGCGCTGGCAGTACCACGCCTACCTCGCCCTCTACATCGTCGTGTTCATGCTCGACGACCTGGTGGTCTTCTTCACCGCGATGCTCACCCTCGAGGTGAGCGGCGCGACCGGCGCCTACGCGCGCTGGGCCCACCTCGTCGGCGGCGCGGCGCTCCTGGTGATCGGCGCGCTGATGCTGCTGCGCCCCGAACTCCTGATGTTCGGCTGAGGCGCCGATGCGGCGGTGCGCCACGGCCGGGCTTGACGTGAGTCAACACGCGCGCGGCGCGCGCATGGCTTGCTGCAAGCGGGGATCCGGCGCGCGCTGCGCCGGCAAGGAACCGCATGTACCGCATCCGCTTCCACGGCCGCGGCGGGCAGGGCATCAAGACCGCCGCGCAGGCGCTCGGCACCGCCTTCTTCCTCGAGGGTTTCGAGGTGCAGGACGCGCCGCGCTACGGCGCGGAACGCCGCGGCGCGCCGATCTTCGCCTACGTGCGCGCGGCGCGCGCGCCGATCCAGGAGCGCGGCGTGATCGCCCGGCCCGACGCGGTGCTCGTCGCCGACGAGACGTTGGTCCCGGTGCCCGCGGCGGGCGTGCTGCAGGGCCTCGCCGAGCGCACGGTGCTCGTTGTCGCGAGCAGCGAAACGGGTGAGACCTGGCGCGAGCGGCTCGCCCTCCCGGGGCCGGTGCTCGCGCTGGCGCCGGACGAGGCGGGCGGCCCGCTCGCCGGCATGGCCTGCGCCGGCGCCGCGGCGCGCCTCGTCGGCGTGATCGGGCGCGAGCGGCTCGAGGCGGCGGTGCGCGAGGAGATCGGGAAGCTCGGCGCCGCCGTCCTCGAGCGCAACCTCGCCGCGGCGCTCGCGGCCTACGACGCGCTCGCGCCGCACGCCGGGCTCGTCGCGGAAGGCGCGCCGGTCGCCGCCGCGGGCTACCGCCCGCCGGAATGGATCGAGCTCCCGCGCGACACGGCGCACTTCGCCGCGCCCGACATCGACGCGCCGGCGACGAGCGTGGCCGCGAAGACCGGCGCGTGGCGCACGCTGCGCCCGGTGATCGACTACGCGCGCTGCAACCGCTGCAGCTGGGTGTGCGGCACGCTGTGCCCGGACAGCGCCATCGCCGTGGACGCCGACCGCACGCCGCGCATCGACTACGACCACTGCAAGGGCTGCATGGTCTGCTTGGCGGTGTGCCCGCCGCACGCGATCGCCGCGGAGCCCGAGCGCGCGCGGGCGGAGGCTGCGGAATGAGCCGCCGGCTCCTCACCGGCAACGGCGCCGCCGCGTGGGGGGCGCGCCTCGCGGAGGTGGACTACGTGCCCGCGTTCCCGATCACGCCGCAGACCGAGATCGTCGAGACGCTGGCGCGCTGGTGCGACGCGGGCGAAATGGCGGCGCGGCTCACGATGCTCGAATCCGAGCACTCGATGGTGACGGCCGCGGGCGCAGCGGCGGCTGCGGGCGCGCGTGTCTTCACCGCGACCTCGAGCCAGGGGCTGCAATACGCGATGGAGATGATCTTCACCGTCGCCGGCTGGCGCGTGCCCTTCGTGATGGTGAACGTCTCCCGCGCCCTCGCCTCGCCGATCACGCTCGAGCCCGACCACACCGACGTCCTCTCGGCGCGCGACGCGGGCTTCCTGCAGATCCACTGCGCGACCTGCCAGGAGGTGATGGACGGTGTCCTCATCGCTTACCGCGTGGCGGAGGATGCGCGCGTGCGGCTGCCGGCGATCGTGAACGAGGACGGCTTCTATCTCTCCTTCACGCGCGAGCCGGTCGAGCTGCCCGATCCCGGGGCGGTGCGCCGTTTCCTGCCGGCCTTCGATCCCGGAAGCGCCGCGTTCCGCGCCTCGCATCCGGCGAGCCGCGCGGTCGCGGTGCTCGGGGGCGCGCCCTATTCGTATTTCCGCTACGAGGCGCACCTCGCCGCGCGCGCCGCGCTCGCGGTGTACGACGAGGCCGCGACGGCGTTCGCAGCGGCGTTCGGCCGGTCCTGGCCCGCCGTCGAGCGCTACCGGTCCGACGACGCGGAGGTCGTGTTCTTCATGATCGGCGCGTTCGCCACCAAGGCGAAGGACGCCGTGGACCGGCTGCGCGAGGCGGGTGAGCGCGTCGGCCTGGTGCGGCCGCGCCTGCTGCGTCCCTGGCCCGACGCGGCGCTGCGCGAAGCGCTCGCCGGCAAGCGCGCGGTGGCGGTGATCGACCAGAACCTCTCCATGGGCATGGGCGGCGTGCTCGCGGCCGAGCTCGCCTCGGCGCTCCACGGTCACGCCGGGATGCCGATGATCGTGCCGTTCGTCGGCGCGCTCGGCGGGCGCGACATCGCCGCCGAGGAATTCTTCGAGATCGCGCGCGCCGCGCGCGCCGCGGCCGCGGCCGGGGTCGCGCCCGGGCCGCGGCTCCTCTACACCGCCGACGAGCTGCGCGAAGTCCGCAAGCTGCAGGCGATCGCGCACGCGGAGCGCCCCGGCGCGGGAGGGACGCGATGAGCGAAGCGGTGATCCGCAGCATGAAGGACCTGCCCTCGACGCACCTCCTCGGCACGGGCACCGCGATGTGCGCCGGCTGCGGGGGCTTGCAGGCGGTGCACGAGATCTACGACGTCCTCGGGGGCAGGACGGTCTTCGTCAACGCGGCCGGGTGCATGACGCTCCTCGCGACCTATCCGTTCACGCCTTTCCGCGGCGGCTGGCTCTACACGTCGATGGCCTCGGCCGCGGCCGGTGCCCAGGGCATCCGCGACGCCCTCGACGTGCTGATGGCGAAGGGCCGCTTGCCGATCGAGGAGGACCTCACCGCCGTGGTCCTCGCCGGCGACGGCTCTTCGTACGGGATGGGGCTTTCCGCGACCTCGGCGGCCATCGAACGCGGGCTCGACTTCCTCTACGTCTGCTACGACAACGAGGGCTACGGCAACACCGGCCAGCAGGCCTCGGGTGCGACGCCGCTCGGCGCGCGCACGGCGACGACGCCGCGCGGCCAGCGCCTGCGCAAGAAGGATCTTTTCGACATCTGGGTCGCGCACCGCCCCGCCTACGCGGCCACGGTGATCGGCGCCGAGCCGCTCGACCTCGCGAAGAAGATCGAGCGCGCGCGGTCGATCCGCGGCCCGCGCCTCATCCTCGCGCTCGCGCCCTGCCCGACGGGATGGGAGTTCGAGCCCGAGCACGCGGTGGAGATCGGCCGGCTCGCGGTGCAGACCGGCCTCTTCCCGCTGAAGGAGTACGTGGACGGGAAGGTCGTGCACACGCGCATTCCGCGCCCGCGCGTGCCGGTCGTGGACTACCTGGCGGCGCAGGGCCGCTTCCGCCATCTCTTCGAGCCGGTGCGCGACGACGCGCTGATCGGCGAGATCCAGGCCGAAGTCGACGCGTATTGGCGGGCGGTCGGATAGCGCGGGAGGATGCGACGGGCCTCGCGCACGCGTTCGCTCCGAGGTCAGGCGGCCGACAGGCGAGAGGTGTAGACTCTCCGCGCCCGCAGTGGTCACACGGGCGACTCGCAGCTGCGCATGGCGCGCGCAGTCGCCCTCCGGCCGACCGCCCTTTCCCCAACCCGCAAGGAGCGTTTCATGCAAGCCCGCAAGCTCATCGTCCTCGCCGCGACGCTGGTTTCCCTCGTTGCGGCCGGCAGCGCGTTCGCTCAGGACAAGGCTGCCAAGCAGAAAGAAGTGAAGGCGAAGGCCGCGGCCACGCTCGAGGACTTCTACAAGGCCAACCCGAAGCTGAAGGACGTCGTGGCGAAGGCGCCCGGCTATGCGGTGTTCACGACCTACGGACTGAGCTTCCTCGTCGGCGGCGCGGGCGGCAAGGGCATCGCGCACGACAACAAGACCAAGAAGGACGTGTACATGGACCTCGCGCAGGCGAGCGCCGGGGTCCAGATCGGCGCATCGGACACGCGCTACCTCTTCGTGTTCAAGGACGCGAAGTCGCTCCACGACTTCGTCGAGAAAGGCTGGGATGCGTCGTTCGGCGGCGGCGCCGGCGCGGCCGCGGGCTCCGTCGGGGGTGGTGGCGGCGGCGCCGTCTTCACCGGCGGCGAGGCCTATACGCTGACGAAGAACGGGCTCCAGGTGGGTTTCGCCGCGGCCGGCACCAAGGTCTGGAAGGACAAGGAGCTCAACTGACGCAGGCGGCGCGCGGCGCCGCACACCGGACGGGAAGGCCGGCGCTGCCGGCCTTTGTCGTTTCCGCCGGCGGGCGAGGCACCGGCGCCGCGGGCGATAATGTCGCCGGCCGCACTCCGGAACACGACATGACCGCCACCGACCGCCTCGCGCGCCTGCAACAGCGCCTCGCCGCGTTCGTCGCCGAGCGCGACTGGGACCAGTTCCACAACCCGAAGAATCTCGCGATGGCGCTCTCGGCCGAAGCCGGCGAGCTCGTCGAGCACTTCATGTGGCTTTCGCCGCAGGAGGCCGACCGGCTGCCGCGCGAGGCGCTCGCCGAGGTCGAGCTCGAGATGGCCGATATCCTCCTCTTCCTGCTGCGCCTCGCCGACCGGCTCGGCGTCGACCTCGTCGCCGCGGCGGAGAAGAAGCTCGCGCTCAACGCCGAGAAGTATCCCGTCGAGAAGGCGAAGGGCCGCGCGACGAAGTACGACAAGCTCTAGGATTCGGGATCCCGGAGCCACTGCGCCGGGGCGGGACCATCGCCTGAGGCGGCCCGAAAAGTCCGGCGCGGGCGGCCCGTCCCGCGGCGAGCGGTATCGAGCCTTCCGTCCTCCGTCCGCTGTCCTCCGCACCGTGCTCGCCTACCGCCACCTCTTCCACGCCGGCAACTTCGCCGACGTGTTCAAGCACGCACTCCTCGCGCGGCTCCTCGTCGCCCTCGGGCGCAAGGAGAAGCCCTACGCCTACGTCGAGACGCACGCGGGCACCGGCCGCTACGACCTCGCGCACCCCTGGGCGCGGAAGAACGCCGAGTTCCGCGACGGGATCGGCCGGCTGTGGGACCGCGCCGACGTCCCCGAGCCGCTCCGGCCCTATCTCGACGCCGTGCGCGCCGAGAATCCCGACGGGAGGCTGCGCTTCTACCCCGGCTCGCCGCTCGTCGCGGCGCGGCTCGCGCGGCCGCAGGACCGCCTCGTGCTCGCCGAGCTCGGACGCGAGGACTGCGCCGCGCTCGCGCGGTTCTTCGCGCACGACCGGCGCGTGACGGTGCTCGTGGAGGACGGCTACCGCGCGCTGAAGGCGAACGTGCCGCCGCGCGAGCGGCGCGGCCTCGTGATGATCGACTCGTCGTTCGACCGCGCCGGCGAGTTCGCGCGCGTGACGGAGGCGCTCGCCGATGCGCACCGGCGCTGGGCCACGGGCGTCTACGCGCTCTGGTATCCACTCATGGCGCCCCAGGCGATGCGCGGCTTCGAGCGCGGCGTGGTCGCGACCGGCATCCGCAAGGTGCTGCAGCTCGAGCTCTCGGTGCGGCCGGAGGCATGGAGTGAGACGCTGCGCGGCTGCGGGATGCTCGTCGTCAACCCGCCGTTCGGCTTCGGCGCGGAAGCAGGGACGATCCTCGCCTGGCTCGCCCCGATCCTCGCGCAGCAGGGCGGAGGCGCCGAGCGCGTGCGCTGGCTCGTGCCGGAGTGAGGGCGTGAGGACGTCGCCCGCGCGAGTGGTCGCGTGCCCCTCCCAACGCGCCCGCTGGACGTCATGACCGGGCTCTTCGATGCCGAGCCGGTGCGGGCGCAGGACGCGCCGCGGCGGCGCATCCTGCACCTCGACATGGACGCCTTCTTCGCCGCGGTCGAGCTCCTGCGGCGGCCGGAGCTCCGCGGCAAGCCGGTGGTGATCGGCGGCTCGGGCGACCCGACGCGCCGCGGCGTCGTTTCCACGGCGACCTACGAGGCGCGCGCGTTCGGCGTGCGTTCGGGCATGCCCCTGCGCACCGCCGCGAAGCTCTGCCCGGCGTGCGTCTTCCTGCCGGTGGACTTCGCCGAATACCGCCGCTATTCGGCGATCTTCAAGCAGGCGATGCGCGCGGTGTCGCCGGTTCTCGAGGACCGCGGCATCGACGAGGCCTTCCTCGACATCACCGACGTGAGAGGCGAGCCCGAGGAGATCGCCGCGAGCCTCAAGGAGCGCATCCTCGCCGAGACCGGGCTCACCTGCTCCATCGGCATCGCGCCGAACAAGCTGCTCGCGAAGATGGCCTCCGAGCTCGACAAGCCCGATGGCCTCACCGTGCTCGGGCCGGGCGACCTCGAGCGCCGCATCTGGCCGCTCGGCGTGCGCAAGGTGCCCGGCATCGGGCCGAAGACCGAGGCGCGGCTCGCGGCGCTCGGCATCCGCACCATCGGCGAGCTCGCGGCCGTGCCCATGGAGCGGCTGCAGGCCGCCTTCGGCCGCGCCTACGGCCGGTTCCTCCACGAGGCCTCGCACGGCATCGACGAGGAGCCGTTGGTCACGCACTGGGAGCCGAAGCAGCGCAGCCGCGAGACGACCTTCCAGGAAGACGTGGGCGACCGGAGCGAGATCGCGCGCACGCTCGCGGCGCTCGCGCGCGAGGTCGCCGCCGAGCTCGCCGAGGAGGGCTGCGTCGCCCGCTCGGTGGGCATCAAGGTGCGCTTCGCCGACTTCGAGACGCACACGCGCGAGAAAAAGCTCGCGGCGCCGACCGCGGCGGAAGCGGAGATCCGCAAGGCCGCGTTCGAGTGCCTCGGGCGCATCCGGCTCGACCGCAGGGTGCGGCTCCTCGGCGTGCGCGCCGGCGACCTGAGTCGGATCGGTTAACCTTGCGCCTCTCCGAAGCACACGCCGGCGGAAAGATGAACGAAGACGCGACCGCGCCCGCCCAGCCGGGCCGCAGCCAGTGGATCGGCAAGCCGATGCGCCGCCTCGGGGACGAGAAGCTCCTCACCGGCCGGGGACGGTTCACCGACGACCTCGAGCTCCCCGGAGCCTTGCACGCGGCGTTCGCGCGCTCGCCGCACGCCCACGCGCGCATCGTCGCGATCGACGCGTCGGCGGCGCGTGCGGCGCCCGGCGTCGTTGCCGTCCTCACCGGCGCGGACATCCTCGCCGACGGCATCGGCCCGCTGCCCTTCCTCGCGCTCCACAAGCGGCCCGACGGCGCGCCGATCACTGCGCCGCCGCGCTATCCGATCACGCCCGACGTGGCGCGCTTCGTCGGCGACGCGGTGGGGATCGTCCTCGCAGAGACGCGCGACGCGGCCAAGGACGCCGCGGAGCTCGTCGCCGTCGAATGGGAGCCACTGCCGGCCGTCGTCGATCTCGAGGCGGCCGGGCGCGACGACGCGCCGCCGGTGTGGCCCCCCGCGTTCGCGCCCGGCTTCGGCAACATCGCCGCGCACTACCGCATGGGCGCCCCCGCCGCTGTGGACGCGGCGTTCGCCCGCGCGCACCGCGTGGTGCGGCTCGCCGTCGTCAACAACCGCGTGATCGCGAACCCGATCGAGCCGCGTGCGGCGGCCGCGGCCTACGACGCCGGGACGCAGTCCTTCACGCTCTGGTGCCCGGTGCAGAACACGCACCTCGTGAGCGCGCAGTTCGCCGACGCGGTGTTCAGGGTGCCGCGCGAGAAGTTCCGTGTCGTCTGCGGCGACCTCGGCGGCGGCTTCGGCAACCGGGCGTATCCGTATCCGGAGTACGCGGCGGTCGCCTGGGCGGCGCGGCGGACTGGCCGGCCGGTGAAGTGGCGAGCCGACCGCTCGGAGGCGTTCCTCACCGATTGCCACGGCCGCGACAACGTGAGCGAGGCCGAGCTCGCGATCGACGCCGGCCACCGGTTCCTCGCGCTGCGGGTGAAGACCCTCGCGAACGTCGGCGCCTACGTCTCGCACTACGGCACCGCGGTCCCGGCGATGTCGGGCGTGCGCGCGCCCACCGGCGCTTACGCGATTCCGCTCCTCGACCACGAGGTGCGCATGCTCTTCACGCACACGACGCCGGTCGACGCCTATCGCGGCGCCGGCCGCCCGGAGATGGGCTATCTCCTCGAGCGGCTGGTGAGCCGCGCCGCGACCGAGCTCGGCGTCGATCCGGTGGCGCTCAGGCGCCGGAACTTCGTGCCCGCGGCGGCGATGCCGTGGAAGAACCCGGCGGGCTACACCTACGACTGCGGCAACTTCGAGCGCGTGATGGACGCTGCGCTCGCCGCGGCCGACTGGGCGGGCTTCCCCGCGCGCAAGGCCGAGGCCGCGAAGCGCGGACGCCTCGCGGGTCGCGGCATCGCGTACTACGTCGAGGTGACCGGCAGCAACACGCTCTCCGAGACCGTCGAGGTGCGCGTCGGCGGCGACGGCGCGGTGACGGTGCTCTCGGGCACGCAGGCAATGGGCACGAGCCTGTGGACCTCGTACGCGCAGATCGTCGCCGAGCGGCTCGGCGTGGATCCGCGCGCGGTGGTGCTGGTGCAGGGCGACACCGCGCTCGTGAAGACGGGTGGCGGCAGCGGCGGCTCGCGCTCGCTCCAGGTGGGCGGCGGCGCGGTGCTCGCCGGGGCGAACGCGGTGATCGAGGTCGGGCGGAGGCTCGCCGCGCGCGAGCTCGAGGCCGCGGAGCAGGACATCGAATACGTGCCCGCCGCGCGCGCAGGCGGCGACAGCGCGCGCACCGCGGGCGTCTTCCGCATCGCCGGCACCGACCGCGCGATCGGTCTCTTCGATCTCGCGGCGAGGCAGCCGGCCGGGCGCATCGACGCGACGGCCACCGAGACGGCGAAGGGCCAGACCTGGCCGAACGGCTGCCAGGTCGCCGAAGTCGAGATCGACCCGGAAACCGGCGAAGTGCGGGTGACGCGTCTTGCGGCGGTGGACGACATCGGCCGCGTCATGAACCCGATGGTCGCGCACGGGCAGGTCGAGGGCGGCATCGTGCAGGGCATCGGCCAGGCGCTCGTCGAGGCGTGCGTGCACGACCGGGAAACGGGCCAGCTCCTCACCGGCACGTTCATGGACTACGGCATCCCGCGCG
>JAOAEA010000079.1 GCA_026417035.1 Burkholderiales bacterium
ACACGAAGCGCGGCGCCCCGCCGACGAGCCGCGTCACGGCATCCAGATAGTGGGCCGCCTGCAGGTCGTAGCCGAAGCGCGCCCGCGTGCGGGCGAAGGCGGCGGGGCGGACGTCGGCCGTCGTCTTCACCTCCAGGATGACCTCGGCGGTAAAGCAGTCCGGACGGGCCTTCCAGCGGCCGCCCAAGGGGTCGGTCCAATAGAGCGACAGCTCGCGCGTTCCTTCGTCGAGCCAGCGCGCCAGGGGCAGGCCACGGAAGGCGAGCACGCTCGCGCGCATGCCCTCGAGCGCCGCGTGCTCCCGCTCGGAGAGCCACACGCGGTCCTCGAGCGCCTCGACGCCGGTCGCGGAGACGGCGCGCGGGCGGAAATACTCGCGCTCGAAGCGCCGTGGCTCCAGCAGGAACGCGTGGAAGGCTTCGCCCAGCCCCCGCGCCGGGAGCCGCCCCGCCCCATCAGCCGGCTCGCCCCGCGCGACGCGGCGGAGCATCGACGCCGATGCGTGGGACGTGACGGCGAGGTAGTTCCCGAGCGGCTCGCGCCGCGCGACGACCCCGCCCGCGGGCGCAGCGAACGCGTCGGCGGCGTAGGCGCGGTTGCCGTAGAGGGCGGCGACGGTTGCGAGCGGATCGAGGCTCTCCGGCTCGGCACGCGCCGCTGGCAGGCGCGGCCCGAGGAAGAAGGTGGCGAGGCGCCGCGCGGCCGCCTGGCGGCGTGCAAAATTCATGTGCATGGACCAGAGGTTAGCGTGGAATGTTTACAGTTCTTGACACGCTGCGGTCACTCGGGTTCCCCCGTGTCCGCAGACCTCGTCGGCACTTTCACCGTTTCGCCCCGCCGGCAGGGTGGACTTCGCGCCGGATGCCCCGCATCATCGAAGCCCCGGCACCACCGTACATCGCATGAACGTCCGCGCCCAGAACGCCGCCGACACCGAGCCCCCGGCACATGAGGAGACTCTCCCCGAGCGCCTGGAGATGGTGACGCGCATCGCCCGGCGGCTCTTCCGCGCGCCGGTGGCGGGGATTTCGCTGCTCTCGAAAGGGGCGCTGCGGATCGTCGCCGCGGAAGGCATGCCGGCGAGCGCCCTCGGGACCGAGCTCGCGTTCGACCGCGAGGTGCTGCGCCTCGCCGGACCGCTGGTGGTGCCGGACCTCGAAGTCGACGCGCGCTTCGCGACCCACCCCTGGGTCGTCGGCGGGCCGCGGCTGCGCTTCTACGCGGGCGCGATCCTCGCGCCGGACGGGCGGCCCGCCGGCGTGCTCGGCGTCGCCGACCGCGAGGCGAACGCGCTCACCGAGGGCGACCTGCTGTTGCTGCGCGACCTCGCACGGCTCGCCGAGAGCGAGGTGCGCGCCGCGCTGCTCGGCCGGGCGCGCGACTCGCTCGCCTCCCAGGGCGAGCAGCTCAAGCGCCAGGCGCTCTTCGACCCGCGCACCCGGCTCTGGAACCGCCACGCGATGTTCGAGCTGATCGACCGCGAGTTCTACCGCTCGCGGCGCGAGCGCGACCCGGTCGCGATGATCGTGCTCGAGGTGGACCGCTTCGACGCCATCGAGGCGCAGCACGGACACGCAGAAGCCGAGGCGGTGATCGGCGAGATCGCGCGGCGCGTGCGCGACGTGGTGCGGCGTTCGGACATCGTCGGGCGCGCGCACGGCGCGCAGTTCCTGATCTTCCTCACGCGCTGCAACCTCGAGAACGCCGCCAAGCTCGCCGAGCGCATGCGCCACGGCGCGCGCAAGGTGCCCATCTACATCGGCGGCGAGAGCCTGCCGGTGACCATCACCGCCGGCGTGTCGGCGACCGAGACCGGCGGTGAGTGGATGCCCGACCAGCTCGTGCGCAGCGCCGAGGCGGCGCTCGCGACCGCGCGCGAGTCGGGCGGCGACGCGGTCGCCGTCAACCGCCTCTAGTCGAAGCCGGTTTCTTTCACCGCGGGGGACGCGGTGGTGCGCAGTCCGCCCTCGCCGTCACCGCGGCGCGCCGGGCCGCGGACAAGCCGGCCCGACGCCCGCTGCCGGCATTCCCGAAAGCTGCGTTCCCCCGCGTTGCAACTTTCCCTGTCACCGGATTGCAACGCAAAGAACGCAGGGAGTGCAGACGGCCGCGGAGACGAGCCTTCTGTCGCGCCTCCGGTGCCGGTTCCAGCGCACGCGGCATGCGCCGGGCAGGGTCGGCGTGCGCCGACGAAGACGCCACTCTGCGTTCCTCCGCGTTCTCCGCGTCCTCTGCGTTGCGGCTCTTTCGCGCCGGCCTCAGTTCTTCCCGGCTGCGGCCTCGCACTCGGCCTGCGCGCGGTCGAGCCGCGCGTATTCCTCCGGCGAATCCACTTGCCTCTGCAACGCGACCACGCGGAGCATGGTGTCCTCGACGTAGGGCCCGATGCGCTCCTCGAGCACCTTCCTGACGTGCGCGTCGCCCTCGGCCTCGGAGCGGAAGTAGAGGACGCGCGCGCCGAGCTCCTGCCGCAGCGCCGCCTCGATGTCGTGCGCGATGCCGGCGAGATACTGCTCGTAAACCGAGACGTGCTTGAGCTCGTGCTCGAGCGTGACGCGGTAGGCGCAGGAGCCGGGCGGATGCTCGCGCGCGACATAGACCGTCATCGGGCTGAACGAGAGCCGCACCTTGACGGCGGGCCGCATGCAGACGCGCTGGCCCCTGCGGTCGGCGATACCGCTGCCGCCGTATTCGACCGTGCTCTTGAGCTCCGCCAGCGTGAGCCCCATGAGCGTGCGGCCGAACGTGTGCGCGCCCTTGCCGGAGAGCTCCGCGGCCGGGAGCGAGAGGTCGGTCGTGTAGCCGACGGGCGCGGCGAGCACCTCGACCTGCGTCGGGGGAAGCCGCTTCTCGCACACGGCCTCGAACGGCCGCAGCGCGTCGCAGCCGGCGACGGCGAGCGCGGCGAGCAGGGCGGGGAGGGCGGCGGGGCGCACGGCCGCGACACTAACGCGGCCGAGCTCGCGCACGCTCGGCAATAGTGCCTCACCGCCGCCACGCGACGAGCGCGACGCCGGCCGAGGTGACGACGATGCCGGCCCAGGCGAGCGCCGTCGGCGCCACGCCGAAGAGGAGGTATTCGAGCGCGACGGCGATGATCGGCGTGAGGTAGAGGAGGCTCGTCACCCGCGTGGCCGCGCCGTGGCGCATCAGCGTGTGGAGCGCATTCACCGCGAGGATCGACGCGAAGATCACCAGGAACACGATCGCGCCGGCCATCGGCCACGACCAGTCGATGCGCATGCCCTCGACGGCCCAGGCGAGCGGCGCGAGCACCGCGGCCGCGAGGGAGAACTGGATGAGGGCGCCCGCCCACAGGTTCGCCTGCGGGCAGAAGACCCGCTGGTAGAGCGTGCCAGCGGTGACCGAGGCGAGCGCGATGGCGGCGGCGGCGAACGCGGCCGGCGTCACCGCGTGGATGTCGATCTTGTGCGCCACGATCAGCGCCACGCCCCCGAGGCCCATGGCGACACCCAGCCACTGGGCCCCCGCGAGCGGCTCGCGCAGCCAGCGCCACGCGACCACGGCGGTGAGGACCGGCTGCAGGGCGAGCACGAGCGCGGTGATGCCCGCCGAGAGCCCCAGATATTGCGCGTAGTGGCTGCCGCCGAGGTTCACGGCGTGCATCAGCAGGCCCGCGACCGCGAGGTGCCCGAGCTCCCGCCGCGAGCGCGGGAACGACGGCCGCAGCGCGGCGGCGAGCACCGCGAGGCACGCGACGCCGAAGGCGAAGCGCAGCGTGAGGAACGTGAACGGCGCTGCGTATTGCAGGCCGACCTTCGTCGCGAGATAGCCCGAGCCCCACACGAGCACGAAGTACCAGGCGAGCGCGGTATCGAGGAGCGCCGGGCGGTGCGGGTCGGAGGCCAGGGGACGGAGGACCGGGGACGGACGCCAGAGGATGGAGGATAAAGGACAACCCGATGGGCGGCCCACCTCGGCAAGGAGGGGCTCGACCAGGGGCGAAGCCCCACGCTCGTGCGAAGGCCTTTCGAGCCTCGGCCGTTCTTAACACTCCCGACGGAGCATCGCCGCCGAACAGGAAGGACGAAGGACGGCACGGGCGGGGTCCCGGGGCCCCGGATCCCGAAAGGTCACACGCGCGCCGCGCGGCGCCCGCTTGCCGAGCCTTTGATCCCGGCGCTTGATCCCGGGCCGCGAATCGTCGATCCTCGACCCCGAACCCTCGATCCTCAATCCTGCCCCATGCCCCTCCTCGACTGGTCCCCCGATTTCGAGCTCGGCGTTCCCGCCATGGACGAAACCCACCGCGAGTTCGTCGATGCTCTCAATGCCCTTGCGGACGCGCCGGACGCGGAGCTCCTGGCCCGGCTCGACGATCTCGTCGCGCACACCGACGCGCATTTCGCGCAGGAGAACGCGTGGATGGCGGAGATCCTGTTCCCGCCGATCCACTGCCACAAGGGCGAGCACGACAACGTGCTCGGCGTGATGCGCGAGGTGCGCGAGCGGGTCGCCGCCGGCCAGCTCGAGCTCGCCCGCGTGCTCGCGCGGGAGTTGCCCGAGTGGTTCCGCCTGCACGCGGCCACGATGGACGCCGCGCTCGCGCAGGTGATCAAGGCGGCGGGGTTCCAGGCACGGCGCGGGGAAGCGCTGCCGGCGGCCTGAGCGGCGCCATGGCGAAGCCCGCGGCGGACCGGATCCTCGTCAACCGCGCGCCGGTCCTCACCCTCTGGGCCGCCGTGGTCGCCGCGCGTCTCGGCTTCGACCGCGACGAGGCGCTCACGATGGGCCGCGTGGTGGCGGGGCTCAACGCCTACGCGAAGGGCAAGGCCCTCGGCATCTTCCATCCCCGCCCGAAGGAGCTCGAAGAGAAGCGCAAGGCGCTCGCCGCCGGCGAGGCGCTCACCGTGTCCCTCCTCGGCCGTGCCGTGCCGTGCGTGCGCACGCCCGAGGGCCTGCGCGCGGTGAGCAAGGGCAAGCCGGTGGCGCCCGCGAGCGTCGAGCGCTATCTCGAGGCGAAGTTCGGCGAGGCGCTCGGCGCGGCCGAGCGCGCGATGCGGGAGCTCGCCGCCGCGTTCGACCCCGACGACCTCGCCGCGCACGGCTTCGCGCTCTACGAGCAGTTCCGGCCCGAGGTGCCGCCCGGGACGAAAGGTTGGGGCGCCCGCGGCGTGCTCGACCTCGCGAAGCTTGGCGCGCTCGCCCCGCGGCCGCTGCGCGCGCGCTAGCCGGGGCGGCGATGGACCGGGCGCGGCTCGCCGACGTCGAGTTCACGCTCGAGTGGGAGAGCGCCGCCGCGGCGCACCGGGAGCGTCAGCTCATCCATCGCGTCAATTTCTGGCGCGACTTCTTCCCCGGCACGGTCGGCGAGGCGCTCGCGCGCGCCGAGGTAGGCGAGGAAGTGCGCGGCCGGTTCGGTGCGGGCGAGCTGGTGCCGCCGGGCGATCCCGCGCTCCTGCGCACGATCGCGCGCGATGCGTTCGGGCCGAAGGGCGGCAGGCCGGCCGTCGAGCCGCGCGTGGGGCGCTTCTATCCGCGCGCCTGGGCCGCCGCCGCCCTCGGTACCTTCGCGGCCGACGCGACGCCGCTCCGCGTGATCGGCCGCGCGGCGAACAGCCTGCGCGTCGACCTCAACCACCCCCTCGCGGCGAGCCCAGTCCGCGTCGCGGCGCGGCTCGTCGCGGTGCTGCCGCAGCGCGAGGAGCGCGGCGGCGCCGCGAACGACATCGCCGAGCGCCTCACGCGCAGCGGGCCGGGCATGCAGGCGCCCTACCCGGGCATCGACACCGACTTCTTCGGCGAATACCCGCTTGCGCGCGCGGACGAGTCCGACGACGCGCGCTTCTACGCGTCGCCGCGGTTCGTGCAGCACCTCGACCGCGCTGCGATCGCCGAGGTCACCGCGCTCTATCGTCGGCTGCTCGCGGGCCGCACGCGCGTGCTCGACCTCATGGCGAGCTGGGTGTCACACCTGCCGCCGGAGCACACCGGCCTCGTCGTCGCGGGCCTCGGCATGAACCGGGAAGAACTCGACGCGAACCCGGTGCTCGCCGAGCGCGTCGTCCACGACCTCAATCGTGACCCGCGGCTGCCCTTCCCGGACGGCTCGTTCGACGCGGTCGTCTGCACCGCTTCGGTCGAGTACCTCGTGCAGCCGCTCGAGGTGTTCGCCGAGGTCGCGCGCGTGCTCGCGCCGGGCGGCGTGTTCGTGAACGCGTTCTCGGAGCGCTGGTTCCCGCCGAAGGCGATCGGCCTCTGGACCGAGCTGCATCCGTTCGAGCGGCTCGGCTTCGTGCTCGAGTGTTACCGGCGCACCGGGGCGTTCGGCGGCCTCGCGACCAAGACGGTGCGCGGGCTGCCGCGCCCCCCGGACGACAAATACGCCGCGACGCTCGCCTTCTCGGACCCGCTCTACGCGGCCTGGGGCGTGCGTCGGTAGCCTTCCCAGGAACGTCCGAACCGAGGGGGGACACGTCCCCCTTCAACCGCCGACGTCAGAGGAAGCCCTGGCCGGTTCGGCGAATCGATCAGAGCCTCCCTAACGGGTCTCGCCCATCTCCCGGCGCCAGAACTCGTAGAAGTGCACGAGCCCGTCCTCGTGCGGCGAGTGGAAAGGCCCGGCGTCGTCCTCGCCGAGCGCGTGCAGCGCCTCGCGGCCGCGCTGCAGGTGGACGCACGCCGCGGCGTCCTCGGCTGCCGATTCTTTGTAAGCGGCGAGATGGGCCGCCACGAGGTCGGGCTCGAAGGCGACCACTTCCTCCGGGTAGTAGAACTCGACGGTGTTGATGGTGCGCGAGGGCGACACCGGATGGATGGTGGACACCACCAGCGCCCCCGGGTACCACTCGAGCATCACGTTCGGGTAGAGGATCGACCAGACGGTGCCGTACTTCGGCAGCCGCCCGCCGCTCCACTGGAGGTAGGCGTCCCTGTACCTCTGGTAGTTGGGCGAGGTCTGGAAGCGCAGCTCGTCCTTGAGCCCGAGGATCTGGTAGGACCAGCGCTCGCCGAAGCCCCACTGGTAATTGCCGGCATCGACGAACTTGCGCAGCCCCGGGTGGAACGGCTCGACGTGGTAGAGCTCGAGGTAGAACTCGAGGAAGTTCTTCCAGTTGAACGCGAGGTCGTCCACCTCGAGGTGGTGGAAGACGTAGCCGGAGAAGTCGTAATCGCCCGCGAGCGGGAAGTCGGCGAGGTCGCGCGCCGCGTCGCGCGGCCCGCGGAAGAGCAGCCCCTGCCACGACGAGAGCGGCGTGCTCGCGAGCGGCATGTCGGGGTTCGTCTCGAACTCGGGCGCGCCCAGGAGCCGCCCCTCGAGGTCGTAGGTCCAGCGGTGCACCGGGCAGACGATGTTCTGCGCCTTGCCCCGGCCTTCGAGCATCAGCGCCTGGCGGTGCCGGCACACGTTCGCAAGGAGCCGGATCCCGGCCGGGGCGTGCACGAGCGCCTTGCCGTGCCTCGCCCACTCGAGCGTCATGTAGTCGCCGACCTCGGGCACCATGAGCTCGTGGCCGGCGTAGCCCGGCCCGCGCGCGAAGAAAACCTCGAGCTCGCGCTCGAAGACCGCGGGGTCGATGTAAGCCGCAACCGGAAGCTGCGGCGCGCTGGGCTTGAGCTTCGCCCGGTCGCCGATGTCTGCCATGCCGTCTCCTCGCTGCGCCTCGCCGCAGCTGCCTCTGCCTCACGGCGCCGCCGCGCCGTCACTCACCCGAGACCGCGCGGTGCCGTCTTCGTTCCCCGGGGGCCGCCGGACTCGAGGCTCCACTCCAGGAAGTGGCCGTCCCGCCCGCGCGGCCCGGAATCTCGCACGTCCGGCCGCGCCGTCCTTTGACGCCGCGCAAACGGCGTGCGAGGGCCCTACGAAAGCGTGGACGCGATCCGGTGCAGACCCTCCAGGACCAGGTTCTCCTGGTAGCGGAAGGGGATCGAGAGCCGCGGCGCGAGCGCCTTGCCGGCGCCGCCGGAGATCAGGCACACGAGGTCGGGGTGCCGGGCCTGGTGCAGGCGGTGGAGCCGCTCCACCGCGCCGGCCTGCGCGTGCTGGCAGCCGGTGACGATCGCGTCCACGGTCTGCTTCGGGTTGTCGGCGTACTCGCCGTCGGCGTCGGGAAGCGCCGCGGTGCCTTCGTGCAGCGAGCGGATCATCATGCCGACGCCCGGCAGGATGACGCCGCCGGTGAACTCGCCGGCGGCATTGACGAAATCGATCGTCGTCGCCGTGCCGCACACCACCACGAGCACCGGCCGCGCGCCGACGATGCCGCGGGCGCCGATGACCGCCGCCCAGCGGTCGGAGCCGAGCTGCGCCGGGTTGCGGTAGCCGTTGGTGACGCCGCACTGCTCGGGCTGGGCCACGAGCCAATGGGCGGGCGTGGCGCCCGGCCAGATCTCGAGGACGCGGATCAGCGTCGAGCGGGCGCGCGTCCCCGCGACATTGGAGATCACCGTGCGATGCGGCGCCGGATGTTTCTTCCAGAGAACCGCGAGGTCGGGCATCTCGGCGATCAGGCAGTGGCCGGCCTCGATCACGTTGTCGTCGGCCGAGCCGTTGCCGGCGACGCGGTAGCGGCCCCACTTGACGAAGGTATTCCCGACGTCGATGAGCAGGTTGTAGCGGTCACGCATGGGCGGGGACGCGAAGCCTGCTCGTCGCCGGGACGGGGATTTACAAGGGAGCGTGCCCCCTTGTTCGATCGCGCCTGCGTCCATCGGCAGGTCGTGGCGGCTGGGCATGGGGCCGGGAGTGTACCGCCGGTGCGGCCGGCGCGGGGACGTCGCTCAGAGGGGATCGAGCGGGTAGATCGGCCGCCGGAGCTTCCTGTAGGGGAAGACCGAGAGGTCGGCGGTCGTCACCCCCTCACCCTGGCACTCGACGATCGCCGCCGCGATCGGCTTGAATCCCGCCCGGTAGTGGATGCGCGACTTCAGCATCAGGAACCGCTTCGCCGTCGGCTCGATGCCGCAGTGGCGGAAGATCACGAGGTCGAAGGGCTCGTGCGGCCGCTCGGTGACGACGATCTGCGCGCGGCCGGTGTCGAGGACCGCGCTGCGGCCGAGGTGCGACTTCACGCCGGTGTACATCGGCCCGCGGAAGACGATCTCGCCGTCGGTGATCGTGCGCACCTTGCCGCTGACGGTGATCGGCCGGCCCTTCAGCCCGACGAGCGGCATGTCGGTCTTGCCGCCGAGGGCGAGCGTCACGTTCGCGCCGACGCCGGCCTCGGCCATCTTCGCGACCGCATCGGGGTCGCGGATCGGCGCGATCGCGACGTCCTCGAGCCCCTGCTTGAGGATCTCCTCGACCACCTTCATCACGTCCTGCGCGCCGCCCGAGCCGCAGTTGTCGCAATGGTCGATGAGGAGCACCGGCCCCGCGGCGCCCGCATCGCCGATGCGCTTGGCTTCGCTCACCGACTCGGCGAGCGGCTTCGCCCGGAACACGTACTCGGCGCGCCGCGCCCAGGCGATCGCCAGCATCTCGTCGCACACGCTCTGTGCCGCCTCGCGCCCGCCGCGCCGCGCGTCCCCGACGACGACCGCCGAGCAACCGGTGTAGGGCGTGTCCGCGTGTGCGAAGGCGGGCAGCAGCGTCGCCGCGAGCACGCGCCCCGAGCGCTCGGCCTCGCGCGCGAGCGCGACGATCTCGCCCGAGGGGCCGTCCTCCGGTGCGTGGCGCATGATCGACGGGATGAGCGGCAGCCAGCCCCAGGCGAGGACCGGCTCG
This sequence comes from Burkholderiales bacterium, assembly GCA_026417035.1. GTDB lineage: Bacteria > Pseudomonadota > Gammaproteobacteria > Burkholderiales > SG8-39 > JAOAEA01. The sequence goes on from JAOAEA010000079.1 coordinate 9,689, forward strand.
ACCTCGCCGCGCAGCCAGCGGGCGAGGATGTCGGCGGCGAGGCGCCCCGCCTCGTACATGTCGACGTGCGGGTAGGTCTTGTAGCCGGTGATCACGTTCGCGTTGGCGGCGATCTCGGGCGAGAGGTTGGTGTGGTAGTCGAAGGTGACCGCGACCGGCACCTGCGGCGCGATCGCGCGGATGCGCCGGAGGAGCTCGCCCTCGGCGTCGTCCGACCCTTCCACCACCATCGCGCCGTGCAGGTCGAGGAGCACGGCGTCGCATCCGGCGCGCACCGCCGCCTCGACCGGACGCACGAGCCGCTCGAAGGTCTCGCGCGAAGCCAGGTACGAAGGCCAGGACTCGGCGGCGATCGGGGTGACGGCCTCGACGCCCTCGCTCCGCGCGACGTCGAGGAAGGCGGCGAAGGGGGAGTTGGTCCCCGCGAGCGCGGCGGCCGCGTCCTTGCCGAGGCGGGGACCGCTCCCGTGCCCGAACGCCTCCCACGGCGTCGCGAGCGGCGAGAACGTGTTGGTCTCGTGCTTGATCTGGGCGATGACCCAGCGCTTGGGCATGGGTGCTACCTCGTGGCGGATTTCAACGCGGAGGGCGCAGAGCGCGCGGAGGGCTGCCGAGGACGAGCGCCTCGAAGCGGCGCGGCATTGCAGCGTCGAGCGGCACCCCCGAAGGAGCGCCGCTCGCCCGCGCGAGCCCGTCGATCTTGGGCCGACGTCCTCTGCACTCTCCGCCTGCTCCGCGTTCCCTGCGTTGGCGTCTTCAGCCCGCGAACGCAGGCCCCAGCGGCCGCAGCCGCACGCCCTTGCGCAGCCGCGTCCACCTGAACTCCGCCGGATCCGCGAGCGCCGGACCGGGGGCCTTCACCACCAGCACCTCCTTCGCGATCGGCTCGAAGTCGGCGCGGAAGTGCACCGAGCTCTTCACCGCGACGATGCGCTCGGCGCGCGGCTCGACGCCGACGTGGCGGAACATCTCCTGGTCGGCCGCCTGGCACTTGACCGAGGCGAGCACCACGCGCACGCCCGGCGCTTCACGGCTCGCCAGCAGCGCCATCGGGCCGAGATGCATGCGAAAACCCCGGAACATCGGCCCGGTGCAGGTGAAGTGCCCGTCGCCGAGGCGCTCGACCCGGAACTCGCCGGTGAGCGGGATCGTGCCCGGCACCCCGGAGATCTCGCCGAGCGAAAAGCGCGCCGTGCCGCCCGTGCCGACCTCGTGCGCCCGGCGCGCCGCCGCCGGGTCGATGAGGAGCCCGAGCACCGCGCCTTGCGCGCGGTGGTGAAGGAGCGCGCGCAGGAGCCCCGTGGTGTCGCCGTTGCCGCCCGCGCCGGGGTTGTCCTGCGTGTCGGCGAGCACCACCGGCCGTCCCGCCTCGCCGCGCTGGATGGCGCGCCGCACGGCTTCGTCGGGCGCGAAGAGCTCGAGCGCGAAATCGGGCTCCGCGTCGGCGACCTCGCCCGCGAGCGCGCGCGTCGCCGCCTCGACCTGCGCGGCGTCGTCCCCGTAGCCGAAGACGGCCATGCCGCACTCCGGGAAGTCCGCCATCGGGAAGCCGGGCGTGAAGGAGAGCGTGACGCCGTGCTTGGCCTCGAGCGCGGCGAGCGACGCGTAGAGATCCTTCGCCGGCGCCATGAACGTGCACTGCGAGGGGATGCCGGTGAGGTAGTCGAGCGTCGCGCAGCTCCTGGCGGGCGCCCGTCCCGCCCGCAGCATGGCGTCGAGGAGGCGGGCCGCACGCGCCCCGGTCTCGGCCATGTCCACGTGCGGGTAGGTGCGGTACGCGACCAGGCCGTCGGCGCGTTCGACCATCGCGCGCGTCACGTTGGCGTGGAGGTCGAGGCTCGCCACGACCGGCACCCGCTCGCCGACCACGCGGCGCACGCGCGCGAGGAGCTCCCCCTCGCCGTCGTCGAGGTGCTCGGCGACCATCGCGCCGTGCAGATCGAGGTAGACGCCGTCCACCGGCCCCGCCGCGGCGAGGCGCCCGACGATCTCGCCGGCGATGCGCTCGTAGGCCTCGCGCGTCACGTGCGCCGAGGGGCTCGCCGCCGCCCAGGCGAGCCCTGCCGTCCGGTGGCCGAGCGCACGCAGCGCCGCGAGCGCGCCAGCAGCCGGGATGTTCGCGCCCTCGACGGCGGCGGCGAGCGCGTCGCCGAGCTGGACGCCAGGCCAGCCGCCGCCCTCCTCGAAGGCGTGGTAGTCGGCCTTGCTCGGGGCGAAGGTGTTGGTCTCGTGCTGGAAGCCGCCGACGGCGATCACCGCCATGCGCCGCCTCCCGGGTGCGCGGAAAACCGCGAGCGTAGCCGAAACCGCGCCGGCCCGACAACGCGCGGCGCGGCAGGTCCCTTGCCTGCGGCGCGCCCGCTCGGTTATCGTGCGCCGTTCGCAGCCACCGCCACCCGTCAACGAAGGAGGATCCGCCATGAGGATGCCCAGCCGCCTCGCCGCCGCAGCGCTCGCCACGGCCCTCGCCGCGGGGACCGCATCGAGCGCGCTCGCCCAGGGCGACGCGAAGGTCCTGAAGGTCGTGCCGCATTCCAACCTCGCGATCCTCGACCCGATCTGGACCACGCAATACATGGTCCGCAACCACGGCTACATGATCTACGACACGCTCTTCGGCACCGACGAGAAGAGCCAGATCCGGCCGCAGATGGTGGAGAGCTGGACGGTGAGCCCCGACAACCGGCTCTGGACGTTCAAGCTCCGGCCCGGCCTCGCGTTCCACGACGGCAGCCCGGTGACCGGCGAGGACGTGATCGCGTCGCTCGCCCGCTGGGGCAAGCGCGACACCATGGGCCAGAAGCTCTTCACCTTCGTGCAGCGGATGGACTCGCCGTCGCCCGACACCTTCAGGATCTTCCTCACCGAGCCCTGCGGCTTCGTGCTCGAGGCGCTCGGCAAGCCTTCGTCGAACGTGCCGTTCATCATGCCCAAGCGGGTCGCGGAAACGCCGGCGGACAAGCAGATCGAGGACTACACCGGCAGCGGGCCCTACGTCTTCAAGCGCGACGAGTACAAGCCTGGCGAGAAGGCCGTGTACGTCAAGAACGCGAAGTACGTCCCGCGCAAGGAGCCGCCCTCGGGCACCGCCGGCGGCAAGAACGTGTACGTGGACCGGGTCGAGTGGATCCTCTCGATGCGCGACCCGCAGACGCAGGTGAACGCGCTGAGGAAAGGGGAGATCGACATCCTCGAGCAGCCGGCGTTCGAGAGCTACGCGGCGCTCAAGGAAGACCCGGGCGTGGTGATCGTCAACAACAACCCCCTGGGCTTCCAGTACATGCTGCGCTTCAACCACCTGCACAAGCCGTTCGACAACGCGAAGGTCCGGCAGGCGGCGATCGCGGCGCTCAACCAGGAGGCCTTCCTGAAGGCGCAGGTCGGCATCAAGGAGTTCTACAAGCCCTGCCCGTCGATGTTCACCTGCGGCACGCCTTACGGCTCGGCGAAGGGCAGCGACATCCAGTCGAAGTCGAACATGAAGAAGGCGCAGGAACTCGTGAAGGCCTCCGGCTACGACGGCACGCCGGTCGTCATCATGAAGCCGACCGACCTCGCGTCGATCACCAAGCTCCCGGACGTCGCCGCGCAGCTGCTGCGGCAGGCGGGCTTCAAGGTGGACCTGCAGTCGATGGACTGGAACACGCTCGTCTCGCGGCGCGCGAAGAAGGATCCGCCGGCGCAGGGCGGCTGGAACATCTTCGCGACCGCGTGGGTGTCGCCCGACATCTGGAACCCGCTCACCAACGCCGCGATCAACGCCTCCTGCGACAAGGCCTGGTTCGGCTGGGCCTGCGACGCGGACATCGAGAAGCTCAAGGACCAGTTCGCGCGCGAGACCGACGAAGCGAAGAAGAAGCAGCTCGCCGAGGCGATCCAGGTGCGCGCATTCGAGGTCGGCACGCACGCGCCGCTCGGCGAATACGTCAACCCGGCGGCCACCCGCAAGAACGTGACCGGGCTCGTGACCGGGCCGGGCAACTTCTACTGGAACATCAAGAAGAACTGACCGGCGGGCGCGGCGCCCCCGGACCGCTGGCCGCCGGGGCGCGGCTCGCTTCCCGCCCGATGGGATTCCCCGAGCCGCTGTGGTCGTGGAGCGCGGCGGCGATCGCCGCGCGGGTGCGGCTGCGCCACGCCTCCGCGGTGGAGGTCGCGCGCGCCGCGCTCGAGCGGCTCGACGCGGTCAATCCGCGCATTGGCGCGCTCACGCGCGTCCTCGCCGACGAGGCCCTCGCTGCCGCGGCGCGGATCGACGCCGAGGTGGCGCGCGGCCACGATCCCGGCCCGCTCGCGGGCGTGCCGGTCACCGTGAAGCAGAACGTGGACCAATCGGGGTGCGCCACCGACAACGGCGTCGTGGCCTGGCGCGACCTCGTCGCAGCCGAGGACAGCCCGGTCGTGGCGAACCTCAAGGCGGCGGGCGCGGTGATCATCGGCCGCACCAACACGCCGGCCTTCTCGCTGCGCTGGGACACCGACAATGCGCTGCACGGGCCCACGTTCAATCCGTTCGACCGTTCGCGCGTCCCGGGCGGCTCGAGCGGCGGCGCGGCCGCCGCGGTGGCGTGCGGCGTCGGGGCGATCGCGCACGGCAACGACCTCGGCGGCTCCGTCCGCTATCCCGCGTACTGCTGCGGCGTCGTGGGCATCCGTCCGACGTTCGGCCGTGTGCCCGCGTTCAACGCCACCGCACCGGCGGAGCGGCCGTACCTCACCGGGCTGATGTCGGTGCAAGGGCCGCTCGCGCGCAGCGTGGACGACCTCGAGCTCGCGCTCGCGGCCATGGCGCGGGCCGACACCCGCGATCCCTGGTGGACCCCTGCGCCGCTCGCCCCGTCGCATGCGGTCGCGCCGCGATCGGTGCGCGTCGCGGTGCTCGATTCGCCCGACGACTTCGGCGGCGCGGCGATCGACCCGGCGGTCGCCGGGGCCGTGCGCACCGCCGCGGACTGGCTC
>JAOAEA010000080.1 GCA_026417035.1 Burkholderiales bacterium
GGCTTGGGGCGTAAGCTGGAGATGCTCGAGTCGTCGCTCGCGCTGGTCGCTGGCGTCCCCAACGAGACGGCGCTGCCGCTTGCTTACTGGCGCGGGGGCCAGCGCCCTCCCGCCGGCGAAGCGATGGATCCCGACAGGGACGGTTGCGGACTCATCTGGTACGCGCCGCTGGTGCCGATGAGACCGGATACGGTCCGGGACTACGTCGAGTTCGTGACCGGCGTGATGCGCGCCCACCGGCTCGAGCCGCTCGTCACCCTCACCAGCCTCTCGGAGCGCTGCTTCGACAGCAGCGTGCCGCTGCTGTTCGATCCGAGCTCGCCTGGCGAGGCCGAGCGCGCGCGAGCCTGCTCCGTCACACTGCTGGAGGAAGGTCGCAAGCGGGGCTTCGTGCCGTATCGCGTGGGCATCGACGCGATGGGGTGGCTCACGTCGCGCCCATGCACCTTCTGGGAGCTCGTTGGCGAAATCAAGCGGTGCATCGACCCGGCGGCGCTCATCGCTCCAGGTCGCTACGCGCGGTTCGCGCCGCCAGCGCCAAGGGATCCCGGTTGACGGCCGGCGCGGGGCGCGTCAGTCTGCGCGCCGACGCGTCCGACGACACCGAGCCGCTTGGCTTCCTCGCTCCCATCCGCAGTCGCAAGGTTCACGCGGCACTTCGTGATCGCCTTCCGCAACGTCGTGCGCCAGCGGCGACGCGCCGCGGCGGGGCTGGGCGCCGTCGCCTTCGGCGTCGTCGCGCTGCTCGTCGCCGGCGGCTTCATCGAGTGGATCTTCTGGGCGATGCGCGAGGACGCGATCCGCTCGCGCCTGGGCCATATCCAGGTCACGCGGCCCGGGTACATCGGATCGGGCGCTGCAGACCCGTTCGCGTACCTCCTTCCGGACCGCTCGCCCGAGCTCGAGAGAATCGAGCAGCTTCCCGGCGTGGTCACGGTCGCGCCGAGACTTGCGTTCAGCGGCCTCGCGAGCCTCGGCGACGCGACGCTGTCCTTCATCGGCGAGGGCGTGGTCCCCGACAAGGAGCGGGAACTCTCCCGCGCGGTCACCGTGGTTGCCGGCGAAAACCTTTCGGCGGACGAGCCGAGCGGCGTCCTCCTCGGCGAAGGGCTGGCCGCCAACCTCGGGGCCGCCGTGGGTGACCCGATCATCCTGCTCGTGAACACCCAGGGCGGCGGGGTCAATGCGGTCGAAGGCCGGGTTCGGGGCCTCTTCGCGACGCCGAGCAAGGCCTACGACGACGCCGCGCTGCGCGTCACGCTGCCGGTCGCGAGGCAGCTTCTGCGCACGTCGGGCGCGCACACCTGGGCGGTGCTTCTCGACGCGACCGAGCGCACCGACGCGGCGCTCGCGACGATCCGCGGGACGCTCGCGGGCGGGAAGCTCGAGGCGACGCCCTGGCGCGAGCTCGCGGACTTCTACAACAAGACCGTCGCGCTCTTCTCGAGGCAGGTGGCGGTGATGAAGGGCATCATCGGGCTCATCATCATCCTGAGCATCTCGAACACGCTGATGATGGCGGTGATGGAGCGCACCGGCGAGATCGGGACGTCCATGGCGCTCGGCACCACGAGACGGGGCATCCTGCTCCAGTTCGTGAGCGAAGGCGCCGTGCTGGGGCTGCTGGGCGGGCTCCTCGGCGTGACGGTCGGGCTCCTCCTCGCGCAACTGCTGTCGCTTGTCGGCATCCCGATGCCGCCGCCGCCGGGGATGGCGCGCGGTTACACCGGACGGATTCTGGTGACGGGCGGGCTCGTGCTCGAGGCACTGGCGCTCGCTGTGGCGACCGCCCTCGTCGCGAGCCTGTATCCGGCATGGAAGGCCTCGAGGATGAAGATCGTCGACGCGCTGCGCCACAACCGCTGATGACGGCCTGCGTAGCTTACTCGGGCGAACTCACCTCACGGGCACGCCTTCCCGCGAGGGCGATCCGGGCTAGCGAGGGGTCGCGATGCTGCTGAGGCTGGCCGTCCGCAACGTCCTGCGGCACAAGGCGCGAACGGGCATGACGCTCGCCGCGATCGTCATGGGCGTCACGGCGCTGATCCTCAGCGGAGGCTTCGTGCAGGACATCTTCGCGCAGCTCGCCGAAGCGATCGTCCATTCCCAGTACGGGCACGTGCAGCTCGCGAAGGCGGGCTACTTTCGGGAGGGCTCGCGTAAGCCCGACCAGTTCGTGGTGGCGAAGCCGGAGGCGTTGAAGTCGCGGATCCTCGCCCAGAACGGCGTTTCGGACGTCATGGCACGCCTCGCGTTCGCAGGACTGCTCAACAACGGCCGGACCGACCTCGCCATCGTCGGCGAAGGCATCGAGCCCGACCGCGAGGCGCGACTCGGCAGCTACGTCGCCATCTCGGCCGGCCGCCAACTCGGCGACGCGGACGCGTTCGGCGCGCTGGTCGGCCAGGGGGTCGCCGATTCGCTCAAGCTCGCGCCCGGAGACCGGGTCACGCTTCTCGCGAGCACGCCCGAGGGAGCCATGAACACGGTCGACCTCGAAGTGGTCGGCATCTTCCAGAGCTTCTCGAAGGAGTACGACGCCCGCGCGGTGAAGATTCCGCTCGCCGCAGCGCAGGAACTGCTCGGCACGCCCGGCGCGAACGTTCTCGTCGTGTCGCTGATGGCCACGCGCGACACGGCGCGCGTGGCGCACGCGCTGGCGGCGTCGCTCGCGGACGAGCGGATCGAGGCGAAGCCCTGGTACGAGCTCAGCGACTTCTACGACAAGACCGTCGAGCTCTACGACCGGCAGTTCGGGGTGCTCCGGCTGATCGTGCTGGCGATGGTGCTGCTGAGCGTCGCGAACAGCGTGAACATGAGCGTGTTCGAGCGTGTCGGCGAGTTCGGCACGATGCGAGCCCTGGGGGATCGGGGCCGCAAGACCTTCGCGCTGGTGGTCACTGAGAACGCGGTACTGGGCCTGACGGGCGCAGCTATCGGCGTCGCACTCGGCGCCCTGCTCGCGGCCATCGTTTCCGCGATCGGCATCCCGATGCCGCCCCCGCCTAATTCAGACCTCGCTTACGTGGGGCGGATTCGCATCGTGCCGCAGGTCGTCGCGTCGGCGTTCTTCACGGGCGTCGCGGCGACGCTCCTGGCCGCGCTGCTGCCGGCTTGGCGGATGGCGCGGATGGAGGTGGCGGCGGCGCTGCGGGCGAACTGACCCGCTGACCGCGGACGGATGCGGCTGGACGAGACCGGGGTCGCGGCGAGGCGCGGCCGGGCGACCGGGGATGCTGTCGGCCCGATTTACAACTGACCTGCGGGAGCAGTGCACAAACGGTGGCGGCCTCGCGATAACAGCTTGTTGTTACGACGGTTGTGGATGTAGCCCGCACGGTGGCACGGCTGTTGCTCAGAGGGGGCTGAGCGCGACCTATTTCACGAACGTCCTTCGCGTAAGGCGCACCGGAGGTAAAGAAAATGAAAACTTGGAAGAAGCTTCTGGCGGGTGCAGGTCTCGGGTTGGCGCTGTCTGCCGGCGCGCAGGCCGCCATCGTCACCGACTGGACCTACACGCTGGTCAGCCAGTGGACCGCCTACGCGCCCGGCGGCGTGTCGAACCCGAATCCGCTTACGCTCCAGTGGGGTACGTCGACCGGATTCGGTCAGAGTTCCCTGGTCATCACGAACCCGTCTGCCAGCAATTCCGTTGGCACCTACATCGGGGGCGGGTCCCCGCCCGCGACCTACATCGCTCCAGGTAGCGCGATCACGCACACCAATCGGCCGATCACGGGAACGTCTCTAACAAGCGCGACGCTCACCGCCACCCTCAACCTGCAAGCGACGACACCTCCCGTCGGCGGACCCGGCGCGCTGCCCTCGCTCCAATACAACATCAGATTCGTCGAAACGTCGAACAGCGCACCGTGCGCGGACCCCACCAGCCCCACGCCCTGCAACGACATCTTCATCCAGCTCACGGGGCTTCTGAACCAGTCGTTCACCTTCGACAGCGACGGGGCGGGACCGGACGATCCCGTCACCTATTTCGTGAACGTGTTTCCGATCTCCGGCGGCGTGCTGAACGCGTATGGGCTCGGCGACCCGAACAAGCCCGCCGCGGTGTGCACCGCGGCCAGCGTGGCCGCACCGTGCATCGGGTTCACCACCCCGGAGAATGCGGCCACGACACTGCAGTTCGGCTTCACGATCTCGACCGAGCGCCTCAGCGTGCCCGAACCCGGCTCGATCGCCCTGATCGGTGCAGCGCTCCTTGGTGCGGGTTTCTGGAGGCGGCGGCGTAGCCTCGAGGTTTGACCATCCCTCGCGTCTGATTCAGCTGGCGGCCCGCTTCGGCGGGCCGCTTTCTTTTGCACCGGCGTTGGCCGGCGCTTCCCCGGCGGGACCGCCTTGGAACACCCGCGGCAGGACCAACGCCGGAAAGGCGCAACGGAGACTGATAGCGCGTCGGTGCGACCCGCCTCGGTGAAGGGCTACGTCAGCCATGGTGCATGCGAGGCGGAACGGGGGCGGTCCAGCCGCGTCGATAGCGATCAGGCGCCGGCTTGCTGGCCCGGCCTGAACGGACACGCCCCCGAGCCGGGACGCGCGAGTCCCATCCAAGCGAAGCAGCAGGAGTCTCGCTCTGGTCGGCGCCTGCCGATACAGGGGCGGAGTGTCGTCGATATACGACAGTTTAATCTATTATGATCAGTTGCTTATAGAATCTTCTTCAACTAAAGTGTCGGCCGATGACGACTTCTCGGCATCGGCCGCCGCTGCCCGTTTACACTCCGGCCCGGTGCGATCCACCGAGCGCGCCCGCAAAACGCGGGCGGCTCGGTTCACGAGGCAGGGCTGATTCATGATTCCCGCAGACCTTTCCGGCGTCCTGTTGAACGACGCGGCCGCGATGTACTGCGCCGGCCTGCTCTTCGGCTTCGAGGCGCTGATGCAGCGGCGCGGTCGGGCGCCCGGGCAGACAGCCGGCGAGAGCCAAGCGGACGCTCTCGGCCGGGGCGCGAAGGGGAGAGGCTCCGGCGCGGCCGCTGGCTTCCGCGTCGCGGTGGCGAGCTGCCCCGAGGCCATCGCCGAGGCGGCACGGCTCGTCGAGCGGCGCTACGCGTGGCGCGGCTACGAGGCGACGGAAGGCGCGAGCGCCGGACGCGGATCGCCGCGCGCGAACGAGGTCACGCTCCTCGCGCGCAGCGACGCAGCCACGCTCGGCACCCTCACCTTGCGGCTCGACGGCCCGCTCGGCCTCGCCGCGGAGCGGGGCTATGGCGAGGCGGTCTCGGCAGCCCGGGCCAGGGGCCGGCGGGTCTGCGAGCTGACGCGCCTCGCGCTCGCGGAACGGTGCGACTGGAGGGCGGTGCTCGCGTCGCTCTTCGGGCTTGCGTACGCGACGGGCCGGACGGCCCACGGCGTGACCGACGTCTTCATCGAGGTGAACCCGAGGCACGTCGGCTTCTACGAGCGGGCGCTCGGGTTCGTCGTCGCGGCGGGCGAACGGTTCTGCGAGCGGGTGAAGGCCCCCTCGGTGCTGCTGAAGCTCGAGCTCGCCGAGCTCGAGCGCCGGCTGGGGCTCGAGCCCCCTGCCGGCGACGGGTTTTCACGGCCGCGCTTCGCCGCCTTGCCAGCCTAGCGTGAACCGCTCCGGCCTTCGCCTCGCCCCGGCTGCGGGGCGAGCGCTTCAGAAATCGTAGCGGAGCTCGGTGTAGACGCGGTCGCGGTTGTTGTAGCGGCCGAACAGCCCGTCCGTGGGGCCCGTGAAGATGTCGAAGCCGAAGCCGACCGAGGCGTTGCGGAAGGGGTACCAGTTCACCCGCGGGCGGATCAGCCCGCCGCCGCCGCCGACGGTCTGGATCCAGAGGATCTGCGGCTCGACGGTCGGGGTGACCTTGCCGGCGACGAGCACGCTCCCGCCCCAGGTGCCGCTATCGAGCGCGACCGCGTCGGCGCTCCCCGCGAAGTAGAGCCGCTGGAACGCCTGCACGTTCAGGCGCCCGTTGATCCGGTCGAGCGGGATCTCCACGCTCGCGATGTAGTCGAGCGTGTTCCTGCGCACGACGCCGCGCGGCGCCGTCGGGTCGGTCGTGGCGAAGTCCTGCCCGTAGGTGTACACGGCCTCGCCGCGCAGCACGAACGAGTCGAAGTCCTTCGTCACGGTGCCGCCGGTCTGCCAGATGCGATCGTAGAGCGGCTGGAAGACGAACGGTTGCGCGGCGTTGCCCGTCGGGAGCCGGTAGAACGTCGGCGCTGCGTTGTAGCTGCGGTAGTAGAACGCGGCGACGTCCCACCCGCCGACGAGCGTGTTGGCGCGCACGCCGTAGTTGGAGTTCGAGAGGCTGCGGCTCGGCCGGTCGGGGTTGGCGAAGAGCGACGCGACGCTCTGCGAGGTCGGCGACGGCAGCGGCGCCGGATAGAAGTCGGCGCCGGGCTTGCCGATGCGGTCGAAGGTCGGCACCGGGATCCAGATGAACTCGATGTGCGAGTCGCCCTTGAAGTACTCCGCGCGCACGGCCCACTGCGGGATCCGGATGATGTCGAAGCTCGGCAGCAGGAAATCGCGCGTGTCGCGCGCCGAGACGACGTCGGCGAAGAAAAGCCCCACCACTTCGCCCCACACGATGTTCTGCGCGCCGATGCGGAAGTCCCAGCCGGCGGCTTCGAAGTCGATGTAGTTCTCTCCCCAGACGGCGCTGAACCGCTGGTTCTTCTCGACGTCGGGAAGGTAGAAATTGGAGTAGTAGTACAGAGGGTCGATATCGACACGCGCGCCGAGCTTGTACTTCACGCGCTCGCCGATGCGCCCTTCGGCGGTCCCCTGGAAGCGCTGCACCATCCGCGACCAGTGCACCGGGTCGGAGTAGGTGTAGGCGAAGGTCCCCTGGTAGAAGCCGCCGAGCTTGAGCCCGTCTCCCGTCGCGCTCTCGATCTTCGGGAGGTCGGTGGCCGTGCCGGGCGCTGCCTGCGCGAGCTGCAGGAGGGCGGGTGCGCCGGCGCGGCCCGGTATGGCTGCCGGCTCGTCGCGAGCGTTGCCCGGCGGCAGCCTCGGCACGGGATCCGCCGCCGCGGCGACGGCCTTCGCGCCAACGGGCGTTGGCGACCGCGGCGGGGGCAGCTGGTCGCGCGCAGCCGGAACATCGACGAAGCGCTCGCCGTAGTCGAGGGGCCCAGCCCAGGCCGCGTGGCAAAGCGCCGACGCGAGAGCGGTCGCGGCCGCGGACCGGCAGAGCCATCGGTTCGTTGCGATCATCGGCGCTCCCCCTTCACGCCCGAGACGCCTCTCCTTGAGCGCGCCGGCGCCGCCGTTCGTCGACGACGACCCACCCGCTCTCGGCGCGGATGCCGAGCAGTCTAATCCGGCCGTCCTCGATCCTCACGAGACGGTCCGCCTTGGCCATGACTTTCTTGTCGTGCGTCGAGAAGATGAAGGTCGTGCCCAGCCGGCGATTGATGTCCTTCATCAGCTGCAGGATGCCGTCGCCGGTCTTGTGGTCCAGGTTGGCGGTCGGCTCGTCGGCCAGCACGATCTTCGGATGCGTGGCGAGCGCCCGCGCGACGGCGACGCGCTGACGCTGGCCTCCGGAGAGCTGGTTCGGCCGGTGGCGGGCGTATTTAGCGAGCCCCACCACGCCGAGGAAGTGGGCCACCCGTTCGCGGCGCTCGGCGGGCGCGAGTTCGGGAAACTGCAGCAGCGGGTACTCGACGTTCTCTTCCGCCGTCAGGACGGGAAGCAGATTGAACGTCTGGAACACGAAGCCGATGGTGCGGGCGCGCAGGTCGGCGAGCTGGTCGGGCGTCTGCCCGGAAACGTCCTGCCCGTCGATGAAGACCTTGCCTTCGGTGGGCGTGTCGATGCAGCCGATCAGGTTGAGGAGCGTGGACTTCCCGCTGCCGGAGGGCCCGGCGATGGCGAGGAACACGCCCTCCTCGACCCGGAGGCTCACGCCGTCGAGGGCCTTCACCGTCTGCTCGCCGAGGCGATACTCCTTGGTGACCTGCTCGACGCGCACGACGCTCACGGCGCGATCTCCGTGGACTAGACTATCGTGGCGACGGGCCGACGGGCCCGCGAGAGCCGGGAGTGAGGGGAAAAATGTCTGCAGCTTGGTTGTTTTCGTTCAAGGCGGCAGCGCTGCGATGGGCCTGGATCCCCGTCTCCCTTCTCGTGGCGGCCGCGGCTCATGCGCAGAGCGCAGAGCCGCAGGCCGGCGCACTGGCGAAAAGTATAGTGGAAAAGGCCGACCAGGTGCGCTTTCCGCAGGAGGGTTTCGAGGTCGATGTTGCGATCACCACCACGGCCGACGGCCAGGTCACCGACGCCCGCAAGTACCGGGTGATGTCGAAGGGCAACGAGAACACCATCGCCCTCGTCACGGAACCCGCGGCGGACCGCGGCCAGGCGCTGCTGATGCGCGGGCGCGACCTGTGGATCTTCCTCCCGAACGTCTCCCAGCCGGTGCGGCTGTCGCTCGCCCAGCGCCTGACCGGGCAGGTGTCGAACGGCGACATCGCGCGCGCGAACTTCGCCGGGGACTACGAGCCACGGCTGCTGCGCACGGAGAAGATCGACGGCGAGGACCACTACGTCCTCGAGCTGACGGCGGTGGACCGGAGCGTGACTTACAGCAAGGTCCTCTACTGGGTGAAGCAGGCGAACCACTTCCCGCGCAAGGCGGAGTTCTATTCGCTCTCCGACCGCCTGCTCAAGACCGCCCGCTACGAAGAGTTCAAGCCGCTGGCCGGCCGCCCGCGGCCAACGCGCATCGTCATGCAGGACGCCCTGCGCAAGGGCGAGGAGTCGGTGCTCGAGTACTCGGACATGAAGCTCCGCGACCTGCCGGACAAGATGTTCACCAAGGACTACCTCAAGCGCCTGTAGCGAAGGGCGCGGGCGCCGCGTCCGCGATTCCGGCCGGCCGGCGGGAGTGCGGCGCGCGCCGCGCGGCTGGGTGTGCCCCACGCCCCTACGCCGAGCGGCCGGGCGCGGCCGATCCGCGCTCCTCAGCGGGCGGGGGACTTCCGCGGCGCCGCGTCGGCGCGGCTCGTGTCGAGCTCCCTGAGCCGGCCGAGGATGCCGGACTCTTCCTCGGGCGGAAATCCGTAGGGGAACAGCGAGCGCGACTTCGCCACCGCTTCGGGGTCGCCGGCGTACTTCTTCAACGCCACGGCGATGTGCTCGAAGGGCACGCACAGGAGCACCGCGGGTGCGTTGACCCGGGTGTTGGTCCGCTCGGGACCGATCGGCTCGAACCCCAGCGCCTTGGCGTAGAAGGCGACGTGCCGCGGATTCACTTCGATCACGGCGAAGTTGTAGCCGCGAACGGCCGAGGCATAGAGGTACGCGGTGTGGAAGAGCCCCGCGAGCACCGGCTTGGACACGGCCTTCACGTCGACGGCGAGGCGGGTGAACTCGCACACCTTGCAACCCGCCTTGCGGAGATCGTCGATCTCTTCCTTGTAGAGCGCGTCGGCCGACAGCCCGGCCGGCGAGTCGAGGCGAATGCTCACCGTCCCCACGAGCGCGCCCTCGTCGTAGGCGACGAACGTGAAGAGGTTGGGATCCTCGTTCTGCTGCGGCGTCTGATAGCCGCGGTGCGCGTAGCGGCGCTCGACCAGGGTCCCGGCGCCCTTCCGGAAGGTCCGGGACTTCGCGAGACGGATCTTGAACGCGCCGGGCAGCGCGCCCGGGTCGCCCTTCGAGGCGTCGAGCTGTTCGGTCGTGAGGTTACGCAGGCGAAGCGCGATGTCGTCGAAGACGGTGAGCCCGGTCATCCCCTCCACAGCCGGGGGCTCGCTCGGCCCGGGCACGGTCGGCGGGCCCGAGTCCGCCCCTCGGCGCCGCGCCCGCAACCGATCGAGGATCCTTCGAACCGACTCCCGCATGCCGCAATCGCTCCCCCGGGGGACGCGTCTTCTTGGTGTTCGTCGTCACAGCCCGACAGTCAGTCTACACCCGCACGGGGCTCCGCAGTCATGATGATGCATAAGAATGCTGACGACATTTCGCACACTTGGCGATCGGATCTCCGGTGCGACCGCGGGTTTGCGCGGCAGCCCGTTGTTGTCAAACGGCGATCCGTGAATACGTCACTCGCCGACGAGAACCCGTCCCGGGTACGCATTCGCTCGCTTCAGCGTCCCTCGCGGAACGACTCGCAAGCTCGCTGCTGACCGTCTCCTGGGCCTCTCGTTCAAGCCACCCCGGCCAGCTCGCGACCGTGGTGGATGGCGTTGTCGATCAGCTCGTACAGAGGCCGCACCGAGCGCGGAAGCCCGCGCTCGACGTCCGACACCTTCATCATCGACGGGGCGCGGGTTCCGCGGTGCTCGACCGGGCGGCCGATCGGCGCGATCGGAACCCCGAGTTTCTTGAAATGGCCTGCGAGGCGCGGTTCGGTGAGCACCAGGAGCGTGTTCACGCCGGATTGCCTCGCGAGCGCGATGATCCCCAGGTAGAGGCTCACCTGGATGTAGGGGAATCGCGGCAGGTCGACGCGGCCGAAGTCGGCCTCGGAGACCGCGAACGCGGTGTGGTGCTCGCCCTTGCGGCGCCGGAACTCGGGGACGATGGCGAGGCGCGAGATCTCGCCGATCGTGCGCCGGTCGAGCCGGCGCGGATCGAGCACGGCCCGGTCGATCGCGCTCTCGCAGAGCCGCTCGAGGGGCAGCTCGCTCTCCGGCTCCGCCGGGTCGCAGCGCACGAGCCGCGCGCAGGCGACGAACCGGTCCTCGCGAAGGGACCGGACGAGCACGTGTGCCGATCGGGCGTCGTACTCGTCGCGCTCGAGCCGCTCGGGGCGCACCGGCTCGAAGCCGAGCTCCTCGCAGTAAACGCGATGACGGATGGCGTAGGCATGGCGAGCGCGCTCCTCGGTCAGCGCGGGCTCGATGTCGAAATGCTTGCGGAACCCGAGGGAAAGATTGAGAAGCTCGAAAGGGAACATCTCGCTGCTCCTCTCTGCGGAACCTCCGAACGAGGGGAAACCTGCCGCCCACGGCTCCCGGCATCGGAGAAAGCTCCGATCCCGCCGGCGGATCAGGGCTTCCCCGGTCGCGCCCCGATCCACCGGGCGGCATCAGGGCCGCCGCGCAGCGGCCCACACCGGCGCCTCGAGGTCTCCGCCCTCGAACATGACCAGCACCGCCGATCCCGCCTCGGGGAGCGCCGCGCCCGGTGCGCGAACGAGCGGCCACGCCCACACCTCGCGCGAGCCGAGGATCGCCGGGACGCTCACCTTCACCCGCATCTCGCCGTACGGGTCTCGCGCGTCGGTGACGGTCGCGGCGTAAACAGCGATGCCGGGCGGCGCGGACACGGCCATGGCGAGTGTGAGGGGGAATGCGCCCGCAAGCAAGACAGATGCCTCACGCGCTTGAACCGATCGAATTCAGGCGGTTAGGCGGCTCAGCAGCCCGGACTCGCGCCGTGCGGGACGGGCAACTGTCAAGCCGACCGACACTCTCCTGGCGGCGGGCGCGAGGAGCGTCCGACCTATTCGCCTGCGCCGCGCAGGATCTGGCCAGCGCCCTGGAATTCCGGCCGCAACTCGCCGGCGCCCCGATACGCGGGCTGGATCTCGGAATCGGGCGTGACCGGCGGAACGCTGCGGGGCACCGCGTACGGGCTTTCGCCGGGCCGCGCGAACCCGAACCCGCTAGGGAAGGAGGTCCGGTCTTCGCTCCGCAGGGCCTGCAGCCGCAATTCGCGTGCGACGTAACGCTGGACTTGGACGGGATCGACGCAGGGTTGCGGCGCGCACAGGCCCCAGGGCGCATAGGGCACGGGGTAGGGAGAAGCCGCATAGGGGACGTAAACCGGTCGCGGCCACACCACTCCGCCCACGACCGCGAAGCCCGGCTGCGCCACGCCGCTCGAGGGCGCAAGGGCGAGGGATGCGGCCAAGAGGCCAACGACGACGGCAGCCGCGGCGGCTCGGTCTCTCCGCATCCTCGGCACGCTCGACGAAACGAAGCGCCGCCGGGCCCCTCCCCGCGGCCGAAGTGCGCCAACGAGCACAGGTCGATCCACGGGGGGTTCCGGATCCGCGCCCATCACTGCGCCGCCTTCGGCCGCGTGACGGCTCTCGCCTTGGAAGGGCTCTTCGACGGTTGGTCCGCCTTGGGCTTTGCCGTGGGATCCTCCCTGCAGGGGAACCGCTTGGCGAGAGCGCCGTTGACGAGGGTGCTCGGCCGCCGCTCGCGGAGCTCGGGATGCTCGCGCAAGAACGCGGCCACCGCATCCCAGACCTGTCCCGCCGTGGCATCGGCGGGAAGGCAGTACCAGCCCCTGTCGGCGTTCGCCCGGGCGACGCCCAGCACGAAGCCGTTGAAGTAGGCGACGCTCGCGGCGACGGCCGGATCGTCGGTCGGCGCGCCGGAGTCCCTGAGCTTCTCGTATTCGGCGGCGAACTGCGCGAGCTCGGGACCGTCGTGGGTCCATCCTTGCGCGTGGGCGGCCGAGCCGGTGATCGCGAGGCAAAGGCCCATGGAGAGCACGGCGGCACTGGGCGCGAGGCGCTTGGGCGAGCGACGAGGAAAAGTTTTCGGCATGGGTGGCGGTGCCGCACGCCTTGGAAGGGTACCGGGGAAGTCGTGCGCCGTCAGGCGGAGGCGGGTTGGTCGGCGCGGTGCGCGGACCAGCCGGCCCGGGGCGAGCGGCGGAAAGGGGTCGCCCCTCGATCTCCGACGCCCCGCGAAGCGGGTTTTCGGCAGCCGGCCGCCGCTACTCGACCGTGACCGACTTCGCCAGGTTGCGCGGCTTGTCCACGTCGGTGCCGCGGGTGACGGCGGCGTTGTAGGCGAGGAGCTGCACCGGGACCGCGTGCACCACCGGCGAGAGCACGCCGACGTGGCGCGGCGTGCGGATGACGTGCACCCCCTCGCTCTCGCTGAAGTGGCTGTCGGCGTCGGCGAACACGAAGAGCTC
>JAOAEA010000081.1 GCA_026417035.1 Burkholderiales bacterium
CGCCGAGGCCCGGCCCGGGGAACGGGTGGCGGAACACCATCTCGCGCGGCAGGCCGAGCGCGAGGCCGAGCTCGCGCACCTCGTCCTTGAAGAGCTCGCGCAGCGGCTCGAGCAGCTTCAGGTGCAGCGTCTCGGGGAGCCCGCCCACGTTGTGGTGGCTCTTGATCGTGGTCGCCTTCTTCGTCTTGGCGCCGGCGGACTCGATGACGTCGGGATAGATCGTCCCCTGCGCGAGCCACTTCGCGTTCGGCAGCTTCGCCGCCTCGTCCTGGAAGACGTGCACGAACTCGCGGCCGATGATCTTGCGCTTCGCCTCGGGGTCGGTGACGCCGGCGAGCGCGGCCATGAACTGCGCGCTCGCATCCACCATGTCCACCTTGACGCCGAGATGCCGCGCGAAGGTCTCCATGACCTGCTCGGCCTCGCCGAGCCGCAAGAGGCCCGTGTCGACGAAAATGCAGGTGAGCTGGTCGCCGATCGCCTTGTGGATGAGCGCCGCGGCGACCGAGGAGTCGACGCCGCCCGAGAGCCCGAGGATCACTTCCTCGGCGCCGACCTGCGCGCGGATGCGTTCGACGGCCTCGCTCACGTAGTCCGGCATGTTCCAGTCGGTGCCGCACCCGCAGATGTCGTGCACGAAGCGCTCGAGGATCGCCCGGCCCTGCTTCGTGTGGGTGACCTCGGGGTGGAACTGCACCGCGTAGAACCGGCGGGTTTCGTCCGCCATGCCCGCGATCGGGCAGGCGGGCGTCGAGGCCATCAGCTTGAAGCCCGGTGGCAGCTCGGCGACCTTGTCGCCGTGGCTCATCCACACCTTGAGCATCCCGTGGCCCTCGGGGGTGCGGAAGTCCTCGATGCCGTCGAGGAGCCGCGTGTGGCCGCGTGCGCGCACTTCCGCATAGCCGAACTCGCGCACCTTGCCCGGCTCGACCTTGCCGCCGAGCTGCTGCGCCATGGTCTGCATGCCGTAGCAGATGCCGAGCACCGGCACGCCGAGCTCGAACACCGCCTGCGGCGCCTTGTCCGTCGCCTCCTCGTAGGCCGACATGTGGCTGCCGGAGAGGATCACCCCCTTCGCGCCGAAGCCGCGCACGAAGTCGCCGGACACGTCGCAGGGATGGATCTCGCAGTAGACCTTCGCCTCGCGCACGCGCCGCGCGATGAGCTGGGTCACCTGGGAGCCGAAGTCGAGGATGAGGATGCGGTCGTGCATGCGACGGTGCGTCGTGCTCCCGGCGGGCCGATGGCGCGCTCCGCCGCGGCGCGCGCGCTCACTCGATGCGGTAGTTCGGCGCTTCCTTCACGATCTGCACGTCGTGGACGTGCGACTCGCGCATCCCGGCAGCGGTGATCTCGACGAACTCGGCGCGGTCCCGCATCTCCGCGATCGAGGCGGCGCCGAGGTAGCCCATGCTCGCACGCACGCCGCCGAGGAGCTGGTCGATCACGCCGGTGACCGGGCCCTTGTAGGGCACGCGCCCCTCGACGCCCTCGGGAACGAGCTTGTCGGCGTGGGTGGAGGGATCCTGGAAGTAGCGGTCGGCCGCGCCCTGCTGCATCGCGCCGAGCGAGCCCATGCCGAGGGAGGACTTGTACGAGCGCCCCTGGAAGAGCTCGATCTCGCCGGGCGCTTCCTCGGTGCCGGCGAAGAGGCTGCCGAGCATCACGCAGTCGGCCCCCGCGGCGAGCGCCTTGGCGATGTCGCCGGAGAAGCGGATGCCGCCGTCGGCGATCAGCCCGACGCCCGAGCCCTTGAGCGCGGCGTAGACGTTCTGTATCGCGGTGATCTGCGGCACGCCGATGCCCGCCACGACCCGCGTCGTGCAGATCGAGCCGGGACCGATGCCCACCTTCACGCCGTCGGCGCCGTGGTCGACGAGCGCCTTCGCGCCGGCCGCCGTGGCGATGTTGCCGCCGATCACCTGGAGGCGCGGGTAGTGGGACTTGATCCACTTGACCCGATCGAGGACGCCCTGCGCGTGGCCGTGTGCGGTGTCCACCACGATCACGTCCACGCCAGCGGCGACCAGCGCCTCGACACGCTCGTCGGTGCCCGCGCCCACCCCGACGGCCGCGCCGACGCGCAGGTTGCCCTGCTCGTCCTTGCACGCGTTCGGGTGCTCGCTCGACTTGAGGATGTCCTTGACGGTGATCAGGCCGCGCAGCTCGAACTCGCCGTCGACGACGAGCACCCGTTCCAGGCGGTGCCGGTGCATGAGCGCCTGCGCCTCCTCGAGCGAGGCGCCCTCGCGCACGGTCACCAGCCGCTCGCGCGGCGTCATGATCTCCCGCACCGGAGCGTCGAGCCGGGTTTCGAAACGCAGGTCGCGGTTCGTTACGATGCCGACCACCTTGCGGCCCTCGACGACCGGCAGGCCGGAGATGCGCCGCTGCGCGGTGAGCGCCATGACGTCGCGCACCTTCATGTCGGGCGGCACGGTGATCGGGTCCCGCACCACGCCCGATTCGTAGCGCTTCACCTTGCGCACCTCCGCCGCCTGCTCCTGCGGCGAGAGGTTCTTGTGCACGATGCCCAGGCCACCCTCCTGGGCGAGCGCGATCGCGAGCCGCGCCTCGGTGACCGTGTCCATCGCGGCCGAGACGAGCGGGACGTTGAGCTGGATGTTCCGGGTGAGCCGCGTCTTCAGGCTGACTTCGCGCGGCAGGACGGTCGAGTGGGAGGGAACGAGGAGGACGTCGTCGAACGTGAGGGCTCTGGCGATGGAGCGCATAGGACCGGGCACCCGCGCAAAAGCGAATTATACACGCGGCCCCTCGACGCCCCGGAACTGCGGCACGGCGGGGTCCACCGGCTCGTTGACGCGTGCGTTGAAAGGCGCTACGGTCAAGCGGACCCTGCGCCCACAAGGACAACCCCATGAAGCGAATCGCCTTTTTCGCCATCGCCGCGATCCTCGCCGCCCCCGCGGCCGCGCAGCAGTACAAGTGGAAGGACGCGAACGGCCGCACGCAGTACGGCGACATTCCGCCCGCGGGCGTGCACGCGGAGCGTCTCACGCGCTCGAACGTCGGCACCGTGAGCGGCGGCGCCCCCTCGGGATCGGGCGACACGGCGAAGCCCGCCGCGGGGCCCAAGACCGCAGCGGAAATGGAGCAGGACTACCGCAAGCGGCGCATGGAGGCCGAGGAGAAACAGAAAAAGGACGACAAGCTGGCGCAGGACAGCCGCATCAAACAGGAGAACTGCCAGCGCGCGAAGGAGCAGCTCGCGTCGCTCGAGTCCGGGATGCGGCAGATGCGCGTCAACGCCCAGGGCGAGCGCGAGTTCCTCGACGACAAGGAAGTCGAGGCGCGCAAGGCCGATGCGCGCCGCGCGGTCTCCGAGTGGTGCCGTTGAGGGTGCCCCTCACGCGCGCTGTTTCGTGCCCGCCCTTCTCCGCCGCGCCTCCTTCGGATCCGCGGTGAGCGGCCGATAGACCTCGACCCGGTCGGCTTCGCCGAGCGGCGTTTCGAGCGTCGCGAGCCTTCCCCAGATCCCGACCCGGTTCACGCGGAGGTCGATCTCGGGGTGCGCCGCGAGCAGCCCGCTCGCCACGATCGCCGTGCGCACGGTCGCCCCGTCGGGGCAGACGACGCGGCGCAGGAAAGCACGGTCGGGCGCGGCGAAAGCGACCTCCACCTCGATCGTCATGGCCTCGCCGCCAGCGCGTCCGCGCGCTTCACGAACGCGTCCACCATGCTGTTCGCGATGCCCTCGAATACCGGGCCGACCAGCCGCGCGAGCACGGGGCTGGCGAGCTGGTAGGCGAGGCGCAGCTCCACCTTCGCGGCGCCCGGGGCGAGCGGCAGGAACCGCCATTCGCCCTCGAGCCGGCGGAACGGCCCTTCCACCAGCCGCATCGCGATCGCCGCATCGGGGCGCTTGGTGTTCTCGGTGGTGAAGGATTGGCGCACGCCGCGGTAATCGATGTGGATCGTGGCGACGGTCCGCTCGACGTCGCGCAGGCGCACCTCGGTGGCCCTGCACCAGGGCAGGAACCGCGGATAGGACTCGATGTCCTCCACGAGCGCATACATCGTCGCCGCGCCGTGGCCGACGAGTGCGGAACGCTCGACGAGGTCCATGGGAAATCGGTCCGCGATGGGACAGGCGGCGCCGGGGCTATGCGGGTCGCCGCCCGTTAGAATGACGGCGATCTTATCCGAAGCGCGCCCATGAGCATCGTCGAGAACAGGAAGGCGCTCCACGACTACTTCATCGAAGAGCGCTTCGAGGCCGGCCTCGCGCTCGAAGGGTGGGAGGTGAAGGCGATCCGCGCCGGCCGCGTCCAGCTCAAGGAGGCCTACGTCGTCGTGAAGGGCGGCGAGGTGTTCCTCATCGGGGCCCACGTGAGCCCGCTCGCGAGCGCCTCGACGCACGTCGCGCCCGACCCGGTGCGAACGCGGAAGCTGCTGCTGCACGCGCACGAGATCCAGCGCCTCATCGGCAAGGTCGAGCGCGCCGGCTACACCCTCGTGCCCCTGAACCTCCACTACACGAAGGGCCGCATCAAGCTCGAAGTCGGGCTCGCACGCGGCAAGAAGCAGCACGACAAGCGCGAGGCGGAGAAGCAGCGCGAGTGGGAGCGGGAGAAGGCGCGCCTGATGCGCTCGCGCGCGTAGGCGGCGGCGAGCGCCGCGGCTATGGAGCCTTGGCGAGCATCATCCAGGTGTCGACGACGGTGTCGGGGTTGAGCGAGAGGCTCTCGATGCCCTGCTCCACCAGCCACCGCGCGAGGTCGGGATGGTCGGAGGGCCCCTGCCCGCAGATGCCGACGTACTTGCCCCGCCGGCGGCAGGCCTCGATCGCGAGCGCGAGCATTTTCTTCACCGCGGGGTCGCGCTCGTCGAATTCGCCGGCCACGATGCCCGAGTCGCGGTCGAGCCCGAGGGTGAGCTGCGTGAGGTCGTTCGAGCCGATCGAGAAGCCGTCGAAGTGGTCGAGGAACTCGTCGGCGAGGATCGCGTTCGAGGGAACCTCGCACATCATGATGAGGCGCAGGCCGTTCACGCCGCGCTGCAGGCCGTGCTCGGCGAGGAGCTCCACGACCTTCCTCGCCTCGCCCAGGGTGCGCACGAAGGGCACCATCAGCTCGACGTTGGTGAGGCCCATGTCGTCGCGCACGCGCTTCATGGCACGGCACTCCATGGCGAAGCAGTCGCGGAACGAGGGATCCACGTAGCGCGACGCCCCGCGGAAACCGAGCATCGGGTTCTCCTCGTCGGGCTCGTAGCGGTCGCCGCCGAGGAGCTTGCGGTACTCGTTCGACTTGAAGTCGGAGAGCCGCACGATCACCGGCTTGGGCCAGAACGCCGCGGCGATGGTGGCGACGCCCTCGGCGAGCTTCTCGACGAAGAACGTGCGCGGGTCGGCGTAGCCGCGCGCCGCCTCCTCGACCTTCGCCTTCAGCGCGGGCGGCAGGTTCGGGTGGTCGAGCACCGCCTTGGGGTGCACGCCGATCACGTTGTTGATCACGAACTCGAGCCGCGCCAGGCCCACGCCGGCGTTGGGCAGGCTCTGGAAGTCGAACGCGAGCTCGGGGTTGCCGATGTTCATGGCGATCTTCACCGGGATCTTCGGCATGTCGCCGAGCGCCGTGACGCTCACCTCGTACTCGAGCAGGCCCTGGTAGACGTTGCCGGTGTCGCCCTCGGCGCAGGAGACCGTGACGAGCTCGCCGTCGTCGAGCACCGCGGTCGCATCGCCGCAGCCGACGACGGCCGGGATGCCGAGCTCGCGGGCGATGATCGCCGCGTGGCACGTGCGTCCGCCCCGGTTGGTGACGATCGCGGCGGCGCGCTTCATGATCGGCTCCCAGTTGGGATCGGTCATGTCGGTGACCAGCACGTCGCCCGGCTGCACCCGGTTGATCTCGGCGATGTCCTTCACCACGCGCACCGCGCCGGCGCCGATCTTGTGGCCGATCGCGCGGCCGGTCGCGAGGACCTGCGACCGCGTCTTCAGGCGGTAACGCTCCTGGCCCTCCTGCGCGCGCGACTTCACCGTCTCCGGGCGTGCCTGCAGGATGTAGATCTTGCCGTCGAGGCCGTCCTTGCCCCACTCGATGTCCATCGGGCGGCCGTAGTGGCTCTCGATCTTCACCGCGTAGCGCGCGAGCTCGATCACGTCCTCGTCGGAGAGCGAGAACCGCCCGCGGTCGCCCTCCGGCACCGGGACGGTCTTCACGCGGTGGCCGTCGGCGGACTCGGAGAACACCATCTTCGTCGCCTTGGAGCCGAGCGTGCGCCGGATGATGGGGAACTTGCCGGCCGCCAGCATCGGCTTGTGCACGTAGAACTCGTCGGGGTTCACGGCGCCCTGCACCACCGTCTCGCCGAGCCCCCAGGAGCTCGTGACGAAGACGACGTCGCGGAAGCCCGATTCGGTGTCGATGGTGAAGGTGACGCCGCTCGCGGCCCGGTCGCTGCGCACCATGCGTTGCACGCCGGCCGAGAGCGCCACGTCGGAATGCGCGAAGCCCTTGTGGACGCGGTAGGAGATCGCACGGTCGTTGTAGAGGGATGCGAACACCTGCCGGATCGCCGTGAGCACGTTGTCGATGCCCTCGACGTTGAGGAACGTCTCCTGCTGGCCCGCGAACGACGCGTCGGGCAGGTCTTCCGCGGTCGCGCTCGAGCGCACCGCGACCGGATACGCCTGGCCGCCCATCAGCTCGGCGTACGCCGCGCGGATCTCGGCCTCGAGCGCCGGCGGAAGCGGCGCCTCCACGATCATTTTCCGGATCTCGGCGCCGGTCTTCGCCAGGGCCTCGACGTCGTCGGCATCGAGCTTCGCCAGCCGCTCGCCGATCCGTTGCGCGAGGCCTGCGCCGGCCAGGAACTCGCGATAGGCCTCGGCCGTCGTGGCGAAGCCGCCCGGGACCCGGATGCCCGCGTGCGAGAGCTCGTTGATCATCTCGCCGAGCGAGGCGTTCTTGCCGCCGACGCGCTCGAGGTCGGTCATGCGGAGGTCTTCGAACGCGATCACGTACCTGCGTTGCGCCATCGGGGACTCGCCGGTTGCCGGAGACGGGGAAAGCCGATATTTTAGCGACAAGCCTTTTGCAGCGCAGCACGAAGGCACGTCCCGCGCCCATGCCCGATCGCAACCGCACGGTCTTCTTCATCTCCGACGGCACCGGGATCACGGCCGAGACGCTCGGGCACAGCCTCCTCACGCAGTTCGAGGGCATCCGGTTCAGGCAGGTCGTCATCCCCTTCGTCGATTCGGTCGAGAAGGCCCAGGCGTGTCTGCCGCGCATCGCCGAAGCCGCGGCGACGGCCGACGGGCGGCCGATCGTCGTGACGACGCTGATCGACCCCGAGGTGCGCGAGACGATCCGCCGGAGCGAGGCGCTGGTGCTGGATTTCTTCGAGACCTTCCTCGTGCCGCTGGAGCGCGAGTTCGGCATGAAGGCGACCCGTGCCGTGGGGCGCTCGCACGGCGCGACCAACAGCACCGACTACCTGCGGCGCATCGAGGCGATCAACTACACGCTGTCGCACGACGACGGGGTCTCCAACCGCGACCTCGGCGAGGCCGACGTGATCCTCGTCGGCGTGTCGCGCTCGGGCAAGACGCCGACCTGCCTCTACATGGCGCTGCAGTTCGGCATCCGCGCCGCCAACTATCCGCTGATCCCCGAGGACTTCGAGCGCGGCACGCTGCCGCCCGCGCTCGAGCCGCACACGCGCAAGCTCTACGGCCTGACGATCGGCGCCGAGCGGCTCTCGCGCATCCGCAACGAGCGCCGGCCCGATTCGCGCTACGCCAGCCTGGAGAACTGCCGCTACGAGATCGAGCAGGCCGAGCGGCTGATGCACCGCTACGGCATCCCGTCGCTCAACTCGACGACCAAGTCGATCGAGGAGATCGCGACCACCATCCTCCAGGACGTGAAGCTCGAGCGCCACGCCTACTGAGCGGCGCCCCGTCCCGCGCCTGCCGACCGCTGGCGCACGGCCTCGAAAAGGCACACGGCCGCCGCCGCGGCCACGTTGAGCGATTCGGCGCCGCCGGGCATCGGGATGTGCGCCCGACGCGTCGCCCGCGCCGCGAGCGCGGGCGAGATCCCGGCGCCCTCGTTGCCGAAAATCCAGGCGACCGCCGGCCCGAGGTCGAGCGCGAAGAGCGATTCGGGCGCGTCGGGACAGGTGGCGACGACGGTGCCGCGAAACGCCGCGGCCACCTCCGCGAGCGCCGCTCCTTCCCGGATCGCGAGCGAGAAGTGTGCGCCCTGCCCCGCCCGCAGGACGCGCGGCGACCAGGCGAACACGGACCCCTTGGAGAGATACACCTCGCGCACGCCCGCCGCGGCCGCGGTGCGCAGGATCGAGCCGAGATTGCCCGCATCCTGGATCTCCTCGAGCAGCAGGCAGTCGAACGGCGGCGCGGGCACGGGTCCGGGGGCGGGGCACGCCGATCCAGGCCATGATCCCGACGGGCGTCGTCACCTGCGCGATCTCCGCGAACAGCCGGTCGGACAGGATGGCGCGGCTGCGCGCGGGCGCCTCCTCGAACAGGCGGCGCAGCTCGGGCGCTGCATGGCCCGTCTCGCTCACGACGAGCGCCTCCGCGACGCCGCCGCTCGCGGCGAACGCCGCGACGAGATGCGGCCCGTCGAGCAGCGCCGCGCCGTGCGAACGCCGTTCGCGCGAGGACGTCGCGAGCCGATTGAGCGTCTTGAACAGCGGGTTGTCGCGGGAATGGATCCGCTTCATCGCGACCCGGCCCCCTCGTCGCCGAAGAGTGCCGCCTGCCGCGGCAGCCGACCCTCGAGCACGGCGCGCACCGGGGCGAAGCTGCGGCGGTAGGCCTCGCAAGGGCCATGCCGCGCGAGCGCCTCGAGGTGCTCGCGCGTCGGGTAGCCCTTGTGGCGCTCGAACCCGTACTGCGGATGGCGTTGCGCGAGGCGCACCATCTCCGCGTCGCGGGCGGTCTTCGCGAGGATCGATGCCGCCGAGATCGCGCGCACGCTCGCGTCGCCGGCGACGACGGCGCGGGCCCGGAGCGAGACGCGCGGGACGTGGAGCCCGTCGACCCAGACTTCGGTCGGCGCCACCGGGAGGGCCTCGATCGCGCGCTGCATCGCGAGCAGCGTCGCCTGCAGGATGTTCAGGCGGTCGATCTCCTCGACCGACGCCGATGCGACGGCCCAGGCCGCGGCGCGGCGGCGGATCGCCTCGGCGAGCGCCTCCCGGCGCCCTTCGGAGAGCGTCTTGGAATCGGCCAAGCCGGCGATGCGGCCGGCGCGCCCGAGAATCACGGCCGCCGCGAACACCGGGCCCGCGATCGGGCCGCGGCCGGCCTCGTCGACACCGCAGGCGTCCGCCGGGGCCCGGAGCATCGCCTGCTACGCGGCCGCTCGGGCGGCGTCGCGGCCCATGAGCGGCAGCAGGGCCGCTGCCGCCCTCTCCCCGGTTCCCTGCCGCAGCGCCTCGTGCAGCGCGGCGAAGCGCTCCGCCGTGGCGGCACGCACCGATTTGTCGGCGAGCAGGTTGAGCAGGGCCTGGGCGAGGTTCTCCGGGGTCGCGTCCTCCTGGAGGAGCTCGGGAACGACGAACTCGCCGGCGAGGATGTTCGGCAACGCGACGTAGGGGATGCGCACCAGCCGTTTGGCGATCGCGAACGAAATCGGGTTCGCCCGGTAGGTCACGACCATCGGGCAGCGCAGGAGCGCCGCCTCGAGCGTCGCCGTGCCGCTCGCGACGAGCGCCACGTCGGCTGCGGCGAGCGCGTCGTGCGCATGACCGAAGAGAAGGCTCAGCGGCAGGTCGCGGGCTTCCGCTTTCCAGAGCGCGGTCTCGAAGATCTCCCGGGTCTCGCGCGTGACGAGCGGCACGAGGAAGCGCGCATCGGGCCGCGCCTGAAGCACCGCGCGCGCCGTCGCCACGAAGACCGGCGCGTGCTCGGCGAGCTCCACCTGCCGGCTTCCCGGGAGCATCGCGATCACCGGGGCGCCCGCCGGCAGGCGGAGGCCCGCGCGGATCTCGGCCTTGTCGTACGCGAGCGGGATCTCGTCGGCGAGCGGGTGGCCGACGTAGGTCACCGGGACGCCCGCGTCGCGGTAGATCCCTTCCTCGAAAGGGAACAGCACGAGCATGTGCGAGACCGCGCGGCGGATGGTCTCGATCCGGCCGCTGCGCCAGGCCCAGACCGAGGGGCTCACATAGTGGGCGGTCGGCACGCCCCGCGCCTTGAGCCGCCGTTCCAGGCCGAGATTGAAGTCGGGCGAATCGATCCCGACGAAGACGTCGGGCCGCAGGGCGGCCATGCGCTTCACGAGCGCGCCACGGATCGCGTACAGCTCGCGGAAGTGTCGCAGCACTTCGACGAATCCGCGCACGGCGAGCTTTTCCTGCGGGAACCAGGCGTCCAGCCCCGCCGAGACCATCATCGGGCCGCCGATGCCGAAGAACTCGGCGTCCGGGAGGCGCGCCTTGAGCGCGGCGATCAGGCGGCTGCCGAGCAGGTCGCCCGAGGCCTCACCGGCCACGATGCCGATGCGCGCGGGGCGGCTCACGGGTCAGCGGATGATGCCGCGCGTCGCGGCCGCCAGGAACTCGACGAAGGGTGCGATCTCCGGCGCGTCCGCCTGCTCGCGGGCGAGCGTGGCGCGCGCTTCCTCCAGGGTGAGGCCGGAGCGGTACACGGTGCGGTAGGCGCGCTTGATCGCGGCGATCGCCTCCGCGGAATAGCCGCGGCGCTTGAGGCCCTCGGCATTGACGCCGAAGGGCTTCGCCGGGTTGCCCGAGCACATCACGTAGGGCGGCACGTCCTGCAGCAGGATCGCGCCGCCGCCGACCATCGCGTGCGCGCCGATGCGGACGAACTGATGGACGCCCGCCATGCCGCCGAGGATCGCCCAGTCGCCCACGTGGACGTGCCCCGCGATCTGGGCGTTGTTCGCGAAGATCGTGTGGTTGCCGACCTGGCAGTCGTGCGCGATGTGCACGTAGGCCATGATCCAGTTGTCCGAGCCGAGGCGCGTCGTCCCCGCGTCCTGGACCGTCCCGGTGTTGATGGTGGTGTACTCGCGGACGGTGTTGCGGTCCCCGATCTCGAGCGACGTCGGCTCGCCGCCGTATTTCTTGTCCTGCGGCATGCCCCCGATGGAGCAGAACGGGAAGAAGCGGTTGTCGCGCCCGATCGTCGTGCGACCCTCGATCACCACGTGGGATCCGATCGACGTCCCCGCGCCGATCACCACGTGCTCGCCGACCACCGAGTACGGGCCGATCGCGACGTTCGCGCCGATGCGCGCGCGGGGGTGGACGATCGCGGTGGGGTGGATCACAACGGCCGCACCGCGCTCATCATCCGCGCTTCCGCGACGAGCTCCTCGCCGACATGCGCCCGCGCCGAGTATCGCTGGATGCCGCGGATCGCGCGCTCCACGGTCGCCGACAGCGTGAGCTGGTCGCCCGGGACCACCGGGCGCCGGAAGCGCGCCTCGTCGATACCCGCGAGGTAGATCACGGTGTCCTTCGCCTGGTTGACCGAGTCGCTCGTGACCAGCCCGAGGATGCCGGCGGCCTGCGCCATCGCTTCGACGATCAGGACCCCCGGCATCACCGGGAAGTGCGGGAAGTGCCCGGGGAAGAACGGCTCGTTGATCGTGACGTTCTTCAGGGCCACGATCCGGCGGCCCGGCTCGAGCTCGAGCACGCGGTCCACGAGCAGGAACGGGAAGCGGTGCGGCAGGCGGTCGAGGATCTGCTTGATGTCGAGGGCGTTCACGGGGCCTCCTCCGGCCGTTCGCGCTCGAGCCGGCGCACGCGGGCGGCGAGCGCGTCGAGGTGACGCAGCCAGACGGCGTTGCGCGTCCAGGCCTTGTTCTCCTCGAACGGGTAGAGCCCGCTGTAGTAGCCGGGCTTCGCGATCGACTTGGTGATCGCGGTCGCACCGGCGATCACCACGTTGTCCGCGATGGTGAGGTGTCCGGAGATCATCGCGGCGCCGCCGATCATGCAGTTGCGGCCGATCGCGGTGCTGCCGGCGATGCCGACGCAGCCGGCGATCGCCGTGTGGGCGCCGATGCGGCAGTTGTGGCCCACCTGCACCTGGTTGTCGAGCTTCACGTCGTCCTCGAGCACGGTGTCGTCCAGCGCGCCCCGGTCGATGGTGGTGTTCGCGCCGATCTCGACGTCGTCGCCGATCACCACGCGCCCGATCTGCGGGATCTTGAACCAGCGCTCGCCGTCCCGGGCGAAGCCGAAGCCGTCGGCGCCGATCACCGCGCCGGAGTGGATGATCGCGCGCGCCCCGACCACGCACCCGGCGTGGATCGCGACCCGCGCCGCGATGCGCCCGCCGGGACCGATCCGCGCGCCGCGGCCGACGTAGCATCCCGGGCCGAGCTCGGTGCCCTCGCCCACGGCCGCGCCGCCGCCGACGAAGCAGTGCGCGCCGACCGCCGCGCCCGGGGCGATCTCCGCGCCCGGCTCGACGACGGCCGTCGCGTGGACGCCCGGCGCGGGCGCGGGCGCGGGGTGCAGCAGGTCGACGACGCGGGCGAAGAAGAGGTAGGGATCGTGCGCGACGATGCGTGGCAACGCCGAGGCTTCGCGCTCCGCGGGCGAGAGCACCACGGCGGAGGCGCGCGTCGCCGCGAGCTCGTTCCGGTATCGGGGATTCGCCAGGAACGAGAGGTCGCCGGGTCCCGCGCTGCGCAGCGTCGCGACGCGCTCGATCTCGGTGTCCGGATCCCCGACGATCTCGCCGCCGAAGCGGTCCACGAGGTCCCGCAGGCGCAGGCGCGTCGCGGCCATCGGCGGCGCTATTTTGCGGCCTTGGAGTCGTCCAGGGCCTTGATCACCTTCTCGGTGATATCGATGCGCGGGCTCGCGA
>JAOAEA010000007.1 GCA_026417035.1 Burkholderiales bacterium
CGCGCGGTGCGGCTCTCGTACACGCTGCCGCCCGCGCAGTTGACCGAGGGCCTCGCGCGGATCGAGCGCTTCTTCGCGGCGCTCTCGTGACCGGACCATGACCCTCAGCTTCACCGCGCTGGTGCATCGCGAGGGCGACTGGTACGTCGCTCTGTGTCCGGAGCTGGACGTGGCGAGCCAGGGCAGGTCGTTCGAGGATGCCAGGGCGAATCTGGCCGAAGCGGTGACGCTGCTCCTCGAGTGCTCTCCTCCCGAAGAGATCGAAGCCCGCTCGCACCTCGACACCTGGGTGACGCGCGTGGAGGTCGAGGTTGGTTAGGTTGAAGGTCCTGGCAGGCCGGGAGGTCTGCGGGATCCTGGCGCGCCACGGCTTCACCGAAGTGCGGCGCCGGGAAGTCACGTCGTCATGCAGCGAAGCCATGGAAGGCAGTCGATCACCGTTCCAGTCCCGGACCACCATGAGCTCGCCGTCGGCACGTTGAGCGCCATCATCCGCCAGAGCGGCGTTCAGCGAAGCGAGTTCGAATCCCCTTGACCCAAGCGAGGTAACGAGAAATGAAGAAGCCCCTCCGTGTCGCAGTCACCGGCGCCGCCGGCCAGATCGGCTACAGCCTCATCTACCGCATCGCCTCCGGCGAGATGCTCGGCCGTGACCAGCCGGTGATCCTGCAGCTGCTCGAGCTGCCGATCGACAAGGCCCAGGCCGCGCTCAAGGGCTGCATGATGGAGCTCGAGGACTGCGCCTTCCCCCTGCTCGCCGGCATGAGCGCGCATTCGGACCCCAAGGCCGCGTTCAGGGACGTCGAGGTGGCGCTGCTCGTCGGCGCGCGGCCGCGTACCAAGGGCATGGAGCGCAAGGACCTCCTCGAAGCGAACGGCGCCATCTTCACCGTGCAGGGCAAGGCGCTGAACGACGCCGCGGCGCGCACCGTCAGGGTCCTGGTCGTCGGCAACCCGGCCAACACGAACGCCTACATCGCCATGAAGAGCGCCCCGGACCTCCCGCGCGAGAGCTTCACGGCGATGCTCCGGCTCGACCACAACCGCGCCGTCTCGCAGCTCGCCGCCAAGACCGGCAAGCCGGTCGCCTCGATCGAGAGGATGATCGTCTGGGGCAACCACTCCCCGACCATGTATCCCGATTACCGGTTCGCCACGATCGCCGGCGAGCCGGCGCCGCAGGCGGTCAACGACGAGGCCTGGTACCGTGACGTCTTCATCCCGACCGTGGCCAAGCGCGGCGCGGCGATCATCGAGGCGCGCGGGCTGTCGTCGGCCGCGAGCGCCGCGAACGCCGCGATCGACCACGTCCGCGACTGGGTGCTCGGCACGAACGGGAAATGGGTCACCATGGGCGTGCCGTCGGACGGCTCCTACGGGATTCCGGAGGGCGTCATGTACGGCGTCCCCGTGACCTGCGCGAACGGCCGGTACGAGCGGGTGAAGGGCCTCGCGATCGACGAATTCAGCCGCGCCCGGATGGACGCGACGCTGAAGGAGCTCCTCGAGGAGCGCGACGGCGTGAAGCACCTGGTCGGCTGAGGCGACGCGACGGCCTTCGGAGCGGAGATGCACCGGGATGGTCGCCGCGCCCCGACGCGCCGCCCGGCCAGCCGCGCCCCGCAACCGCTGCACTGACCGGCGCGCGCCCGCGGCGAGCGCCTGAGGAGCGAGAAGCATGGCCCGCGAAACCCCGGGCGCGAAGTTCCGCGCCGCCCTGAAGCAGGAACAGCCGCTGCAGGTGGTGGGCGCGATCAACGCCTACCATGCGCGGCTCGCGCAGCGCGTCGGCTACCGGGCGGTGTACCTCTCCGGCGGCGGCGTGGCCGCGGGCTCGCTCGGGCTGCCCGACCTCGGGATCTCGAACCTCGACGACGTCCTCACCGACGTGCGGCGCATCACCGACGTGTGCGACCTGCCGCTCCTCGTGGACGTGGACACCGGCTTCGGCGCGAGCGCGTTCAACATCGCGCGCACGACGAAGGCGATGATCAAGTTCGGCGCCGCGGCGATGCACATCGAGGACCAGGTCGGCGCGAAGCGCTGCGGCCACCGCCCGGGCAAGGAGCTGGTGCCCAAAGAGGAGATGGTCGACCGGGTCAAGGCCGCCGTCGATGCGCGCACCGACCCCGATTTCTTCATCATCGCGCGCACCGACGCCCTCGCGGTCGAGGGGCTCGACGCCGCGATCGACCGGGCGCGCGCCTGCGTCGAGGCGGGCGCCGACGGGATCTTCCCCGAAGCGATGACCGAGCTCTCCATGTACCGGCGTTTCGTCGAGGCGGTCGGCGTCCCGGTGCTCGCCAACATCACCGAGTTCGGGGCCACGCCGCTGTTCACCGTCGAGGAGCTGCGCTCGGCCGACGTCGCGATCGCGCTCTACCCGCTGTCGGCGTTCCGCGCGATGAACAAGGCGGCGCTCAACGTGTACGAGCGCCTGCGCAGGGACGGCACCCAGCGGGGCGTCGTCGACACGATGCAGACGCGCGCCGAGCTCTACGACTACCTCGGCTACCACGAGTTCGAGCAGCGCCTCGACGCCCTCTTCGCCCGGGCGAAAGCGAAGTAGCCCCCGCGCATCCAAGGAGAACTGCGATGACCGAAGCCACGACCGCCCCCGCGGCCGAAGCCGCGCCGAAGCCCAAGAAGTCGGTCGCCCTCTCGGGCGTGGCGGCCGGCAACACCGCCCTCTGCACCGTCGGGCGCACCGGCAACGACTTGCACTACCGCGGCTACGACATCCTCGACTTCGCCGACGAGGCCGAGTTCGAGGAGATCGCCCACCTGCTCATCCACGGCAGCCTGCCGAACCGGGCGGAGCTCGCCGCCTACAAGAAGAAGCTCGCGGCGCTGCGCGGCCTGCCGGCGAACCTGAAGGCGGTGCTCGAGTGGCTGCCGTCTTCCGCGCACCCGATGGACGTCATGCGCACCGGCTGCTCCGCGCTCGGCGCCCTGCTGCCGGAGAAGGAGGACCACAACGTCGCCGGCGCGCGCGACATCGCCGACCGCCTGGTCGCCTGCTTCGGGTCGATCCTGCTCTACTGGTACCACTACAGCCACAACGGCCGGCGCATCGAGGTGGAGACCGACGACGACACCGTGGGCGGGCATTTCCTGCGCCTGCTGCACGGCCGGGAACCCTCGGAGCTCTGGGTGCGCGCGATGTCCACCTCGCTCAACCTCTACGCCGAGCACGAGTTCAACGCTTCCACGTTCGCCGCGCGCGTGGTCGCCGGCACCGGCTCGGACCTGTACTCGGCGATCACCGGCGCGATCGGCGCGCTGCGCGGGCCCAAGCACGGCGGCGCGAACGAGGTCGCCTTCGAGATCCAGTCGCGCTACGCGAGCCCGGACGAGGCCGAGGCCGACATCGTGCGGCGCGTCGCGGCGAAGGAGGTGGTGATCGGGTTCGGCCATCCCGTCTACACCATCGCCGACCCGCGCAACAAGGTGATCAAGGAGGTCGCGCGACGCCTCGCGAAAGCCGCCGGGAACATGAAGCTCTTCGACATCGCCGACCGCCTCGAGGCGGTGATGTGGCGCGAGAAGAAGATGTTCCCGAACCTCGACTGGTTCAGCGCGGTCTCCTACCACATGATGGGCGTGCCGACCGCGATGTTCACGCCGCTCTTCGTCATCTCGCGCACCACCGGCTGGTCCGCGCACGTGATCGAGCAGCGCATCGACGGCAAGATCATCCGTCCGAGCGCCAACTACGTCGGGCCCGAGGACCTGAAGTGGGTCCCGATCGAGAAACGCAAGTGAACCGGCCGCCCGCCCTTCCGGAGACCGCCATGCACACCTTCGCCCGCGCCGCGATCGCCGCCGCCCTCACCCTCGGCCTCCCCGCCGCCGGCGCCGCCGACATCGCCAGCCTCTACGGCACCTGGGAGTGCCGCATCCCCGGAAGTGCCCCGACCAGGACGCCGCCGATCCTCTGGCTCGCCCCGGGCACCGGCGCGGCGCAGGGCCAGCTGGTCGTGGAAGTCGACGGCTTCGCGCGTGACGTCGCCGGGCTCGCCGACGTGGCGGCGCTCGATGGCGGCTGGTTCCGCGTGTCGCTCCCCGACGGCAAGACGCTGCTCGTGCGCGAGGGCGTCGCCCCGCGCGGCCGGCGCGCGCCCTCCATGGAGCTGCGGCGCGGCGAGAACGCGCCCGTCTACCGCTGCCTGCGGCTGCCGCGGCGCGACGAGCTGCCCCCCGTTTCCAACAAGAGCTGAAAGAGCGAAATGTCCGCCCACATCTCCAACGTCCGGCCCAAGCCGGACAAGGTCCTCGTCGACATCGCGAGCTACGTCGCCAAGCACGAGGTGAAGAGCAAGGAAGCCTACGAGACCGCCCGGTACTGCCTGATGGACACGCTCGGCTGCGGCTTCGAGGCGCTCGAGTACCCGGCGTGCACGAAGCTCCTCGGGCCGGTCGTCCACGGGACGGTGGTCCCGAACGGCGCGAAGGTGCCGGGCACGCAGTTCCAGCTCGACCCCGTGAAGGCCGCGTTCGACATCGGCGCGATGATCCGCTGGCTCGACTTCAACGACACCTGGCTCGCCGCCGAGTGGGGCCACCCGTCGGACAACCTCGGGGGCATCCTCGCCACCGCCGACTGGCTCTCGCGCACCGCGGTCGCGAACGGCAGGCGGCCGCTCGTGATGCGCGACGTGCTCACCGCCATGATCAAGGCGCACGAGATCCAGGGGTGCATCGCGCTCGAGAACTCGTTCAACAAGGTGGGGCTCGACCATGTGGTGCTGGTGAAGGTCGCCTCGACCGCCGTCGTCGCCAACATGCTCGGGCTCGCGCACGAGGAGATCGTGAACGCCCTGTCGCACGCGTGGGTCGACGGGCAGTCGCTGCGCACCTACCGGCACGCGCCGAACACCGGCTCGCGCAAGAGCTGGGCCGCGGGCGACGCGACGAGCCGCGCCGTGCGCCTCGCGCTGATCGCGAAGACCGGCGAGATGGGCTACCCGTCGGTATTGACCGCGAAGACCTGGGGCTTCTACGACGTCCTCTTCAAGGGCAAGGAATTCAGGTTCCAGCGGCCCTACGGCTCGTACGTCATGGAGAACGTGCTCTTCAAGATCTCGTTCCCCGCGGAGTTCCACTCGCAGACCGCCGTCGAGGCGGCGATGGCGATCCACGCCGAGATGAAGCGGCTCGGCCGCTCGCCCGAGGACATCCGCCGGATCACGATCCGCACCCACGAGGCGTGCATCCGCATCATCGACAAGAAGGGCCCGCTCAACAACCCGGCCGACCGGGACCACTGCATCCAGTACATGGTCGCGGTGCCGATCCTCTTCGGGCGGCTCACGGCGGCCGACTACGAGGACGACGTCGCCGCCGACCCGCGCATCGACCGGCTGCGCGAAAAGATCGTGTGCGTCGAGGACCCGGCGTTCACGCGCGACTACCACGACCCGGCGAAGCGCTCGATTGCCAACGCGCTCACGGTGGAGTTCGCCGACGGGAAGAAGCTGAAGGAGGTGGTGGTCGAGTACCCGATCGGGCACAAGCGCCGGCGCAAGGAGGGCATGCCGGTGCTGGTCGAGAAATTCAAGACCAACCTCGCCCGGCGCTTTCCGCCGAAGCAGCAGGCCGCCATCCTCGCCGCGTGCTCCGACCAGAAGCGCCTCGAGGCGACGCCGGTGAACGAGTTCGTGGACCTCATGGTCATCTGAGGCGCGGAGCGCACCGATGCAGCGGCTCGCAACGCTCGCCCTCGCCCTCACGCTCGCGCTCGCGCTCGGCCTGCCGCTCGCCGCGCGCGCGGCCGGTCCGGAAGCCGCGGAGAAGTTCTTCGCCCCCTTCCTCGGCGACCTGCGCGCCGAGCTCGCGGAGGCCAGGACCACCGGCCGCAAGGGCGTGGTCGTGATGTTCCACTTCGACGACTGTCCGTACTGCCAGCGCATGAAGGCGAACGTCCTCGCCCGAGCGGACGTGCAGGCGTTCTACGCGCAGCGCTTCGTCGCCGTCCCGATCGACACGCGCGGCGCGACCGAGATCATCGACTTCGCCGGGAAGCCGTGGGCGGAGCGCGACTTCGCGCGCGCCGTGCCGGTCCTGGGCACGCCCACCTTCGTTTTCTACGGCCTCGACGGCAAGCCCTTCGTCCGGCACGCCGGCGAGATCCGCGACCCCCAGGAGTTCATCCTGCTCGGCGAATACGCGGCTTCCGACGCGTGGCGCAGCCAGAGCTTCGCCGAATTCCGCGCCGCGCGGGCAAGGGCCGCCAACCGCTAGCGCCGGCGCAACACGTCCATCCGAGGAATCCCCCATGGCAAACGACCCTTTCAACACCCTCGCGGCGTTCCGGCTCGCCTCGGGCAAGACCGGCAGGCTGCACTCGCTGCCGGCGCTCGCCGCGGCCACGGGCGAGCCGATCGGCCGCCTCCCCGTTTCGATCCGCATCGTCCTCGAGTCGGTGCTGCGCAACTGCGACGGAAAGAAAGTGACCGAGGAGCACGTGCGCCAGCTCGCCGGGTGGAAACCCGGCGCGCCGCGCGTCGACGAGATCCCGTTCGTCGTCGCGCGCATCGTGCTCCAGGACTTCACCGGCGTGCCGCTGCTCGCCGACCTCGCGGCGATGCGCGGCGTCGCCAGCGCGATGGGCCGCAACCCCAAGGTCATCGAGCCGCTGGTGCCGGTGGACCTCGTCGTCGACCACTCGGTGCAGATCGACGCCTACGGCTCGAAGGACGCTCTCCGGCGCAACATGGAGCTCGAGTTCCAGAGGAACGGCGAGCGCTACCAGTTCATGAAGTGGGGCATGCAGGCGTTCGACACCTTCAAGGTGGTGCCGCCCGGCGTGGGCATCGTCCACCAGGTGAACCTCGAATACCTGGCGCGCGGCGTCCACCAGCGCGACGGCGTCTACTACCCGGACACCCTCGTCGGCACCGACTCGCACACGACCATGATCAACGGCATCGGCGTGGTCGGCTGGGGCGTGGGCGGCATCGAGGCGGAAGCCGGCATGCTCGGCCAGCCCGTCTACTTCCTGACCCCGGACGTGGTGGGCGTACACCTCAAGGGCAAGCTGCACCCGGCGGTCACCGCCACGGACCTCGTGCTCACCATCACCGAGATGCTGCGGAAGGCGAAGGTCGTCGGCAAGTTCGTCGAGTTCTTCGGCGAGGGCACGGCGAGCCTGTCGCTCCCCGACCGCGCCACGATCGCCAACATGGCGCCCGAGTACGGGGCGACCATGGGCTTCTTCCCAGTGGACGAGAAGACGGTGGCCTACTTCAAGGGCAGCGGCCGCACGCCCGAGGAGATCGACGCGTTCGAGTCCTACTTCCGGGCGCAGGGCCTCTTCGGCATCCCGAAGCCGGGCGACATCGATTACAGCCAGGTGCTGGAGCTCGACCTCGCGACGGTGATGCCCTCGCTCGCCGGCCCGAAGCGGCCGCAGGACCGCATCGACCTCGACCGCGTGAAGCAGACCTTCACCACGCTCTTCTCGAAGCCGGTCGCCGAGAACGGCTTCGCCAAGAAGCCCGCGGAGCTCGCGGCGCGCTTCAAGACCCGCGACGGCATCGACATCGGCTCTGGCGACGTGCTGATCGCCGCGATCACCTCGTGCACCAACACCTCCAACCCCGGCGTGCTGCTCGCCGCGGGCCTGCTCGCGAAGAAAGCCGTCGCGCTCGGGCTCACGGTGAAGCCGCACATCAAGACCTCGCTCGCGCCCGGGTCGCGCGTGGTGACCGACTACCTCGAGAAGGCGGGCCTGCTCCCCTACCTCGAGAAACTCGGCTTCAGCGTGGCCGCTTACGGCTGCACCACCTGCATCGGCAACGCCGGCCCGCTGGCCGAGCCGATCGACGAGGCCATCGTCAAGAACGACCTCGTCTGCGCGGCGGTGCTCTCGGGCAACCGCAACTTCGAGGCGCGCATCCACCCCAACCTGCGCGCCAACTATCTGGCCAGCCCGCCGCTGGTGGTCGCGTACGCGATCGCCGGCACGATACTGAAGGACCTGCGCACCGAGCCGCTCGGCCTGAGCAGGGACGGGCGAGCCGGTGTTCATCGGCCACGTCTGGCCGAGCCGCGAGGAAGTCGAGGCGCTGATGAAGTACGCGATGGAGCCGAAGACGTTCCGCCGGCTCTATGCCCATCCCGGCGCGGACAACCCGCTGTGGAAGGCGGTGCCCTCGGCGACCGGCCAGGTGTACGACTGGCCGAAGTCCACCTACATCGCCGAGCCGCCGTTCTTCAAGGGCTTCACGATGCAGCCGCGACCGGTCGGCGGCATCGCCGGCGCGCGCATCCTCGGCATCTTCGGCGACTCCGTGACCACCGACCACATCAGCCCGGCCGGCTCGATCAAGCCGACCTCGCCCGCGGGCATCTACCTCCTCGAGCACGACGTGTCGGTGCCCGAGTTCAACAGCTACGGCGCGCGCCGCGGCAACCACGAGGTCATGATGCGCGGCACCTTCGCCAACGTGCGCATCAAGAACCTGATGCTGCCGCCGAAGCCCGACGGCTCGCGCGTGGAAGGCGGACTCACGCTGCACCAGCCCTCGGGCGAGCAGATGACCATCTACGACGCCGCGATGCGCTACATCGCCGAGGGCGTGCCGACGGTCGTGTTCGGCGGCGAGGAGTACGGCACCGGCAGCTCGCGCGACTGGGCCGCCAAGGGCACGCAGCTCCTCGGCGTGCGCGCGGTGATCGCGCGCAGCTTCGAACGCATCCACCGGTCGAACCTCGTCGGCATGGGCGTCCTGCCGCTGCAGTTCCAGGGCGGCGATTCCGCCGAGTCCCTCGGCCTGCGCGGCGACGAGACGATCGACATCCTCGGCCTCGACGACATCCGCCCGCAGCAGGAGCTCGTGCTCGTCGTCCGCCGCAGCGACGGCTCGCGCCAGGAGGCGAAGGTGCGCTCGCGCATCGACACGGCCATCGAGGTGGACTACTACAAGCACGGCGGCATCATGCCGTACGTGCTGCGCCAGCTCCTCGCGGCCTGACGCGCGGCCCGCGCCCCGCCCGACGCCCGGCCGCGCGGCGGGCGTCCTCGCTTTCGGGACGCCGCGCCGCGCCGGGCTAGAATCGCCCGCCGTGTCCGCCGTCCTCACCGAGAAGCGCGTCGCCCTGGAGGTCGTCCTCGACCGGTTCGCGCGCGCGCCCGGGGATCCGGTCGCGGGCTTGCGCGCGCTCGTCGCCGAGATCCGCCCGCGGCGCGCGCGCGACGCCGAAGCCGCGGCCGCGGGCCTGCGCGAGCTCAACGCGCTCCTCGAGTCGCGCGCGGACTACCGCGAGGCCCTCGGCAACGCGGTGGTCGCGCTCTTCGCCGACACGCGGTCGGTGTCCTTCTACACCGACGCCGGCATCCTGCCGGGCACCGGGTTCTTCCCGGAGCTCCGGCGCCGGCTCGCGCACCGGCTGCTGCCCGAGGTGCCGGACCCCGGCTACCTGAAGGACGCGGTCGCCATGGTGTTCGACGGCAAGACCGACCACCTCTGGTTCCGCGTCCTGCCGGAAGAGGAGCAGGCGCGCTTCTGGCGGCTCGTCTTCTTCGAGCGTCCGGGCGATCCCGACGCGCGCCGGCGCATCGGCCTGGCGATGCTCGACGCCCTGCTCGTGCTCGGCTACCGCGTCGGCGCGATGGGGCTCGAGCCCGAGCTGAGGCGCGTCGCCCCGGACATCGACGCTTTCGCGTCGCCCTTCGTGGCCCTGGGCGGCGAGATCCAGCATTTCGTCACGGGCTTGCGCGCCTGGCTCGCTGAACCCGGTGGCGCCGTCGAGGACGAGAAGTCGATCCTCGTCTTCGTCGCACAGTGCGAGGAGGTGGCGAAGCGCGCCCGCCGGACGGCCGCGCGCGAGGGCGCGACGCTCGCGCTCACGTATCTCCTCACCCGCATCGAGCAGAGCCTCGGGCGCATCGCGCTGCTCGCCGGGCTGCTCGGGACGGTGCTCCGGCGCGCCGGGGAGCGCGACCTCGTGGGCGCCTGGACCGCGTTCTTCCGCGACGCGGCGCTCGGCATCATGCGCCGCGATTCGGTGCGCGAGCAGCTCCGCGGCCAAGTGGGCCTGCTCGCGCTGCGCGTCACCGAGAACGCCGGCCGGGTCGGCGAGCACTACATCGCCGCGACGCGCGCGGAGTACCGGGGCATGTGGCGCTCGGCGGCGGGCGCGGGGCTGCTGATCGCGCCGATGGCGCTCCTCAAGATCCTCGTCGCGAAGCTCGCGCTCGCGCCGCTCAACCATGCCTTCGCGGTGAGCCTGAACTACGGCCTGGGTTTCGTGCTGATCCACATGCTGCACTTCACGATCGCGACGAAGCAGCCCGCGATGACGGCGGCGACGATCGCGCACGCGGTGAGCGAAGTGCGCGGCCGCGTGCGCGACCTCGGCGCGCTCGCGAACCTCGTGACCGACGCGTTCCGCAGCCAGGTCGCGGCGATCCTCGGCAACGTGCTCGTCGCGCTGCCCACGGCGCTCGTGCTCGGCTTCTGGCTGTCGCGCTGGCTCGGGCATCCGGTGGTGTCGCCCGAGAAGGCCTTCCACCTCCTCGCCGACCTGGAGCCCTTCGGCAGCCTGACGCTCTTCTACGCGGCCACGGCGGGGGTCTATCTCTTCCTCGCGGGCCTGATCTCGGGGTGGGTCGACAACCACGCGGCGTACAGCCGCTTCCGCGAGCGCGTCGCGGCGCTGCCCTGGCTGCGCTCGCTCCTCGGCGCCGCGCGCGCGGAGCGCTTCGCGGGCTGGCTCGACGCCAACGCCGGCGGCCTCGCCGGGAATTTCCTCTTCGGCGTCATGCTCGGCGCGACCGCCACGGTCGGGCAGCTCTTCGGCCTCCCGCTCGACATCCGGCACATCGCGTTCTCGTCGGCGAACTTCGGCTATGCGCTCGTCGCGCTCGACTTCGCGCTGCCGTGGCAGACCTACGCGTGGAGCCTCGCCGGGATCGCGCTGATCGGCTTCACCAACCTGACCGTGAGCTTCGCGCTCGCCCTCTGGGTCGCGCTGCGCTCGCGCGGCATCCTCCTCGACTTCCGGCAGGCGCGGAGCCTCGGCGGGGCGCTGTGGCGCAAGCTCCGATCCGAGCCCGCCGCGTTCTTACTGCCGCCACGCGCGCAGGCGGAATGAAGGTCGCGCCCGCGCCCGCCGCGCGACGCCACGACGAGGCAGGAGGGGCGCGATCAGTGGTGGTGCCCGCCCGGGCCGTGCGCGTGGCCGTGCGCGATCTCCTCGGGCGAAGCCGGCCGGACGTCGAGCACGGTGGCACGGAACTCGATCGGCTGGCCGGCGAGCGGGTGATTCGCGTCGAGCGTCACCTCGTGCTCGGCGAGCTTGACCACCCGGAACACCACCGGATGCGCGTGGTCGCCATGCCGCATCTCGCCCTCGAACTGCATCCCCACCCGGATCTTGCCCGGGAATTTCGAGCGCGGCTCGCGGCGCACCAGCTCCGGATCGCGCGGCCCGAACGCATCCTCGGGCGCGAGGCGCACGCGGATCCGGTCGGCGGGCGCCTTGCCCTCGAGCTCCGCCTCGACGCGCGGAAACATGCCGCCGTGGCCGCCGTGCAGGTAGACGAGCGGCTCGCCGGCCCGCTCGACTGCATTGCCCTCCCCGTCGAAGATCTCGTACTTGAGCGTCACGACGGCATTGCGGATGATCTTCATGGCCTCTCCGGTCGCGGCCGCGGGCACCGCGCGGCCAGGGCGCGATAATAGCCGGGCCGCCCGACGGAGAGGGAGCGCCCGTGAAACGCCTCGAAAGGATCGCGCTGATGCTCGGATTGCTCGCTTCGCTCATTGGCTGCGACGCCGGGATGGATCGTCTGCAGCCCGGCGTCTCCAGCCTCGCCGACGTCCTCGCGGTGATGGGCGCGCCCTCGGCCGAGTGGCGGGAACCCGACGGCGCGACCACCTACGAGTTCACGCGCCAGCCCGAGGGCGTCGTGAATTACACGGCAACGGTGGGACCGGACGGCATCCTGCGCGCGCTCGAGCAGACTCTCACCGAGCAGCGCTTCGCGCGGGTCGCGCCCGGCATGACGAAGGACGAGATCCGCAGGCTCCTCGGCCAGCCGGCCCAACGCGTCCCGTTCGCGCTCAAGCAGGAGGAGACCTGGTCGTGGCGCTACCAGCCCGAGCCGGGACGCCAGATGTGGTTCAACGTCAACTTCGATCCCTCGGGCAAGGTCGTTTCGACCTCGCGCAGCCCGGCCGACACGACCGCTTAGGGAGCGTCCGAGCAGAAGAGGGACAGGTCCTCCTTCGACCGCCTGTGCCAGGCGGACCGCTGATCCGTCTGGCGAACGGATCGGAGCTTCCCGAGGAGAAGGCTGCGCGACCGGCGGGATTGCTACGGGTCCCATGCGTGCAGGGAAGTCCGGACGCGCTCGGCGAGGCCCCTTCCCCCACCCGATCCGCGGACGCGCCGAGCGGGCCTACCCGTCGATCGGCGCTTCTTCCGCGGCGTTCGCGGCGCATGCGTCCTTTCCCCCGCACGGCGGGACGCGCTACAGTGGGCCTCGAAGGGGGTGGCCGATGGCAGGAATCCGGAAGATCCCGGCGAGCGCCGGGCATAGCGCTGCGTTCGCGGCCTACCTCTTCGCCTGCGCCTGCGCCTGCGCTGGCGCGGCGCCGGCGCTCGCAGCGACCTCATGGTCCACGGCGGAGTTCGTCCTGTCGGGGGACCCGGTTCCCCCTGCCCCCTCGGCGCGCTGGGAACGCCAGCCGCTCCCGGACGACTGGCGCAAGAGCCGCCCCGACGCGGCGACCGCGGGCTGGTACCGGTTCCTGCTGCCGATCTCGTCGGCGCCCGACGAGCCGCACGCGCTTTACATCCCGCTCGTCGGCGTCGAGGCGGCGGTGTTCGTGAACGGCGAGCGCATCGGCGACACCGGCCCGCCGGCCGAGTCCGCACGCAGGACCTGGAAGCAGCCACAGCTTTTCACCATTCCGCCAGCGCTGCTGCGTGCGGGCGACAACGTGGTCCACGTGCGGGTGCGCGGCGACATCGATCGCCGCGGCAGCAACGAGGCCTGGTCGTGGAGCGGGCTGGGCGGCCCCGTGGCGTTCGGTACCGACGACGAGTTGCGGCCGCGCTACCGGAACCGAGTGGCCTGGCAGGTCGTCACCCCGATCGCGCTCGCCGGCGCGATCGGGCTCACCGGCCTCTTTTTCATCGTGCTCTGGGCGCAGCGGCGCGGCGAGACGATCTACGGGCTGTTCGGCGCCGCGGCGCTGCTGTGGGCCGCGCGCACGCTCTCGGACCTGACGCTGCACCGGATCGTCCCGCCCCCGCACTGGGAAATCTGGCTGACGGTCGCCTATGCGCTGTACGCGACCATGCTCTGCAAGTTCGCGCTGCGCTTCGCCGGCGCGTCCTGGCCGCGGACGGAAGGCTTCTTCGTCGCGTTCGTGGCGGCCTCCCCGGTCGCCCTCTACGTCGCCGCGTGGGCGCAGGCCGGCGCCGTCGCGGGCCGGGCGGTCCTGCTCGTCGTCCTGGTCCTCGTCGCCGCGGTCGCATTCGCCGTGGTACGCGCCGCCTGGTGGCAGCGCAGCCTCGGCATCACGTTGATGGCGCTCACCGGCGTGGTGTCGTTCGTCTTCGCGCTCCACGACTGGATCGCCGTGACGCGCGCCGAGTGGTTCGACAACGTCCGCCTCGTCCCGTACTCGGCGATCCTCTTCATCAGCATCGCCGGGTGGCTCCTGTTGCAGCGCTTCGCGCAGTCGACCGAGGCGCTCGAGCGCCTCAACGTGGAGCTCGACCGCCGGGTGGCGGAGAAGAGCGCCGCGCTGCAGTCGAACCTCGAGGCGCTCGCGCGCGCGAAAGCCGAGGCCGAGGCGGCGAACCAGGCGAAATCGCGCTTCCTCGCGGCTGCGAGCCACGACCTGCGCCAGCCGCTGCACGCGATCGGGCTCTTCGGTGCCGCGCTCGACCTGCGCGCGAAGGCGCCCGACCTGCGCGGGCTGGTGGCCAAGCTGAACGCTTCGATCGCCGCGCTCGACGACCTCGTGAACGAGCTCCTCGACGTCTCGAAGCTCGATGCGGGCGCCGACCGTCCGGAGCCGCGCGACGTGCCGGTGCAGGCGCTCCTCGACCGGCTCGCGCTCGACTTCGGGCCGCTCGCCGCCGAGAAAGGCATCCGGCTGCGCGTCCGGCCCTCGCGCGAGACGGCGCACACCGACCCGGCGCTGCTCGAGCGCCTCCTGCGCAACCTGGTGTCGAACGCCGTCCGCTACACCGAGCGCGGCGGCGTGCTGGTCGCCTGCCGGCGCCGC
Source organism: Burkholderiales bacterium (assembly GCA_026417035.1). GTDB lineage: Bacteria > Pseudomonadota > Gammaproteobacteria > Burkholderiales > SG8-39 > JAOAEA01. Next base: position 14,253 of record JAOAEA010000007.1, read on the forward strand.
GGCGACGCGCTCGCGCTCGAGGTCTGGGACACGGGGGTGGGCATCGCGCCCGCCGACCGGGAGCGCATCTTCGAGGAGTTCTACCAGGTCGGCAACGCGGAGCGTGACCGCAGCAAGGGCAGCGGGCTCGGGCTCGCGATCGTGCGGCGGATCGCCGCACTCCTCGGCGCGCGCGTAGCCCTGCGCTCGACGCCGGGGCGCGGCTCGGTGTTCTCGGTGCGCGTCGCGCGCGGCGGACCGGGCGCGCTGCGGGCCGTGGCTGCGCGGGGCGTCGCCCCGGAGCGCGCGGCGCGGCGGATCGTCGCCGTCGTCGAGGACGACCGCGTCGTGCGCGAGGCGATGACGACGCTCCTCGCCGAGCGCGGACACCGCGTCATCGCCGGCGCGTCGCTCGAGGAAGTGCGCCGCGCCCTCGCGGCCGCCGGCGCCCGCCCCGAGCTCGTGATCGCGGACATGCGCCTGCCGGGCGGTGCGACCGGCGTCGAGGCGGTGCGCGCGCTGCGGGGCGCTTTCGGACCCGAGCTCCCGGCGCTCATCGTGACCGGCGAGACCGCGCGCGACCTCGTCGCCGAAGCCGTCGCGAGCGGCATCCCGCTGCTGCGCAAACCGGTGTCGCCCGGGCGGCTCATCGAGGAAGTGGACCGCCTCGCGGCCCGCAGCGAATCCACCGCGCCGACGTCCGCGTGAACCGCCGCGCGCGGCGCGCGCGGCTGGACGCGGGGATTCATCCCGTTGTCATCTGCCGCCTCTAGTCTGCGCGCGCACTCGTGACGCACGACCGGAGGCCGCCCTGCAGCGCACGTTCGCCGACTGGATGCACGAGACGCCCCGAGGCGCGATCCGCGCCGGCTGCGTCTGCAACGCCTGCCGGGAGGCGCGCGACCGCGCTCCGGCGTCCCGGCCGCCCGCTCTCGCCGTCCTGCGTTTCGCCTTCGCTGCCCGCGCGCCCCACGGAGGATAGCGATGCGCTCGGTCCGCTCGATCTTCCTCTCCGACATCCATCTCGGCAGCCGCGCCTGCCAGGCCGAGCGCCTGCTCGGATTCCTCAGGCACCACGAGGCCGAGAACATCTTCCTCGTCGGCGACATCATCGACTTCTGGGCGATGGCGCGGCGCGGCGTCTTCTGGTCGCGGGCGCAGAACACGGTGGTGCAGAAGATCCTCAAGCGCGCCCGCCACGGCGTGAACGTCGTGCTCGTTCCGGGCAACCACGACGAGGCGCTGCGCGAGTACTGCGGTGCGTCCTTCGGCGACATCCGGGTGGCGAACGAATACGTCCACACCGCCGCCGACGGCCGGCGCTACCTCCTGCTGCACGGCGACGAGTTCGACGTGGTCACGAAGTACCACCGCTGGCTCGCGCTAGCCGGCGACACCGCCTATGCGCTGGTGGTGCGCCTGAACGTGCTGCTATCGTGGGCGCGCCGCTCGCTCGGCATCCCCGGCTACTGGTCGCTCTCCGGTTACGCCAAGCGCAAGGTGAAGTCGGCGGTGAGCTTCATCTTCGACTTCGAGGAGTCGGTCCTGCGCAACGTGCGCGGCCGCGGTGTGGACGGGGTGATCTGCGGGCACATCCACGCCGCCGCGGTCCGCTCGGTGGACGGGCTCGCGTACATCAACTGCGGCGACTGGGTGGACAGCTGCACCGCCATCGTCGAGCATCAGGACGGCCGCATGGAGCTCGTCCACTGGAACCACGCGGCCGAACTCGCGGCGGCCGCCCTCGCCGCCGCGACCGGGCCGGTGCCGATGACACCGCGCGCGGTGGCCACGCCCCTCCCGCTACCCGAGCGCGAAGCGGCGTGACCCGCCGCCCGCGCGATGCTCACTCGCCGGTGAGCCGGCGCAGCAGCCGGCGGTCGCGCTTCGAGGGGCGGCCCTTCATCCCGAAGGCCGGATCGGGATGCGCCTTGCGCGCCGCGACCTCGGCCTCGCGCGCGAGCCGGCTCGCCTCGGACTCCTCGTAGAGCGCGCGGGCGGCCGTCGCCGGCCCGCGGCGGTCGGCGAGGCGCCGCACCGTCACGACCCACTCCAGGCCGCCGGACAGGACACGGACCGCGTCGCCCGGGCGCACCTCGCGCGAGGGCTTCACCCGCGCGCCGTTCAGCTGCACCCGGCCCGCTTCCACCGCCTGCGCGGCTAGGCTGCGGGTCTTGAAGAAGCGCGCCGCCCAAAGCCACTTGTCGATTCGCAGACGCTCGGGCGCGCCTCCGGGGTTGCGGAACTCTTCCATAACGGGGCGCGCCGAGTTTGCCATACCCTCGGCGAAAACCCCGGCGAAAAGGAGGATCGGATGCAGCTCTTCGGCTCGTGCCACTGCGGCGCGGTGATGTTCTCGTTCCGGACGCGCACGCCCTACCCTTACATGCGCTGCTACTGCTCCATCTGCCGCAAGACGCAGGGGGGCGGCGGCTACGCGATCAACATCATGGGCGAGGCGCGCAGCCTCGAGGTGGTCGGCCGGGAAAGCCTCTCCGTCTACCGCGCGCGCATCTTCAAGGACGGGCGCCCCGGGCGCAGCCCGGCGAAGCGCCACTTCTGCTCGAAGTGTGGCAGCACCCTTTGGATCTGGGATCCGCGCTGGCCGGAGTCGATCTACCCGTTCGCCTCGGCGATCGACTCGCCGCTGCCCAGGCCGCCGGAGAACGCGCACATCATGGTCGAGTACGCGGCGCCCTGGGTGGACGTCCCCGAGGGGCGGCGCGACACGCAGTTCGCGCGGTACCCCGACGAGTCGATCGCGCAGTGGCACGAGCGGCTCGGGCTCACCACGCCGCAGCCGGGCTCACCCGCCCGCGCGAAGGGCAACGGCGCCCGCAAGCGCGTCGCCGCCGCGCAGGGGGCCTGAGGCGCGGACCGCGCCGTCAGACCGGCGCCGCCGCGCCCGGCCGGCGGCTCACCTGGAGCGCGGTCGGCACGGCGAGCAGCATGAGCAGCGTCGCGCCGGCGAACACCATCGTGGGCGCGCCGCGGTCGATCGCCAGGCCGAAGACGAGCGGCGCCACGAGACCGCCCAGGTCAAGGCCCGAGTAGACGAACCCGTAGACCTTGCCGCGCGACTCGACCGGAGCGATGCCGCGGATCAGGATGTCGCGCGACGGGCCGATCATGCCGAGCGCGAAGCCCGCGGCCCCGGCCACGCCCGCGAGCAGCGCCGCCGGCACGGCGCCCGCGGCGAGCAGCACCGAAAGCCCCGCGGACGCCGCGAGCCCGACGGCCGCGACCGCGCCGTGCCGTGCGGTGCGCGCGGCGATGAAGCCGCCCGCCAGGATGCCGAACGCGCCGCCGAGGAGGAACGCGGTGAGCGCCGTCGTCGCGGCCACCAGCGGCACGTCGTAGATCTTCACCATCGCCGTGGTGGAGAAGGTCTGGTAGCCGATCAAGGCCATCGCGTAGAGGAGGAAAAAGAGGAAGCCAGCCACGATGGCCGGGCTGGCGAGGAGCCGCATGTCGGCGGCGAGGCTCCGCGGCGCGGCCACGTGCTGCGCGTGCGCCGCGCGCGTCGCGAGCGCACGCTGCGACGCGAACACCGCCGTGAACGCGAGCCCGACGAGACCGGCGGCGACGAGCGCCCCGCGCCACCCGGCGACGGCAGCGACGGCGACGCCGAACATCGGCGCGGCCGCCCAGCCGATGTTGCCGCCGATGCCGTGGACGCTGAAGGCGTGGCCGAGACGCGCGGGCGAGACCTTCGCATTGAGCAGCGCCAGGTCGGCGGGGTGGAACACGCTGTTGCCGAGGCCGGCGATCCCCGCCGCGACGATCAGGAAGGCGTAGGACGGCGCCGCGGCGTAGAGCATGGTGCCGGCCGAGGCGGCCGCGAGCCCGAAGACGAGCACGTTGCGCGCCCCGAGCCGGTCGACGAAGAAGCCCGCGGCGGTCTGCATGATGCCCGACACCGCGAAGTAAACCGCCATCACGACGCCGAGCTCGGCGTAGGTGGTGCCGAACTCCGTGCGCACGAGCGGGAAGAGCGGCGGCAGCGCGAGCTGGAAGAAGTGGCTCGTGCCGTGCGCGACGCCCACGAAGCCGATGGCGTGGGCGTCGTCGCGCAGCGAGGCCGGAGCCGTGGTCACGGGAGCCGCGAGCCCATCCACACCCGCCGTCAGCGGGTCGTGCCTTCCTGCCGCTGCGGCGGGCGGCCGGCCGCGCGCTCGCGGCAGGCGAGGATCACCTGCGAGCTCGGGCCGGGCGCCTCGTAGGCTTCCTGGATGACGCGGACCGCCCAGCCGCGCTCTTCGGGCGTCGCGTCGCGCCACTCCTTGCGCGCGAGCGTCTCGCGCACCGTCGTGTCGAAGGCGAAGCCCGTCTCCGCCATGCGCATCGCCGTCTGGCGCGTGCCGAAGAGCTGGGCGCAGAGCGCCTCGGTCTGCGCGAGCGCGCCGGCGGCCGGTGATCCGAGGGCCAGCAGGACGAGGAGACGGGTCATGGGGAGCGGCGAGGGCGGGAGCCGGCCGATTATACGGGCCGCCCGACCTGGCGCACGAAGCGCACGATCGCCTCCAGGGTGGCCGCGGGCTGATCGCGATGCGGCGAATGCCCGCAGGCGGCGAGCTTGACGAGCTCGACCGGCCCGCCCGCCTGCGCGGCGATCGCCTCGATCTGCCGCATGGTGCCGTATTCGTCGTCCTCGCCCTGGATCGCGAGGATCGGCACGCGGATCTCGGGGAGGAAGGCTTCGATGTTCCAGGCGCGGAAGTCCGGATGGAGCCAGATGTCGTTCCAGCCGTAGAAGGTCCTCGCGGCGTCGACGTGGTAGCGCGCGAGCTTGCGCGGCAGGTCGGTCGTCTCGAACGCGACCTTCGCCTTCGCGATGCTCTCGACCGAGATGTCCTCCACGAACACGTGCGGCGCGAGGAGCACGAGCGCACGGCAGGGATGGTGCGCGCCGGCGTAGACGATCGCGATCGAAGCCCCGTCCGAGTGGCCGACGAGGAGCGGGTCGTCGATGCCGAGCTTCTCGACGAGCTCCGGCAGGGAGTCGAGCGCCTCGCGGTGCATGTAGTCGACCCCGTGCGGCCGCTCGAGGAGGTCCGACCGCCCGTAGCCGTAGCGCGAGTAGACGACCGCGCCGCACCCGGTGGCCGCCGCGACCCGGTCGGGGAAGTCGCGCCACATCGACGCCGAGCCCAGGCCCTCGTGCAGGAAGACGAGCGTGGGTTGCATCGGCCGCGAGGACGCGATGCGCCGGTATTCGAGACGCCGGCCCTGGACGGTGACGTAAGAGGGTTCCATGTGCGCCTGAAGCACGCGGCGACGCCCGGGGCGGTCAGATCCGCAGCGGCCGCCAGTAGCCGCTGAGCTCGAGGTAGCCGCGGCCGACCTCGCGCCCCGCCGCGAGCGCACGCACGGCCCCTTCCCAATACACCGTCCCGACGCTCGCGCGCGAGTCGAGCTCCTGGTCGTCGATGAGCGGTTCGAGCACGAGGTCGAGGGTCCCGGCGCGCAGCGCGAACGCTACCGGATATTCGACGCCGGTGCGCGGCGACCGCCAGTGCCGGGCCGGACGGAAGGCGACGTCGCCCGGTGCCAGAGCGCGCACGCGGCCGCCGGCCTCGCGCAGCGTCCCGCCGGCCCAGAGGGTCTCGCCGGATCTTGCCCGGATGCGGAAGGCCATCAGCGCGCCGCCGTCGGCGAGGTTGACGCCGACCCAGTCCCAGCCGGCCGCGTCCGCCGAGAGCACCTCGCTCGACCACTCGTGGTCGAGCCACGCCTTGCCGGTGACGCGCACCGTCCGCCCGTCGGCCCCGAGGGTCCCCTCCACCGCCAGATGCGGCCGCGAGTAGTAGTAGCTCGCCTGCGCCGGGTCGGGGCCTTTGCGGCTGTAGCCGCGCTCGCCCTGCAGCAGGATCGGCTGGGTGGGCCGAAACGACAACGCGAGGGAGAAATCGCGGGCTGCGATCGACGTGCGGTAGACATCGCCCTCGAGGCGCAGCCACCAGTCGTCGATGCGCACGTCGGTCGTGCCTTGCGCGGCCTGCGCCAGCCCGAAGCCGGCGCGCCGCGCGCGCTGGTCGTGGCGCAGGCGGCCGTGACGCGGATCGGCGAGCGCCGCGTGGGCGAAGAGGAGCTCGCGCGGCGCGAATGCGCTCGCGCTCTCCTCCGCCACGCCCGGCCGATTGCGAAAGAAGGTGACCTGGATGCCGAAGTCGTTCCCCCGGTCGTCACGCACCCAGCCGGTGACGTACCACCACTCGGTGCGGTACTCGGGATGGCTGCCGTGGTCGCGCGGAAACACGAGCTCGCGCGGCCGCACCGCGGGATAGGCGACCTCGCGCGCCCTCGCGAGCGGCGCGAGCAGCGCGAGCGCCGCTGCGAGGAACGCCCGGCGGGGTTCAGAGGACAGAGGACAGAAGACAGGGGACAAAACGCTTCGCATCCCCATCCTGGCCTTCCTCAGCCCAGAGGACGGAGAACAGAAGACAGAGGACAGAACGCTTTCGATCCCCGCGGCGACTTTCGACGGGCCGAAGGACAGACGATGGGGGACCGAAGCCCCGGCAGTCGCATCCCGGGGGACGGCGCGCTTCCCACACCCATCCCGACCTTCCCGCTGCGAGGGGGAAGGAGCCCTTCGCCCAACGCTCAATCCTCAGTCCTCAATCCCGAATCCCGAATCCCGAATCCTGCATCCCGCGGGCCGTAGCTCACCAGTCCTCCTTCACCGCCCGCACGACGTCGGCGCCCATCGCCTGCCGGCCGCTCGCGAGGGCGGTCAGCGTGGCGAGCGCGAGCAGCACCGCACCGAGGGCCGCGAGCCCGGCCCAAGGCACGTGCAGCTCCATGCCCCAGTGGAAGGACTGACGGTTCACGACGTGGATGAGGACGAGGCTGATCAGCCAGCCGATGGCGAGCCCCACCGCGAGCCCGACCGCGCTCACGGCGAAACCCTCGACGGCGAGCATCGCGCCGATCTGGCGACGCGTCATCCCGAGGTGGCGCAGCACGCCGAACTCGCGCCGGCGCGCGAGCACGAGCGCGCTGAAGCTCGAGGAGAGCCCGACGAGCCCGATCAGCACGGCGGCGGCCTCGAGCGCGTAGGTGACGGCGAAGGTGCGGTCGAAGACGGAGAGCGAGATGTCCCGGATCTCGCCCGGCGTCGCGATCTCGAGGTTGCCACCGCCGGGCACGGCCGCGGCGACCGCCCGGCTCACGGCGTCGGGGCTCGCGCCGGGATCGAGCCAGAGCGCCACCGCGTTCGCGTTGGCGTCCCCGGTGAGCGCGACGAAGACCTCGCGCTGGATCATCACCGCGCCCTGCTGGCGCGCGTAGTCGCGCCACACGCCCGCGACGACGAACGGCGCCATCCGCCCGGCGATCGGCAGCTCGATGCGCTCGCCGATCCGGTAGCCGTAGAGGTCCACCATCGGCTCGGTGACCCAGGCGGGCGGCGGATCGCCCGGTTTCGGCACCACGAACGCGCCCACGAGGGGCAGCTGCCGCGCCGGATCGGCGGGATCGACCGGTTTCGCGAGCAACGCGACGCCCGCGCGGTCGGCGGCGAGGAGGATGCGCTGCGCCCGCAGCGGCTCGCTGCGCCGCACGCCGGGAATCGCGGCGAGCCGTTCCAGGTCCGCCGGCGAGAGGAACGCGGTGTCGGTCGTCATGCTCGCCCGCACGTAGAGGTCGGCTGGCAGGACGCGGTCGAGCCAGTCGTCCACCGACTGCCGGAACGAAGCGACCATGATCGCCATCGACACCATCAGCGACACGGCGGCCACGATCGCCGCGAGGCTCACGCTCGCCTGCCCCGGCGCGCCGCGCAGCTGGTCGAGCGCGAGCGCGCCCGGCACCGCCCGCGGCCGCGGCGCGGCGGAGAGCGCCGCATGCGCGACACGCGGCATCAGCACGATGGTGCCGACGAGCAGGCACGCGATCGCCGCATAGCCGAACAGGGGCAGCCCGCGCACCGGCGGCAGGAAGCTCGCGGCGAGGCCCGCGGCCCACAGCGCGAGTCCCGGCCACGGCGTCGCCAGCCGCGCCAGCGCGCGCTGCTCGTCGCCTGCCTTCAGCGCCGGCCCGGGCTGTGCGCGCGCGGCCTCGAGCGCAGGCGCGAGGCTGCCGAGCACGGCCGCAGCGACGCCGAGCAGGAAGAACGCAGCGGCCGACCCAGGCTCGACGCCGAGCCGCGGCGTGACGCCCCGGAAATAGCCGGCGCCGAGATCGCTGCCGAAAATACTCACCGCGGCGGCCGCGAGCGCGTAGCCGGCGACGAGGCCGAGCGCCGCACCGGCCGCGCCGATCGCGGCGCCCTCGCCGACGAGCGTCACCGCGAGCGCGCGCCGCTTCACGCCGAGCACCCGAAGGAGCGCGAGCTGAGTGCGCCGCCGCACCACGGCGAGCGCCTGCGTCGAGAAGACCAGCAGTCCACCCGTGAACAGCGCCACGAGCGCCAGGACGTTGAGGTTGACGCGGTAGGCGCGCGACAGGCTCGTCGCCGCACGCAGCGAAGCCTCCGGCCTGGCAACGACCAGGCCCGGCGGGAGCTCCGCCTGCAGCGCGGCGCGGAACGCCGCGACGTCCGTTCCCGGCCGCAGCCGCAGGTCGATGCGCGTGATCCGGCCGACGCGGCCGAAGCGGTCCTGGACCGCGGCGATGTCCATCACGCCGAGCCGGCCCGGCGTCCGCGCCGAAAGGAGCCCCGCCACGCGCAGCTCGACCGGCTCGAGGCCTGCGAGCACGCCGACGCGATCGCCCCGCTTCACGCCGAGCGCGTCGGCGGCGGCGACCGAGAGGAAGATCGCGTCCGGGCGCAGCACGTCGAGGCCGTCCTCGCCCTCGCCGACGAGCCCGGGCTGGATCGGCCCCGCGCGGAAGACGTCGATGCCGAGCAGCGCCAGCTCGCCACGGTCGCCGGCGAGCTTCGCGTCCACTTCGACGACGGGGCTCGCGAGCGCGACCTCCGGGCGTGCCGCCACCGCGGGGAAGAGGCTCTCGTCGAAGCCCGCGCGCGGCCCGCGCACCTCGAGGTCGGCGTCCCCGGCCACGGTCGCGAGGCCCGCGGAGAGTTCGTTCACCGCCGCCTGGTTGATGAGCTGGACCGCGTAGCCGAGCGCGACCCCGAGCGCGATCGCCGCGACCGACAGGACGAGCCGTCCCCCGTTCGCGCGCAACGCGCCGCCGGTGACCGCGCCCCAGGGCGTGATGCGCGCCGCGCTCACCGGCGCGTCTCCTCGCGCAGCCCCGAGCGCGTCAGCGTGAGGATGCGGTCGGCGGTGGCCGCGGCGGCGTGCGAATGCGTGACCAGGATGCCGGTCGCCCCGTGCGCGCGGATCGTCGCCGCGAGCAGCGCCAGGATCTGCGCGGCGCTCTCAGGGTCGAGGTTGCCGGTCGGCTCGTCCGCGAGGACCACCGCGGGCCGGTGCACCAGCGCGCGCGCGATCGCCACGCGCTGCAGCTCGCCTCCGGAGAGCTCGCGCGGCATGCTCGCGGCGCGGTCGGCGAGGCCCACCGCGTCGAGCATCGCCCCGACGCGCGTCTGCGCCTCGCCCGCCGCGACCCCGAGGAGCGCGAGCGGCAGCGCCACGTTCTGCGCCACCGAAAGATAGGGCAGGACGTGGAAGGCCTGAAAGACGAAGCCCATGCGCGCGCGCCGCAGCGCCGTGAGGGCGTCGTCGTCGAGCGCGGTGACCTCGACGCCGTCGACGACGATGGCGCCCGCGTCGGGCCGGTCCAGGCCGGCGACCAGGTTGAGCAGCGTGGACTTGCCCACGCCCGACTCGCCCATGATCGCGACGTACTCGCCGCGCGCGAGCTCGAGGGAGATCGCGGTGAGGACGCTGCGCTCGCGCGGGCCGGCGTAGGCCTTGGAGACGTCGCGGATGGCAATCACGGCTGCAAAGGTAACAGGCTGGCGAGAAACGCTTCCCGGCACGCTCCGCTAGGGGGCACCGGCGGGCCCAGGGGCGCTTTCCGGCGGTCCCCGATTCGCGGCTCGACGTGTCCCCAGGCTTCGACACGCCGGCGCCGATGCGGTGCCGCGCGCGACCGCGCGCCTCAGACGCCGAGGTAGCGCTCGCGGATCGAAGGGTCGCCGCGCAGGCGCTCGGACGGCCCCTCGAAGACCACGCTCCCTTTGACGAGGATCATCGCCCGGTCGGCGATGGCGGTCACGGCCCGGAAGTTCTTGTCGACGATGATGGTGGCGATGCCGGAGGCCTTGATCTCGCGCACGATGCGCCAGATCTCGCGCGAGACGAGCGGTGCCAGCCCCTCGGTCGCCTCGTCCAGGATCAGCACGTCCGGGTTCGTGAGCAGCGCCCGCCCTATGGTGAGCATCTGCTGCTCGCCGCCGGAGAGCTGGCCGCCGCCGTGGCCGATGCGCTCGCGCAGCCGCGGGAACGCCGCGAGGACGCGCTCGAGCGTCCAGTCGCGCTGCCCTCGGGCGCCGGCGCGCGCCGCCATCACCAGGTTCTCGTGCACCGAGAGGTTGGGGAAGATGCCACGCCCTTCGGGCACGTACGCGACGCCGGCCAGCGCGATCCGGTGCGGCGCGCTGCGCGTCATGTCCGCGCCCTTCACCCGCACCGTGCCCGACCGGGGCCGCACCAGCCCGAGGATGCTCTTGAGGAGCGTCGACTTGCCCATGCCGTTGCGGCCCATGAGGCCCAGGGTCTCGCCCGGCGCGAGCGCCAGGTCGACGCCGTGCAGGATGTGGCTCGCCCCGTAGTAGGTATGGATGCCGCGCGCTTCGATGAGGCTAGTCATGCGCCTCGTCCCCGCCGAGGTAGGCGTCCTGCACCGCCTGGCTCGAGCGGATCCGCTCGGGCGTGCCGGACTCGAGGACGACGCCGTTCACCATCACGGTGAGCGTGTCGGCGAGGGCGAAGACGGCGTCCATGTCGTGCTCGACGAGCAGCATCGCGTGGTCCGCGGCTAGCCGCTGCAGCAGGGCGACGATCCGCGCGGACTCTTCGGCGCCCATGCCGGCGAGCGGCTCGTCGAGGAGCAGCAGCGTGGGGTCGGTCGCGAGCGTCATGGCGATCTCGACCTGGCGCTGCTCGCCGTGCGAGAGGCTCGCGACGGTGGCGCCCTCGCGCCCCTCGAGCCCGGCGGCGGCGATCGCGCGCTCGGCCGCCTCGTTCACCGCCCGGAGCGCCGTCGCCGGACGGAAGAACCGGAGCGAGCTCGCGAGGCGCGACTGCGCGGCGATCCGCGCGTTCTCGAACACCGTGAACGGCAGGAAGACGTTCGTCTTCTGGTAGCTGCGGCCCACCCCGAGCCGCGAGATCCGGTCCGCCGTGAGGCCGGTGACGTCGCGCCCGCGCAGGCGCACCGTGCCGCTCGTCGGCGGCAGGTCGCCCGAGAGCATGTTGATGAGCGTCGACTTGCCGGCGCCGTTCGGCCCGATCACCGCGTGCACCTCGCCCATGCGGCACTCGAGCGAGACGCCGCTCACCGCCGCGAGCCCGCCGAAGTTGCGCGATAGCCGTTCCACCGCGAGCACGACCTCCGCCATCAGCCGCTCCGTCCGCGCTGGAGCGGCCACGCGAGGCCCGCGATCCCGTTCGGCAGGAAGAGCGCGACCAGGACGATGGTCGTGCCCATGAGGAGCTGCCAGTGCTCGCTCAACCCCTGGAACACGAGCTCCAGCAGGAGGAACGCCGCAGCGCCGATCACCGCGCCCGCGAGCGTGCCCATCCCGCCGAGGATCACCATCATCAGCACCGAGCCGGAGAGGTGCCAGCCGAGCATCTCCGGGTTGACCGCGCCGTACTGCACGGCGCCGAAGTAGCCGGCGAGGCCCGCGACCGCGCCCGCGATCGTGAAGGCGACGAGCTTGTAGCGGAACGTCGGGAAGCCGAGCGACTTCATCCGGTGCTCGTTCACGCGGATGCCCTGCACGACGCGGCCGAACGGCGAGGCGAGCACCACGCGCAACACGAGGTACGCGGCGACGAAGACCGCCAGCACCACGAAGTAGAGGTGGACGAAGTTCGCGAGGTCGAACGGGGTCCAGCCGAAGAGCGCCGTGTCGGGGCGCACGTCGATGAAGATGCCGTCCGAGCCGCCCGCGATCTTGGTGTCGTGGAACACGTAGTACACCATCTGCGCGAACGCGAGCGTCACCATGATGAAGTAGACGCCCTGGGTGCGCACCGCGAAGAAGCCAATCGCGGCGGCGAGCAGGGCGGCGCCGCCCACGGCGAGCGGCAGGCTGGTCCAGAAGTTCGCCGCCTGGTACTGCGGCGCGGCGAGCGCGACGAGGTAGGCGCCGAAGCCGAAGAACGCCGCGTGCCCGAGGCTGACGAGCCCCGCGTAGCCCACCAAGAGGTCGAGGCTCATGGCGAAGACCGCCATGATCAGGATCTTGGTGGCGAGCTGCACGTAGTACTTGCCGGCGACGGCCGGGAGCGCGACGAGCGCGAGCAACACCACGATCAGGAGCACCGTCGCGGCGCGGTCGGAGCGCATCAGAGCCGCTTCCCGAAGATGCCCTCGGGCCGCCACAGCAGCACGCCCGCCATGAGGAGGTACATCGCCATGCCGGCGAGGTCGGGCAGCACGCGCAAGCCGCCGAGCTCGAGCGTGGTCACCTTGCCGAAGGTGTCCACGAGGCCGATCAGGATCGCCGCGACGAGCGCCCCTTTCACCGAGCCGATGCCGCCGATGACGACGACGACGAACGACACGATCAGCACCTGGCCGCCCATGCCCGGGAACACCGAGGACACCGGCGCCGAGATCATGCCCGCGAACGCCGCGAGCGCGACGCCGAAGGCGAACACGAACCGGTAGAGCATGCGGATGTTGATGCCGAGCGACTGCACCATCTCGCGGTTCGAGGCGCCGGCGCGGATCATCATGCCCAGGCGCGTGCGCTGGATGAGGAGGTACATCGCCACGGCGAGCGCCAGCACGACCGCGGAGATCCACAGCCGGTACACGGGGTAGGCGAGCGTCTCGGTGAGCGGGATCGACCCGGTGAACGGCGCCGGCACCGGGATGCCGTGCACGTCGTTGCCCCAGATCATGCCGCGCAGCTCCTCGAAGGCGAGGATCAGGCCGTAGGTGAGCAGCACCTGGTACAGGTGGTCGCGCGCGTAGAGCCGCGCGATGAGCAGCCACTCGATCAGCATCCCCAGCGCGACCGTGAGCAGCACCCCGACCGGGAGCGCGAACCAGAAGCTGCCGATCTTCCCCGCGAGCGACCAGGCGAGGTAGGCGCCGATCATGTAGAAGCTGCCGTGGGCGAGGTTGATGACGCCCATGATCCCGAACACGAGCGTGAGCCCGCTCGCGATCAGGAAGAGGAGCAGCCCGTACTGGACGGCGTTGAGCAGCTGGACGAGGAAACTGCCGAGGTCCATGCGGTGGTCGCCTGCGCTGTCGTTCGCCTCCCGCGCGCGGCGCGGCCCCCATCAGCAAAACGCCGGTGCCCTCGCGGACACCGGCGCTCGCTGCGGGACGCCGCGTCAGGCTCCCGGCATCTTGCAGCGGTCGGCCGGCGGGTAGTCGAGCGCCTTCACGGCCACCCCCGAGGCGCGGTTCTCCTTGCCGACGACCTTGCGCAGGTACAGGTCCTGGATCGGGTTGTGCGCCTTCGACATCCGCCAGGTGCCGCGGGGGCTCTCGATCACCGCGCCTTCCATGGCCTTGATGAGGGCCGGCTTGTCCACCGCGCCCTTGGTCTTCGCGAAGGCCTGGACGAGGAGGAGGCCGGTATCGTAGCCCTGCACCGCGTACACGTCGGGCTGCATCTTGAAGGTCTTGGCGTACGCGAGCCGGAACGTTTTGTCCTTCGCGAGGTCGAGCGAGTCGGCGTAGTGCAGCGTCGTCTCGATGCCCTCGGCCGCGTCGCCCGCGGCGTCGAGCACGCCGTCGGTGAGGAAGCCCGCGCCGTAGAGCGGGATCTTGCCCTTCAGTCCCGCTGCCTGATAGTCCTTCAGGAACTTCACCGCGCCGCCGCCGGCGAAGAACGTATAGACGGCGTCGGGCTTCAGCGAGGCGATCTCGGTGAGGAGCGGCTGGAACTCGACGTTCGGGAACGGCAGCCACAGCTCCTTGGTCACCTTGCCGCCGCCCTTGGTGAACGCGTCCTTGAATCCGGCGACGCTCTCCTCGCCCGCGGCGTACTTCCAGGAGATCGTGACGACGTTCTTGATGCCGCGCTCGGCCATCACCTTGCCCATCGGGTACCCGACCTGGCCGTTGGCGAAGGAGGTGCGGAAGATGTTCGGCGCGCAGAGGGGCCCGGTCGCCGCGTCCGCCCCGGCATTCGGGATCAGCAGCAGGGCGTTGGTCTCGCGCGCCACGCGCACCATGGCGAGCGCGACGCCCGAGTGCACCGTGCCGACCAGCCCGTCCACCTTGTCGCGGGTGATCAGGCGGTTGGCGTTGTCGGTCGCCTTCGCCGGGTCGGATTCGTCGTCGAGCTTGACGAACTCCACCTCGCGGCCGCCGAGCTTCCCGCCCGCCTCGTCGATCGCGAGCCGGATGCCGTTCTCGATCGCGACGCCGAGCTGCGCGAACGTGCCCGAATAGGGCAGCATCAGCCCGATGCGGATCTTGCCCGTCTGGCCGATGGCGGCGGCGGGCAGCAACGCGCCGAGCGCCGCCGCGCCGCCGAGCGCACCCCCCTGCTTGAGAAACGCGCGGCGGCCGCGCAGGTCCTTCTCCTCGGTCATTGCCTTCCTCCTCGTTGGTTGACTGCTCTCCGGGCGCGATTGTAGCCCCGCCGCGCGCGCCGGCGTCTACTTCTGGCCCGCGGCGCGGAGCTTGAACCGCTGGATCTTGCCGGTGGCGGTCTTCGGCAGCTCGCTCATGAACTCGATCCAGCGCGGGTACTTGTAGGGCGCGAGCCGGTCCTTCACGTGCTGCTGGAGCCGCGCCTTCAATTCGTCGCCCGGCACGATCCCCGGTTTCACCACCACGTAGGCCTTCGGCTTGACGAGCCCGTCGGTGTCGGCCGCGCCGACGACCGCCGCCTCCAGCACGTCCGGATGCGTCATCAGCGCCGCCTCGACCTCGAAGGGCGACACGTAGATCCCGCTCACCTTGAGCATGTCGTCGGAGCGCCCGCCGTAGACGTAGTAGCCGTCGGCGTCCACGCTGTACTTGTCGCCGGCCCGCGTCCACGGGCCCACGAAGGTCGCGAGCGAACGGGCGCGGTTGTTCCAGTACATGATCGCGCTCGAGGGACCGTTGATCTGCAGCTCGCCGATCTCGCCGGGCTTCGCGTCGTTGCCGCTCTCGTCGACGAGCCGCACCTGGTAGCCCGGCACCGGCTTGCCGGTCGTGCCGTAGCGCACGTCGCCCGGGCGGTTCGAGAGGAAGATGTGCAGCATCTCCGTGGAGCCGATGCCGTCGAGGATCTCCACGCCGAAGTGCGCGGTCCAGCGGCGCCCGATGTCGGCGGGCAGCGCTTCGCCGGCGGAGGTGCACACGCGCATGCCCACCTCCTCGCGCCGCGGGAGGTCCGGGCTCGCGAGCATCGCCGCGTAGAGGGTCGGCACGCCGTAGAAGATCGTCGGCCGATGTTCCTTGAGCCGCTTCGCCACGCTCGCCGGCGTCGGCCGCTCCGCCATCAGCACGGTGGTCGCGCCGACCGAGAGCGGGAACGTGAGCGCGTTGCCGAGCCCGTACGCGAAGAAGAGCTTCGCGGCCGAGAACACGACGTCCGATTCGCGGATGCCGAGGATCGGCTTCGCGTAGAGCTCCGCGGTGTAGACGAGGCTCGACTGGATGTGCACCGTGCCCTTGGGCGTGCCGGTCGAGCCCGACGAGTAGAGCCAGAAGCACACATCGTCGCAGGTGGTCGGCGCGGGCTCGCAGCGGGCCGGCGCGTCGGCCATGAGGTCGGCGAGTCGCCGATGGCCGTGGGGGTTCGCGCCCGACACGATCACGTGCTCGAGGAATGGCAGGTCCTCGAGGATCGGCGCGAACACCGGGAGCAGCGGCTCGGACACCACCAGCGCACGCGCCCGGCTGTCCTCGAGCATGAACTTGTAGTCGGCCGCCGTGAGCAGCGTGTTCGCCGCGATCGGGACGATCCCCGCCTTGATCGCGCCGAGGAACACGCTCGGGAAGTCGATGGTGTCGAGGAGCGCCACCATGATGCGGCTCTCCATCGCGAGCCCGAGCGAGGCGAGCGCGTTGGCGGCGCGGTTCACCCGCTCGGCGAGGTCCGCGTAGGTGTAGCGCCCGGCGTCGTCGATGTAGGCGACCTTGGCACCCCGGCCGGCCTTGAGGTTGCGTTCGATCAGGTCGTGCGCGGCGTTGTAGTCGCGCGGGATCCGGACGACGGGCGGACTCGCGCTGTGGTCCGCGGTGCTCAGTGACGCCACGCTCTCCTCCTCCTCCTTCTTCCTCCGCCGGCCCGCTCGGGCGCGGGCTCGCTCTTCGTCGTCTCTAGGTCTTGGTGAACTCGATGGCGCCGCCGGGCAGGAGGTAGAGCACCAGGGCCCGACCCTCGGTCACCGTCGGGTAGTGCGCCGTTCCCGGGCCGTAGACGAGCCAGCCGGCACCGCGCCCGTCGAACCGCGCCCCGGGCGACACGGGCATGATGAGGTCGATCTCCCCGTTCGGATGCCGGTGGTGCGGCCCCTTCACCGAGTCCATGTCCACCACGTCCACCGAGAGATCGCCGAGCGCTGCGCCCGGCTTCAGGACGCGGCCGTATCTTATGCCCCCGCCCTCGCGGCTGCACATCCATCCCGCGGCGATCGCGGCGTGGCACGCCTGCGTGACCGCCGCGAACGTCGCGCTCGCCGGCCCGAATGCGTCGTTGAGATCGGCTTCGAGAGAGGCGTCGAGCGCGCGGCCGCGGATGCGCTCCGCGATCGGCGCGAGCAGCGCCTCGAATGCCTGCGGGGTCATGCTTGCCTCCTCGTGCGTCCGCGGCTCACCCGGCGCACCCTCGGATCCTGCGCAAGGGGGGTCGATGCACGACGAGCACCCGGCCGCGGGTGACCGTCGGCCGGTGCGCCGGCCCAGCGGGCGGGGACAAACGAGCCGGCCGCAGGAGCACCCGTCGCGCGGCGCGCCTGCCCGCGCGAATCGTCCATCGCTCGGCGCCCACGCCGGTCGCGTGAGCCCGGCCTCTCCCGAGACAGGACACCCGGCCCTTCCTCCGCTGGGGACTGAATCCCTCTTGCCCTTGGATGCTGATGCATTATAATGCCGTCCATCCGAAGCGCAAGCACTATATTGCATTCCCCCACCAACATGGTTCCCGCCGAGGCTCGCGCCGCCAACAAGGCCGCGGATGCGGAAAGCCGCGAGGACGCGGCCTTCCTCCGCGCCCTGGGCGAGCGGGTCCGCCAGGCGCGGGCGCGCCGCGGCATGTCGCGGCGCATCCTCGCCGCCGATTCCGGGGTCTCCGAGCGCTATCTCGCGCAGCTCGAGGCCGGCCAGGGGAACGTCTCGGTGCTCCTCCTCGCGCGCGTCGCCGCGGCCCTCAGCCTGCCGGTCGCCGAGCTCGTCCGCGAGGACGAGCCGCGCTCGCTCGAGCTCGACCTCATCCAGAGCTTCCTCAAGCGCATCCCGACGCCGAAGCTCGCCGAGGTGCGGTCGCAGCTCGTGCGCGATTTCGGCGCGGCGCGCACGGACCGCATGCACCGCATCGCCCTCGTCGGGCTGCGCGGCGCCGGGAAATCGACGCTCGGCGCGAGGCTCGCGCGCGAGCGCGGCGTGCCCTTCATCGAGCTCGACCGCGAGATCGAGCGCGAGGCCGGGACCAGCCTCTCGGAGATCTTTCTCCTCTACGGCCAGGCCGGCTACCGCCGCTACGAGCGCCGCGCGCTCGAGAAGGTGCTCGACGCGAACGAGCGCTGCGTGATCGCGACCGGCGGCAGCATCGTCTCCGAGCCGGGCACCTACGACCTGCTCCTCGCGACGTGCTTCACCGTCTGGCTCAAGGCGGCCCCCGAGGAGCACATGGCGCGCGTGGTCGCCCAAGGGGACATGCGGCCGATGGCCGGCAGCGAGGAAGCGATGGACGACCTGCGGCGCATCCTCGACAACCGGGCGATGCTCTACGCGCAGGCCGACGTGACGATCGACACCGCCGGCAAGTCGGTCGAAGAGAGCCTTGCCGAGCTCAACGCGGCCGCGGCCCCCTGACCGCGCCCGCACACCCAGGAGGACACACCCATGAGCGCCGTACTGAACGCGCCCCCACCGACCGATTCGCTCGTGACCTTCGACACGCACCCGGACCGCTACGCCCACTGGAAGCTCGCGTTCGACGGCGCGGTCTCCACGCTGGCGATGGCCGTGGACGAGGACCGGGGGATCCGCCCGGGTACGAGCTGAAGCTCAACTCCTACGACCTCGGCGTGGACATCGAGCTCAACGACGCGCTGCAGCGCATCCGCTTCGAGCATCCGGAGGTGAAGGTCGTCGTGCTGACGAGCGCGCGCGAGCGGATGTTCTGCTCCGGCGCGAACATTTACATGCTGGGCCTGTCCTCGCACGCCTGGAAGGTCAACTTCTGCAAGTTCACCAACGAGACGCGCAACTCGATGGAGGACTCGAGCCGCGACGGCGGGCTGAAGTTCCTCGCGGCCGTGAACGGCACGATGGCCGGCGGCGGCTACGAACTCGCGCTCGCCTGCGACGAGATCCTGATGGTCGACGACCGCTCCTCGACGGTGAGCCTGCCCGAGGTGCCGCTCCTTGGCGTGCTCCCCGGGACCGGCGGACTGACGCGCGTCACCGACAAGCGGCACGTGCGCCGCGACCTCGCCGACGTGTTCTGCACGATGACGGAGGGCGTGCGCGCCGACCGCGCCAGGCAGTGGAAGCTCGTCGACCACGTGGCGAAGCCGCAGGTCTTCAGGGAAGCGGTGCAGGAACGCGCGGCGGCGCTCGCCGCGAAGAGCCAGCGGCCGGGTCCCGGGGCCGCGACGGGCGTCGCGCTCGCTCCGCTCGCGCGCACGATCGACGACGGCGGGTACCACTACGGGCATGTGGACGTGGCGATCGACCGCAAGGCGCGCACCGCCACGATCACCGTCGGGGCGCCGCGCGAGCCGCAGCCGGCGGACCTCGCGGGGATCCTCGCGGCGGGCGCCGCCTGGTGGCCGCTCGCGATGGCGCGCGAGCTCGACGACGCGATCCTGATGCTGCGCGCGAACGACCTCGACATCGGCACCTGGATCCTCAAGACGCGCGGCGACGCCGACGCCGTCCTCGCCGCGGACGCCGCGCTCCTCGCGTATCGCGACAACTGGTTCGTGAAGGAAGTGCTGGGCATGCTGCGGCGGACGCTCGCGCGGCTGGACACGTCCTCGCGCACGCTCTTCGCGCTGATCGACCGCGGCTCGGCCTTCGCCGGCAGCCTCCTCGAGCTCGCGCTCGCCGCCGACCGCAGCTACATGCTGCTGCTTCCCGACGACGCGGAAGCGCCGCGCGTGGTGCTCTCGGAGATCAACTTCGGGCCGCTGCCCATGGTGAACCACGCCACGCGGCTCGCGACGCGTTTCTGCGGCGCGGCGCAGCCCGTCGAGGCGGCGCGTGCGGTGATCGGCGACCGGCTCGACGCCGCGGTCGCCGCCGAACTCGGCCTGGTCACCTTCACGCCCGACGACCTCGACTGGGACGACGAGGTGCGCATCGCCGTCGAGGAGCGCACGAGCCTCTCCCCCGACGCACTCACCGGGATGGAGGCGAACCTGCGCTTCCCCGGCGCCGAGACCATGGAGACGCGCATCTTCGGCCGCCTGTCGGCGTGGCAGAACTGGATCTTCATCCGGCCGAACGCGGTCGGCGAGCAGGGGGCGCTCAAGGTCTTCGGGACCGGCGCCAAGGCGAAGTTCAACTGGGACCGGATCTGACAGCGTGATGCGAAACGCCGTCCTGACAGCGACGAGGCCCCTGGCGGAGAGCCAGCCACGAGCGAACAGCGCGTTTTGCGTCACCGGCTTTGGGGATCGCAAAGGGGCTGTGGCCCCTTTGCATCGACCTGCCAGACAGTCCCGACCGCGAGGGCGCGATCGCATGGCGGCCCGGGCCGCCGGCAAGGGCGCGGTCGCCTTCGTGTCTTCGTGGTGAGCATTCCTTTCAGGAGACCGTGATGAGCAGCATCGACTACAGCGAGCGCATTCCGAACAACGTCAACCTCTCGAGCAACAAGACGCTGCAGCGCGCGCTCGAGCACTGGCAGCCCGCCTACCTCAAGTGGTGGCAGGAGATGGGCCCCGAGGGCTCGACGTCGATGGACGTCTATCTCCGCACCGCGATCAGCGTCGATCCGAAGGGCTGGGCGCACTTCGACTACGTGCGCATGCCCGACTACCGCTGGGGGATCTTCCTCGCCCCGCCCGAAGCCGGGCGCAAGGTCAACTTCGGCGCGCACAAGGGCGAGCCCGCGTGGCAGGAGGTCCCGGGCGAGTACCGCTCGGTGCTGCGCCGGATCATCGTCACCCAGGGCGACACCGAGCCGGCGAGCGTCGAGCAGCAGCGCCACCTCGGGCTCACCTGCCCGTCCCTCTACGACCTGCGCAACATCTTCCAGGTGAACGTCGAGGAAGGCCGCCACCTGTGGGCCATGGTCTACCTGCTGCACGCCTACTTCGGCCGCGACGGCCGGGAGGAAGGCGAGGCGCTCCTCGAGCGGCGCTCCGGCGACGCCGACAACCCGCGGATCCTCACCGCCTTCAACGAGAGGACCCCCGACTGGCTCTCGTTCTTCATGTTCACCTTCATCACCGACCGCGATGGCAAGTACCAGCTCGCCGCGCTCGCGGAGTCGGGCTTCGACCCGCTCTCGCGCACCTGCCGCTTCATGCTCACCGAGGAAGCGCACCACCTCTTCGTCGGCGAATCGGGCGTCGCCCGGATCATCCAGCGCACCTGCGACGTCATGGCCGCGCACAAGACCGACGACCCCGCGAAGCTGCGCGGCCTCGGCGTGATCGACCTGCCGACGATCCAGAAATACCTCAACTTCCACTTCTCGGTGACGAGCGACCTCTACGGCTCCGAGATCTCGTCGAACGCGGCCTCCTTCTACACGCAGGGGCTCAAGGGCCGCTTCGAGGAGACCAAGATCGGCGACGACCACGTCCTGGACTCCGCCGAGTATCCGGTGATGGAGGTGGTCGGCGACCGGATCGCGGTGAAGCACGC
Organism: Burkholderiales bacterium; assembly: GCA_026417035.1. Lineage (GTDB taxonomy): Bacteria > Pseudomonadota > Gammaproteobacteria > Burkholderiales > SG8-39 > JAOAEA01. The sequence goes on from JAOAEA010000007.1 coordinate 35,325, forward strand.
GCCGGCGCTCAACGCGCTGAACGAGCGGCTGCGCGACGACTGGATCCGCGACGTCCAGTCGGGCGTCGACCGCTGGAACCGCATCCCGGAGAAAGCCGGCATCCCGTTCCGGTTCACGCTGCCGCACAAGGGCTTCCACCGCAAGATCGGCGTCTTCGGCGAGCACCACGTGAGCCCGGACGGCCGCGTCGTGTCGGAGGCCGAGTGGACCCACCACGCGAGGGACTGGCTGCCGACCTCCACCGACCGCCAATACGTCCACTCGCTCATGGGCCGCGTCACGGAGCCGGGCAAGTTCGCCAACTGGATCGCCCCCCCGGCGCGCGGCATCAACAACCAGCCGGTGGACTTCGAGTACGTCAGGTTCAACTGAGGGTTCAGGATTCGGGACGCGGGATCGAGCCGTGAGGGTCGAGGATCGCGCTTTGCAAGCGGACTTCTCTGCCCGCTGCCGGATCGTCCACCCTCGATCCTGGGTCCGCGATCCCGGCTCCCCAGTCCCGCATCCTGCCTTCCAGCCATGAACGCCACCGCGGAGCCCGTAGGGCAGCACCGCATCGACCCGATGCAGCCGAACCAGGGGGCACACCCCCTTGTCGATCCCCCATCCGCGCTCGAGGTGCTGCCGTGAACGCCGAACTCGTACGGCAGCACCTCATCGACCCGGAGATCTGCATCCGCTGCAACACCTGCCAGGAGACCTGCCCGATCGACGCGATCGAGCACGACGCCCGCAACTACGTCGTGAAGTTCGACGTCTGCGACGGATGCAACGAGTGCATCCCGCCCTGCCCGACCGGCGCGATCGACAGCTGGCGCAAGGTCACGAAGTCGAAGCCCTACACGCTCGCCGAGCAGTACGCGTGGGATTCGCTGCCCGCGGAGACCGAGCCCGACGTGGGGGCGCCGGGCGACGTCCCCGAAGAGGTCGTGCGCATCACCGCGGAGGCGACCGCCGGCACCGGCGGTCCGCTCGCGCCGCCCTGGTCCGCCGCCCATCCCTACGTCAACCTCTACTCGCTCGCCCGGCCGGCGGTCGCCACCGTCAGCGGCAACTACCGGCTCACCGCCGAGGACGCGTCGAGCGACATCCGCCACATCGTCCTCGACTTCGGCAACTCGGCGTTCCCCGTGCTCGAGGGCCAGTCGATCGGCGTGATACCGCCCGGGGTCGACGCGAACGGCAAGCCGCACCACGTGCGTCTGTACTCGGTCGCGAGCCCGCGCAACGGCGAGCGGCCCGGCTACAACAACCTCGCGCTCACCGTGAAGCGCGTCGTCGAGGACCACGAAGGCAAGGCGGCCCGCGGCGTCTGCTCGAACTACCTTTGCGACCTGCGGAAGGGCGACCAGGTAAAGGTCGTCGGGCCCTATGGCACGAGCTTCCTGATGCCCAACCACCCGGGCTCGTCGCTGATGATGATCTGCACCGGCACCGGTTCGGCGCCGATGCGGGCGATGACCGAGCGGCGGCGCCGGCGCATGGCGCTCAAGGAAGGTGGCGAGCTCATGCTCTTCTTCGGCGCGCGCGCGCCCGGGGAGCTGCCCTACTTCGGGCCACTCATGAAGCTGCCCAAGGACTTCATCGACATCAACTTCGCCTTCTCGCGCGTGCCGGGCGAGCCCAAGCGCTACGTGCAGGACCGGATCCGCGAGCGCGGCGAGAAGGTCGCGCGGATGCTCGCCGACCCGAACTGCTACATCTACGTCTGCGGCCTGAAGGGCATGGAGGCCGGCGTCAACGAGGCGTTCGCCGATGTCTGCCGCGCGCACGGACTGGACTGGAGCGCCGTGCTCGCCGGCCTTAAAGCGCAGGCGCGCTTCCACGTCGAAACCTACTGACCCGGGGGCCGCGGCCCAAGCCGGGCGAGGCCGGGCGGCGCCTGCGAAACCGGTCACGCCCGGACGTCATCGCCGAGGCCGCCTCTTGCGTTATTTCACCGCGAGCCCGGCACCGATCCGGGAAGATCGCCGGACCCCGGCACACGTCGAAACCGATTCCAATGGTGGATTCCAGAGCCCCTGCCGCCCACGCCTGGCTGCGCGCCATCACGCTCGCGGCCGTCCTCGTGCTCGCACCCGCCGCGGGATCGGCGGGCACCGCTTCGGCCGATCCGGAGCTCACGTCGGCGGCGCGGCTGCTCGCCGGGCTGCCGTCGGACTACGCGCCGCACGCCGCCTTCCAGTCGCTCGCCGCGTGGCAGTCCCACCGGGAGGCCATCGGCCGTTCGTGGTCGGACTTGCGCGCACAGCGCCTCGCCGCGATGGAGCGCTGGCGTGACGCCGAGCTCGCTGCGGCGGCGGCGACCGCCGGCAAGAACCTCGTCTATCCGTTCAGCGGACCCGATTTCCTGAACGCGTATCTCCTCTTCCCCGGGTACGACACCTACGTGATGTTCGGCCTCGAGAGCCCGGGCGAGCCGCCGCGCATCGCGGGCCTGGGCGAGCGCGAGGCGGCCGGCTACCTGCGCAGCCTGCGCGTCGCGGTGCAGGACCTCATCGAGCGCAACTACTTCATCACGCAACACATGTCGAAGCAGCTCCACACGCCGCAGCTGAAGGGCGTGCTGCCGGTCATCATGGCTTCGATGGCCCTGCTCGACCTCGACATCGCGGCGATCGAGCCCGTCGAGATCGCGCCCGCTGACGCGGCGAGGCCGCGCGGAAAGGCGATCCAGGCGGTCAAGGTCACGTTCTCGCAGGCGCGGAGCGGGCGGGCGCAGGTGCTCTATTACCTCTCGCTCGACGCGACCGACCGGGCGCTCGAACGCACCCCCGAGTTCCTCTCGTTCCTCGCGCGGTTCCGCCCGGCGACGACGCTCATCAAGTCGGCCTCCTATCTCCTCCACGGGCCGTACTTCACGAAGACGCGCGCCGTGCTCCTCGGCGTGACCGATACCCTCGTGCAGGACGACACCGGCATCCCCTTCGGCATGCTCCAGGCGTCGGGGTGGAGCGTGCGGCTCTACGGGGACTACGAGAAGCCGATCCGCGACTTCGGCCGGTTCGGCTATCAGCGCGACCTCGAATCGGCCTACCGGTCCGGCCGGGCCGCGGGCCGCCTGCCGTTCCCCTTCGGCTACCACTGGTCGAACGGCAAGTCCACGCTCATGGTGGCGAGCGCCGGCGCGCGGCTCCCGTGAGCCGCGGCGGTGTCGCACGCGTGCCAACACCGCTGCGCGCCCTCGCTGCCGCGCTCGCCCTGGCGACGGTCCTGCCCGCGGCGGCCGACGTGACCGCGCGCCGCTTCACGACCTCGGACGGCGTGAGCCTCAACGTCCTCGAGGCGGCGCCGCGCGGCGCCGACGGCTCCACGCCCGTCGTCGCCCTGGTCCCGGGGTGGAGCATGCCGGCCTCAATATGGCGCGGCCAGCTTGCGACGCTCGGCACGCGCTTTCGCGTCCTCGCGCTGGATCCGCGCGGCCAAGGCGATTCGGATGTCCCCTCAGGCGGCTACACGCTCGCGCGCCGCGCCGAGGACCTCGCCGACTTCCTGCGCGCGGAGCGGCGCGTCGTGCTGGTGGGATGGTCCCTGGGCGCGCTCGAATCGCTCGAGTTCGTCCGCCGCCACGGCGAAGGCAAGCTCGCGGGGCTGGTGCTCGTGGACAGCTCCGTCGGCGAACCGCCCGCCCCGCGCGGCTCGGATTTCCTCGACCGGCTGAAGAAAGACCGCGCCGCGGCGCTCGATGGCTTCGTGCGGGCGATCTTCCGCACGCCCCGGACCGAAGCCGAGATCGCCGCGCTCGTCGCCGGCGCACTGCGCCTGCCCCCTGAGGCGGCCGTTGCCCTGCTCTCCTACCCCGTGCCCCGCGAGCACTGGCGCGCGATCGCACGCGGCGTGCGGGCGCCGCTCCTCTACGTCGTCACGCCCCAGTTCGCGCGCCAGGCCGCGAGCCTGAAGCGACACCGGCCGGGCACGGAGGTGGCGGTCTTCGAGGATGCCGGCCATGCCCTCTTCGTGGACGAGCCGGAGCGGTTCGACGCGCAGCTCGCCGACTTCGTCACGAGGGCCTGGGGGGCGAAGTAGCCGGACGCCCCGGGCGGGGCGGCGCCTACTCGAAGCGCGCGGGGCTGGCGACCGCGAGGAGCTCGAGCGCGCGGCGCGCCTGAGCGGTGCGGGCCCGGAACGCGGACATTCGCTGCGGCGCGTCGGGATCGGCGGCGAGCTCCAGGGCCGTTTCGGGGTTCACCGGCTTGCCGTCGACGCGCACCTCGTAGTGGAGGTGCGGACCGGTCGCCCACCCGGTCTTCCCGACGTAGCCGATGACCTCGCCCTGACGGACGCGCTGGCCACTCGCGAGGCCCGGCGCGAACGCGTCCAGGTGCGCGTACAGCGTCGCGAGCGACCCGCGGTGCTTGACGATCACCACGTTGCCGTAGCCGCGATATTCCGGTCCCGCGGCGATCTCGGCCACGCCGTCCGCGGTCGCGTGCACCGGCGTGCCGATCGGCGCCGCGTAGTCGACACCGGGATGCGAAGCCTGGAAGCGCCGCCCGATCTGGCGCGTCTTGCCGTACCAGGACGTGACTTCGGTGAACTCGAGCGGTGCCGGCAGGAACTCGCGGTCGAGCGTGAACCCTTCGGGCCCGTAGTAATCGCCACCCCTGCCCTCCGGCGCGAACCAGAACGCGCGATAGGGCTTTCCCTTGCGCACGACCTCGACGCCGAGGACCCGGCCGGGCCGGGCACCCGCGGGCGTCGCGTGCTCTTCGAATACGACCGCGAACCGGTCGATCTCCCGGGCGGCTGCGTGCAGGTCGAACTGCTTCTCGAAGATCCTCCGGACCTGCTCGGCAACCGGCTTCGGCAGCCCGGCCGCCTCGAAGGCAGCGAAGAGTGAGGCGCCGCCCCGGCCCGCCCGGAAGCGCGTCTGCACCGCCTCGGCCTGCGCCTGGCGGGCCACGCGGAATCCCGCGCCATCGCGGGTGAGGCGCCAAGCGTCGCCGCCCGGCGTCAGATACTCGAGCTCGATCAGCTCCCCGCTGCCGCGGCGGGTGGCGCGCACCAGCGAGCCCGGGAGCGCCGATCGCAAGGGCGAAGCCGAAGGACTCGTGCGCAGGAAGCGCTCGGCCGCAGCGTCCAACACTCCAACCCGGGCCAACGCGGCGAAGAGCGTATCCCCGCGCGACAGGAACTCGGGCGCGACGACGACCTCATCGTCGTCGACCGCCCCGACGAGGGCCCCGTCGATGAGGGCCGGCGCAACGACGGTCTCGGCCGCCGGTGGTCGGACGCCGCTATCGACGCTGGCGGTGACGACGACGGCCGGGAGCGCAAGCACGCCGGCGGCGATCGCCGCGAGTCGCCACGTTGGCGGTCGGTGAGTCGTCAAGCAGGGTCGGATGGGTGCGGGAAGCCGCAACTCTACCAGCGACGCCCGGGGGGCTCAATGATCCAAGTCGCCCTGCATACACGTGTTTTTTATTTCTTTTTATCAAGATATTAGAAGATCTTTCTAACGTTTTTTCGAGGAATCATGAGGCACGCCCACCTCGGCGGCTCCCCGCTGCCGCCGCTGCCGGCCGCCCCGCTCGCCGCTTGGGGAAGCGATAGCCACGTGCCCTCGGAACCGGCGCGAGTGCTCCGGCACGGTTCCCCTGCGGTTCGCGCCCCAAACTCGGGGGCCGTCGAAGCTCTATGCATGGACGGGCCCGTCACCTGGAGGCCCCTGTTCGCCTTGCCTAGGTCCCCGAGCGAATCCCTGGCCCAACGGGCCGCCGGCTCACCGCCCGGCCCCGCCAGTGCGGTCGAGCTTGTGACGCCGCGAGCGGCTGCAGAGCGCGCCAGTGGCCCGTCCCGGGCGTCGCTTCTCTGCGCTTCGCGCGCGAAGTACGATCCCGGGAACCCCGCTGCTCGGTCCGGCGCGGGGCGCGCCCGGGAGGGAGCTCGCTCCAGGCGGCCCGGGGCGGCCGTCCGGCCAAACGGCGGCGACGCAGCCCGCTCGGATCGCGCCCCTGCGAGCGTCGCCGTTCACCGATGGCCGGGCGCGAGCGCCCTCGCCCGTGCGGGCCGCGCAGCGCGTGCAACGAATACCGGGAGGGCTCGAGGGAGCCGCGGCCGAACCATGAACCTCTTCGCCGTCGACGTCGCCGGAGAATCGCTCGGGCTCTTGCCGGAGCGGTGCGCGTTCTGGGCACGCGAGGGGGTGCTCTTCGTCGCCGACGCCCACTTGGGCAAAGCCGCCGCGTTCCGGGCGGCCGGCGGGCCCGCCGCGCGGGGAACGACCGCCGACAACCTCGCGCGCCTCGACGCCGCGCTCGCGCGCACGCGCGCCAGCCGCATCGTCTTCCTCGGCGACTTCCTCCACGCGCCGCGCGGCCGCGCGCCCGGAACCCTCGAAGCGCTCGCCGCCTGGCGCGAGCGCCATCCGCGGCTCACCGTCGCGCTGGTGCGCGGCAACCACGACCGCGGCGCGGGCGAGCCGCCCGCGTCGCTGCGCTTCCTCGTCGCTTCCGAGCCGCTCGCCGCAGGGCCGTTCGCGCTCTGCCACGAGCCACGCGAAGTGCCCGGGGCCTACGCCCTCGCCGGGCATGTGCACCCGTCGTTCACCGTGCGCGGCAAGGCCAACCAGGCGCTGCGGCTGCCCTGCTTCTGGTTCGGCCCGCGCTGGGGGATCCTGCCCGCGTTCGGCGACTTCGCCGGCACGGCACCGATCGGCCGCGCCGCCGAGGACCGCGTGTTCGTCGTCGCCGGCGGCGAGGTGATCGCCGCTTGAGTGGCCATCCGCCCCGAATCGCAAGGATCGCCGGGTTCGGCAAGGTCGAGGGGGTCTGCCCCTCGGCGGCGCGACTAGCTTCGGGCGCGAAACGTCGGCAGCCGGATGCGCCAGCGGATGGCGGCGAGCCGTACCGCGACGATCAGCGCGAACGCCACGGCGGCAGCGAGCGGGGCGGCGACGCCCGAGCTGCCGAGGCCGACGTAGAGGAGCGCGCCGGCCCACGCGGCGGTGCCGTAGAGCTCGCTGGAGAACACGAGCGGCACCTCGTTCGCCAGCATGTCGCGTAGCACGCCGCCGAAGACCCCGGTGACCACGCCGAGAAACGTCGCCGCGAGCCAGGGGACCTCGTAGGCGAGCGCGATCTCGGTGCCGACGACCGTGAAGAGCGCGAGGCCGATCGCGTCGGGCAGGAGAAAGAGGTTCGGCGGCAGCCGCACGAGCCGCACCAGCGCGAAAGTCGCGACGCCGGCGGCGAGCGCGCAGACGAGGTAGGTCGGATCCGCGATCCAGAACGCCGGCCGGTCGAGCAGCAGGTCGCGCAGCGTCCCGCCGCCGAGCGCGGCCGTGAGCGCGACGAGCACCATGCCGAAGAGGTCGATCGGCTTGCGCCCGGCTTCCAGCACCCCGGTCGCCGCCGAGACCGCCACCGCCGCCACACCCGCCCAATAGATGAGTTCGTCCATCGCGTACGCCCCCTTGCCGACGGACGCAGGTTACGCGATGCGCGGCGGGCGCGGCCGCAGCCGGCCGCGCGCCGGCGGCGGTTAGAATCCGCTGATGCTGCCTCTCTCCGGCATCCGCGTCGTCGAGTTCGGCCAGGTCGCGGCGGGCCCGTTCTGCGGCATGCTGCTCGCCGACATGGGGGCCGACGTGATCAAGGTCGAGTCACCCGAGGGCGACGGCCTTCGCGCCTGGCCCCCGCACACGAAGAACCCGGCGGCCCCGGACGCGCCGGGGTTCTCCGAGAACTTCGCCTCCGTGAACCGCAACAAGCGCTCGGTGGTCCTCGATCTGCGCGACGCGCCCGCTCGCGCCGCGGCCCGGCGGCTCGCCCTGTCCGCAGACGTCGTGCTCGAGAATTTCCGGCCGGGCGTGCTCGCGAAGCTCGGTCTCGGTTACGAGGCGCTCGCCAAGGAAAAGCCCGCGCTCGTGTACTGCTCGATCTCCGCCTTCGGGCAGGCCGGGCCGCGCGCGCAGGAGGGCGGCTTCGATCTCACCATCCAGGCGATCGGTGGCGTCATGAGCGTCACCGGCGAGCCCGGCGGGCGGCCGGTCAAGTGCGGCGTGCCGCTCTCGGATTTCTCCGCGGGCCTTTACGCGGCCTTCGCCATCGTCTCGGCGCTGCGCAAGGCCGGCCGCGACGGCCTCGGCCAGCACATCGACGTGGCGATGCTCGGGGCGACGCTCGGCATCGCCGCGCTCCAGACAAGCGAGTATTTCGGGACCGGGCGCGACCCGGTGAAGCTCGGCTCGGCGCACCCACGGAACGCGCCCTACCAGGCGTTCCGGGCTGGCGACGGGGACTTCGCGATGGCGGCGGGTAACGACCGGCTCTGGCTCGCGGTGTGCGACGCGCTCGGCCGCGCCGACCTCGCCGCCGATCCGCGGTTCGCCACCACGGCCCTGCGCGCGAAGAACCAGGAGGCGCTGCGCGACCTGCTCGAGGCCGAATTCGCCGGGCGCACGGTCGCCGACCTCCTCTCGCTCTTCGCCGCGCGTGGCGTCCCGTGCGCGCCGATCAACACCTATTCGCAGGTGCTCGCCGACCCGCAGGTGGCGGACATGGGCTGGGTGCGCCCGCTGGAGCTCCCGAACGGCGCGCACACGCTCACGTTCGTTTCGCCGTTGCGCATGAGCCGCGAGACCTTCGGCGTGTACCGCCGCCCGCCCGCGCTCGGCGAGCACACGGCCGAGGTGCTGGCCGAGCTCGGCCTCGCTCCGGAGGCCGGCCGCGAGGCGGACGCGTGACGGGGCGTCCCGCGGTGGCCGGCGCATGAAGAACCTCGCGCGTTTCCGGACGTTCGTGGCGCGGATGAGCGCGCTCGTCGAGCGCCATGGGGGCGACGAGCCGCGCATCCTCGACGAGGGCGCCGCGCTGCTCGCCGAGCTCGTGCGTCACGACGACTGGCTGCCGGACGAGTGCGCGGCCGCCGCGGCCGAATCGTATCGGCAGTATCTCCTCTACTGCGACCCGCAGGAGCGGTTCTCGGTCGTGAGCTTCGTCTGGGGGCCGGGCCAGCGCACGCCCATCCACGATCACACCGTATGGGGGCTCGTCGGCGTCCTGCGCGGCGCGGAGGTCTGCCGCGAATACGGTCCGCCGGCCCACGGCCGGCCGATGGCCGCGCGCGGCGAGCATCGCGTCGGGCCGGGCGACGTCGACCGGGTGTCGCCGCGAATCGGCGACATCCACGTCGTCGCCAACGCGCTTGCGGACCGCGCTTCGATCAGCATCCACGTCTATGGCGCCAACATCGGCGCCGTCGCGCGCCACGTGTACGACGAGGCCACCGGCGCGGTGCGCCCGTTCGTCTCCGGCTACCACAACGCGGCGCTGCCCAACTTCTGGGACCGCTCGGCGGAGATCGGTCCGCGGACCTGAGCGGGGACGGGCCGGCGGCGCGACCGCGTGGCTGTTAGACTCGCGACGAGGGAGTCGAACCCGACTCCACGCCCAGGGAGAGAAAACCATGCACCGCTTCGGTCCTCGCGCCGCGCTCGCGCTCGCCGTGGCCGCCCTCGCCGGCTGCGCGCCCGGCGCCTGGAACGAGCAGTCGGCGTTCGACCAGTTCATCTACAAGCTCCAGGCCGTCTGCCCTTACGCGCGCTCCGGCCAATGGCAGATTTACGCGGGGGCGACCTCGCTCGTCAACAACGCGACTTTCCTCGATCTCACCTCGCGCCTCTACTACGGGAAGATCTCGCGATCCCAGTACGCGACCGGCGTCGCGAGCCTCACGTTCGGCCGCGAGAACGACCCGGCGATCCTGTGCGTCTTCGAGAACCTGCCGGCCCAGCCGGCGTCCGACGCGCCGGACCGCATGCGCGCGCCGCCGCCACCCGGAAACTAGCCGCGCTGGTAGCCGCATGGCCAGCGCGCGACACCGCGCCCGGCGTTGGGCACGGTGTGGGCGAAGCGCGCCGGGACGACGGAATCTATTGCCCGGGACGCGGGCGGTGCACCGCCCCCCGAGCTCGAGCTCGATCACGCCATCCGCGGGCATGACGAGCCCGTCGGTGGCGCGCACGAACCCTTCCCGCGTCGGGCCCGGCGGATCGACCCAGAGCTCGTAGGAAACGCGGGTGGCCCGGTCGTCGCGCGCTGTTTCGAGGCGGCTCATCGGCGCGGCCAGGGAATGTCTGAGGGAAAAGGGGGACGCGCTCCCTTTGACTCCCGATTTCAGAGGAAGCCCTGATCCGTTCGGCGGAAAGATCGGAGCTTTCCTACGAGCAGCCGTAGGACTGCTGAATGCGCATCACGGGCTGCGCGGCGAGCTCGTAGATGCGGTAGGTGAGCTGGCAGCGCGTGCTCGCGCCCGCCGGCTCGACGTCCATGCGGGCGAGGAGGTAGGCGGGACCCGCGGGCACGACGCGCACCGCGTAGCCGCCGAGGATCGCGCGGCCGCCGAGGTCCTCGGGATAGAAACGCCACCGCGCGCCGCCGATCGCGAGCTCGTAGCCGCCCTTGCCGAACGGATCCAGGCGCGACGCGACGGGCTCGGCCTGCATGTCCGGGCGGGTGGCGATCACGAACACGACGTCCTCGGGCAGCACCGCCTTCTTCGCGAGCGCCGGCCCGCAGATGAGGCCGGAGAGGAACGGCCCGATGATCTCGCGGCCCTCGCGGTCGGCCTGGTAGGTCACCGTGCCGATCGCCCGGGCCGGGCTCACCTCGAGGACCGAGTCGGGCGCGAGCGCGAAGTAGCGCTGCCACCCCTTCGGGAACGGGATCGTCGCCGGGTACTCGAACACGGCGCGCCCGTTGAGGGGGTTGCGGGCCGCCTTCACGCGCTCGGCGTCGGGCCGCGCGAGGGGGAACTCCGTGAAATAGCGCTGCGCGGTCTTCTGCCAGTTGATCCGCGGGCTCGCCTCGAAGCAGACTTCGCCGCCGCGCACGCTCATCACCCGCAGCGGCTCGGGCAGCGCGGGCCCCTGCGCGAGCGCCGCGGGGGCAGCGAGCGCGATCCCCGCCGCCGCCGCGAGGCGCGCCGCGCGCTCAAGCGCCCTTGAAGCGCTCATCGACCGGGATCCGGTAGCCGTTGGCGAGCCTGTTGGTCTCGTTCGCGAGCCCGACCACGGCGAGGAGCTCGGCGAGCATCGCGTCGTCCATGCCCTTGGCGCGCGCCGCGGCGCCGTGCGATTGGATGCAATATTCACAGTTGTTGGTGACGCTCACCGCGATGTAGACGAGCTCCTTGGTGAGCGGGTCGAGCGCGCCGGGCGCCATCACCTGCTTCACATTCTCCCACAGCCGCGCGAGCGTCGGCGGGTGCACGGCGAGCGCCTTCCAGAAGTTGTTGACGTCATCGGTGCCGCGCGTCGCCATGATGTCTTCGTACACCGCGCGCACCTCGGGCGGCGCCTCGCCGTACTCGATGAGCCTCGCCATCGCCTGGTCCTCTCCAGCGGAACGGAACAGCCTGCCCGGGAACGCCCGAACCGGGGGAACATCGCACTTCGCACCCTGCGCCAGGACGAGCCGCGATCCGTCTTGCGCACGAATCCCGGCTTCCCTAGCATGCCGCAGACGCGCCTGCGCGGCCGGATTCTATGTCGGTCCGCCGCCGGGCGCGCGCGATGCGAAAGGACGATGGCGATGGCGAAAGTGACGAAGACCGACGCCGAGTGGCGGGCCGCGCTCTCCGAGGCCGAGTACCAGGTCACCCGCAGGCACGCGACGGAGCCCGCGTTCACCGGGCGGTACTGGGACAGCAAGGAGCGCGGCACCTATCGGTGCGTCTGCTGCGGAGAGCCCCTCTTCAGCTCCGAGCACAAGTACGACTCCGGCAGCGGCTGGCCCTCCTACTGGCAGCCGCTCTCCCAGGACGCCGTGGCGACGGCCGAGGACGCGAGCCACGGTATGCGCCGCACCGAGGTCCACTGCGCCCGGTGCGAGGCCCACCTCGGGCACGTGTTCGAGGACGGTCCGGAGCCGACGGGGCTCCGGTACTGCATCAACTCGGCGGCGCTGCGCTTCGAGAAGGGCTGACCGGGTGCTGAAAAAGGGGGGACACATCCCCCTTTGCTCAGACATTCCCTAACGTCCCCCGCTCCGCCCCGGGGGGCGCCTGTGCGATAATCGCGGGCTCATGAAGTTCCTGTTCGACATCTTCCCCGTCGTCCTCTTCTTCGTCGCGTTCAAGGCGTGGGGCATCTACGTCGCCACGGCCGTCGCGATCGCCGCGACGTTCGGGCAGGTCGCATGGCTCAAGCTGCGCCGCCGCCCGGTGGACAAGATGCTGTGGGTGAGCCTCGGCGTCGTCGCCATCTTCGGCGGCGCGACGCTCGCCCTGCACGACGAGACGTTCATCAAGTGGAAGCCCACGATCCTCTACTGGCTGTTCGGCGCCGCCCTGCTGGTGGGCGACGTCGTGTTCCGCCGCAACCTGATCAAGGCCGCGCTGGGCGGCGAGATCCGCATGCCGGACGCGGCCTGGCGCAAGCTCAACTGGAGCTGGATCGCCTTCTTCGCCGTGATGGGCGTCGCGAACCTCTACGTCGCGTTCAACTTCGCCACCGACACCTGGGTGAACTTCAAGCTCTTCGGCGGCGTCGGGCTGATGCTCGTGTTCGTGCTCGCGCAGGGCTTCTTCCTCGCCAAGCACATCGAGGAGAAGCCCTCGTCATGAGCCGCCGTGCCGACCGCGGCGCCGCGCGGGCCTTGCCTGGATGAGCGTCGCGCAGGCGATCCGCGAGCGGCTCGCGGCCCTCGAGCCCGAGTCCCTCGCCCTGGAGGACGAGAGCGCGGCCCATGCCGGACACGAGGGCGCCCGCGGCGGCGGCCATTTCCGCCTCACCATCGTCTCGCCGCGTTTCACGGGCAAGGCGCGCGTCGAGCGCCACCGCCTCGTGTACGGGGCGCTCGGCCCGCTGATGCAGCGCGAGATCCACGCGCTCGCGATCGAAGCGCTCGCGCCCGACGAAATCTGACGAGACCCGCATTCCAGCAGCACCCTCCCGAAAGGACCCCGCATGACACCGAAATCCCTCCCTGCCGCCGCCCTGCTCGCCGCCGCGCTCGCCGCGGGCGGCCCCGCGGCCGCACAGACGCCCGCCGCGTCGCCGGCGCCCGCAGCCGGCGCCGTCGCGACCGTGAACGGCGTCGCGATCCCGAAGGCGCGCGTCGACGCCATCGTCAAGGCCCAGGCGGCGCAGGGCACGCCGGACTCGGACCAGCTCCGCGCCGCGGTGCGCGAACGCCTGATCGAGCTGGAGGTCCTCGCCCAGGAGGCGAACCGCAAGGGTCTCGGGAAGAACCCCGACGTCGTGCAGCAGCTCGAGCTGCAGCGCCAGCAGGCGCTCGCGAACGCGCTGGTGCAGGACTTCATCCGCGCCAACCCGGTGGACGACGCCCTGGCGAAGGCCGAGTACGAGAAGATCAAGGCCCAGGCGGGCGACAAGGAATACAAGGCGCGCCACATCCTCGTCGAGAAGGAAGACGAGGCGAAGGACGTCGTCGCGAAGCTGAAGGCCGGCCAGAAGTTCGAGGACCTCGCCAAAGTCTCGAAGGACCCCGGCTCGAAGGACCGCGGCGGCGACCTCGACTGGAATTCGCCGGCGGCCTACGTGAAGCCCTTCGCCGATGCGCTGGTCAAGCTGCAGAAGGGCCAGTACACGCTGGTGCCGGTCCAGACCCAGTTCGGCTGGCACGTCATCCTGCTCGAGGACGTCCGGCCGACCAAGTTCCCCCCCTTCGACGACGTCAAGAACGAGCTGAAGCAGCGCATCCAGCAGCAGAACGTCGCGAAGTACGTCGGCGACCTGCGCTCCAAGGCGAAGATCCAGTAGCGCGCCGCCCGAGCGATCGTGAGGAACGGGGGCCGCGGCCCCCGTTTCCGTTTCCGGCGGCGCTTCAGAAGGCGTTGAGCACCGCGCGCACCTGCGGGAAACGCCGCCGCACCAGCGCCTCGACGACGTTGCGCAGGTCGAGCGGCGCGCGCGGGCAACCGGCGCAGGCGCCCTTCAGCCGGACGCGCACCGTGCGGCCCTCGACGCCGACGAGCTCGACGTCGCCACCGTCCCGGGCGAGGATCGCGCGCACCTCGTCGAGCGCCGCGCGGAGCTCCGCCTCCGGGGGCATCGGCGCGGCGGCATCTCCGCCCCGCTCCGATTCCAGCCTCAGCTTCAGGAGGTGCTGCTCGCGCGAGATGCGCATCGCCGCGACCGGATCGGCCTCGTAGAGCGCGTCGAGCTCCGCCTCCGTGTAGAAGGGCGCATCGAGTTTCTCGATCTCGGGCACGGGCAGCGGCTCGTCGGCGGCGTCGCCGGATGCCGCGGAGGCTCCGGCTGCTGCGCAGCATAGATCAGAGCGGCGTGCGCTGCAGGACGCTGGAGGGGGTGCTTCCCCGCCGTCTCGGGATTCCCGCGGCACGAGGGACGCGCAACGCAGCGCGTGCGGCTAGACCCCGCCGAGCCCGCTCATGAAGCGGTCGGCCTCGCCGCGCGCGAACTCGAGGAACGCCTGCTCGCCCATCCCGGCGGGCCGCGGCACGAGCAGCGCGAACCCGAGGAGCACGCCGTCGCGGACGACGAACCGCTCGACGCTCACGCTCGCGAGGTCGGGCGCCCCGCTCACCTGCGCGGCCGCGTAGGGGAAGAACGGGTCGGCCTCCCGGTTGCGCACCACCACCTCGAGCGCCGGGCCGAGCGCGCCGTCGAGACGCCGGACCTCGGGCGCCTGCGATCCGCGGCCCGCGTGCAGCGCCCGCTGGCTGCGCTCGACCTCGTCGAGGAGCCGCGCATCGCGCGGGTAGCCCTCCGGAACGCGCTCCGCGACCACGGCCGCGAGCCAGCCGGCGGCATCGCGGAACCGCACATGGGCGACGGCTACGGCGCCGTCGGGGCGGCGCGCGCGCACGGCGCGGTACACGTCCACGCGTCCGGTGCCGAGCGGCGGCAAGAGGATGTCGAACAGCCCCTCGGGGGCGAAGTAGCGCCCGTCGCGGATGGCGTCGCCGTGACCGAGCTCGCGCACCGCCGCGTAGCCGGCGGGCGACATCATCTCGGAGAAGAACTCGCCGAGGACGACCCTCTGCGCGGCGCGCGCGGCAGCGGCGGCGTCGATGCGGTAGGCGTCCGCGGCAGCCGCGTGCAGGGAGACGGCCAGCAGGGACGCACCCAGGCGGGCGAGCGCCCGGCGGTTCATCCGACCCAGGCCCGGGCGTTCGCGAACATGCGCTGCCACGGACTCGAGTCGCCGGATGCGTCGGGCCGCCACGACCACTGCACCCAGCGGAACATGCGCTCGGGGTGCGGCATGAGGATGGTGAACCGCCCGTCGGCGGTGGTGAAGCCGGTGAGACCGTCGGGGGAGCCGTTGGGGTTCGCGGGGTAGCGCGTCGCCGGCGCGCCCCGCCCGTCGACGAAGCGCAGCGCCGCGATCGCCGCGCTCCGCGCGCCGGCGTCGGTGAACACGGCGCGGCCCTCCCCGTGGGCGACGGCGACCGGGATGCGGCTGCCCGCCATGCCGGCGAAGAAGAGCGACGGGCTCGGCAGGATCTCGACCATCGCGACGCGCGCCTCGAACTGCTCCGAGCGGTTGCGCACGAACTTCGGCCACGCCGCCGCGCCGGGGATCAGGGCCGCGAGATTCGACATCATCTGGCAGCCGTTGCACACGCCCAGCGCGAAGGTGTCGCCGCGCGCGAAGAACGCCGCGAACTCCTCGCGCAGCCGGTCGTTGTAGAGGATCGACTTCGCCCAGCCCTCGCCGGCGCCGAGGACGTCGCCGTAGGAGAAACCGCCGCACGCGACGGCGCCGCTGAAACCTGCGAGCGTCACGCGCCCGGCGAGGAGGTCGCTCATGTGCACGTCGCAGGCGTCGAAGCCCGCGCGGTCGAACGCCGCCGCCATCTCGACCTGGCCGTTCACGCCCTGCTCGCGCAGCACCGCGACCCGCGGCCGCGCGCCGGTCGCGACGAAGGGCGCCGCGGGATCCGTCTCCGCGTCGAACGTGAGAGCGAGCGAGAGCCCGGGGTCGGCGCGGTCGAGGATCGCGTCGTACTCCTCCTGGGCGCAGTCGGGGTTGTCGCGCAGCCGCTGCATGAGGTAGGTGGTCTCGGACCACGCGCGCTCGAGCGCGGCGAGCGGCTCGGCGAACACCGGAGCCGCGTTGCGCACGAGCCGCACCTCGTCGCGCGCATTCGGGCCGCCGACGACGAGCGCGTAGAGGCCGTGCCGGCGCAGCGTCTCGGCCACGCGCTCGCGATCCTCCATACGCACCTGCAGCAGCGCGCCGAGCTCCTCCGCGAAGAGCGCGGCGAGCACGCGCTCCGCGTCGCGCCCGGCCATGAGCGCCGGGGTCTTCTCCGAGCCATCGACGTCGAGCGCCTCCGGATCGTAGGCGAGCACGTCGAGGTTCAGCGTGACGCCGACGCGGCCGGCGAACGCCATCTCGCAGGCCGCGGCGAAGAGCCCGCCGTCGGAGCGGTCGTGGTAAGCGAGCACGGTTCCGGCGGCGCGCAGCTCCGCGAGCGCCGCGTAGAAGCGCTGCATCGCCGCCGGATCGTCGAAGTCGGGCGCCTCGTCGCCGGTCTGCGAGTAGACCTGCGCCAGGACGGAGCCGCCCAGGCGCCCGCGGCCGCGCGCGAGGTCGACGAGCACGAGATCGGTCGGGCCCCGGTCCGTGCGCAGCGCCGGCGTCCAGGTGCCGCGCACGTCGTCGACCGGTGCGAACGCCGAGACGATGAGCGACACCGGCGCCACCACCTCGCGCTGCGCCCCGCCCTCCTGCCAGGTCGTGCGCATCGAGAGGGAATCCTTGCCCACCGGGATGCCGACGCCGAGCCGCGGGCAGAGCTCGAGCGCGACGGCGCGCACCGTGTCGAAGAGCGCCGCGTCCTCGCCGGGATACCCCGCGGCGGCCATCCAGTTCGCCGAGAGCTTCACCCTTCCGAGCGCCGTCACCGGCGCCGCGGCGAGGTTGGTGAGCGCCTCGCCGATGGCCATCCGGCCCGACGCGGCGGGATCGATCACCGCGAGCGGCGTGCGCTCGCCCATCGCGAACGCCTCACCTTGGTAGCCCTCGAAGTCGGCGAGCGTCACGGCGCAGTCGGCCACCGGCACCTGCCACGGTCCCACCATCTGGTCGCGCGCGGTGAGCCCGCCGACGCTGCGGTCGCCGATCGCGACCAGGAACGTCTTGCGCGCGACCGTCGGCGCCGCCAGGACGCGCAGCGCCGCTTCGCGGAGCTCGATCCCCGAGGCGTCGAAGGGCGCCGGCCGCCGCGCGACGTGGCGCACGTCGCGGACCATGCGCGGCGGCTTGCCGAGCACCGCGCGGAGATCCATGTCCACCGGCAGGTTGCCGAAGAGGGGGTCGCGCACCTCGAGGTGCTCCGCCTCGGTCGCGACGCCGACCACCGCGAACGGGCAGCGCTCCCGCTCGCAGATCGCGCGGAAGTGCTCCAGGGACGCCGGCGCGATCGCGAGGACGTAGCGTTCCTGCGCCTCGTTCGACCAGATCTCGCGCGGGGACATGCCGGGCTCCTCGCTCGGCGCGGCGCGCAGGTCGATCTTCGCGCCGCGGCCGCCGCTCGCCGCGAGCTCCGGCAACGCGTTCGAGAGTCCGCCGGCGCCGACGTCGTGGATCGAGAGGATCGGGTTCGCCTCGCCGAGCGCCCAGCAGCGGTCGATCACCTCCTGCGCGCGGCGCTGCATCTCGGCATTGCCGCGCTGCACCGAATCGAAGTCGAGGTCGGCGATGTTCGCGCCGACGTTCATCGAGGAGGCGGCGCCGCCGCCCATGCCGATCAACATCCCCGGCCCGCCGAGCTGCACGAGGAGCGCGCCCGCGGGGATCCCGGCCTTGTGCGAGTGCATCGCGCGGATCGCGCCGACGCCCCCGGCGATCATGATCGGCTTGTGGTAGCCGCGCACCACGCCGGCGACCTCCGCCTCGTACGCGCGGAAATAGCCGGCGAGGTTCGGCCGGCCGAACTCGTTGTTGAAGGACGCGGCGCCGATCGGGCCCTCGATCATGATCGCGAGCGCCGAGGCGATGCGGTCGGGACGTCCGAAGTCGCGCTCCCACGGCCGCTCGTGCCCGGGGATGCGAAGGTTCGACACGGAGAACCCGCACAGCCCGGCCTTCGGCTTCGCGCCCCGGCCGGTCGCGCCCTCGTCGCGGATCTCGCCGCCCGCGCCGGTCGCCGCGCCGGGAAACGGCGAGATCGCCGTGGGGTGGTTGTGCGTCTCGACCTTCATCAGCGTGTGCGTCGGCTCGCGGTGGCGGCGGTAGACGCCGTCGGCATCGACGAAGAAGCGCGAGGCCTCCCCTCCCTCCATGATCGCCGCGTTGTCGGCGTAGGCGACGACGGTGCCCTGCGGGCTCGCCCGCTCCGTCTCGCGGATCATGCCGAACAGCGTCTCGCGCCGCGGCTCGCCGTCGATCACCCAGGAGGCGTTGAAGATCTTGTGACGGCAGTGCTCCGAGTTCGCCTGCGCGAACATGGTGAGCTCGACGTCGGTCGGGTTGCGGCCGAGCCCGGTGAAATGCTCCGCGAGGTAGTCGATCTCGTCGGCCGACAGCGCCAGCCCCATCGCGAGGTTCGCTTCCTCGAGGGCCGCGCGGCCGCGGCCGACGAGGTCCACGGTCGCGAGCGGCCGCGGCGCGAAGTGACGGAACAACGCGTCGGCCTCGTCGAGCGAGGTGAGCACCGCCTCCGTCATCCGGTCGTGCAGCAGCGGCAGCGACCGCGCGACCGCGGTCGCCTCCGGCGCCGCGAGACGGTAGAGCGTGCCGCGCTCGATCCGCAGGACCGACGCGAGGCCGCACTGGCGGGCGATCTCGGTCGCCTTCGAGGACCACGGCGAGATCGTGCCCAGACGCGGGGTGACCACCACCGTGTGCGTCGCCGCCGCGGGGGCGCCGGCCGGCTCGCCATACGTGAGCAGCCGCTCGAGCCGCCCGCGGTCGGCGTCCGAAGGCTCGCCATCGGTCTCGATGAAATGCCAGAACTCGCTCTGGAGGATGCGGAGGCCGGGGCGGATCGCCGCGAGGCTGGCGTTCAACTTGTCGAGACGGAACGCCGGGAGGGCCGAGCCCCCGCGGAGCTTGAGGATGGGCATGGCGAGGCGCCGGTAAAACGCGATTATACCGGCACGGGCCGGCGCTCCCGGCGCAGGGGACCGCGGGCCGGTGCCACGGACGCGTCGCACTGGAGCGCCGCGCGATGCAGCGGCTGGCGAAACCAGCGGCCGCTGCGCGCCCTCGACGCAGGGCTTGGGAGGGCGCCGCGCCCGCTGCCGCGGATCCCCGCTAGCGCCGGAAGGTGATCTGCGGCAGCGCCCCGCTCACCGAGAAGCTCGCGCGCGACACGCCGCCCTGCGGCGACTTCATCTCCGCCGCGACCTTGCCGGTCACGGCCTTGCCGCCCTCGACGTCGAGCGCGCCCGACGCCGAGAGCACGCCGGCACCGAGGCGCAGGTTGCGCAGCGCGACCCGGCCCGCGTCGATCTGGCCCTGGCCGGAGAGCTCGTTGAAGGCGGTGCCGCCGTCCTTGCTCGCGCCAGTCTGGAGCATGCGGGCGAAATCGATGTTCGCGAGCTGGCCCTTCTGCACGGTGAAGTTGCCTTCGAGCCGCGCGCTGTCGAAGAGCTTTTCGGGCGCGGCGGCGCTCATCGCGAACGTGCCCTGCGCCAGCACCCGGCCGGCGCCGAAGAGCTGCGGCACGAGCACCGTCGCGTCCGCCTGCCGCAGGTCGGCATCGCCCTCGAGCGTCCAGCCGTTCGCCCAGCCGAGGCGGGCGCGGCCCCGCACCACGCCATCCCAGATCCGTCCGTCGAACTCGGTGAGCACGAGCTCGCCCGGCGCGACCTCGCCCTTGCCGCCGAAATCGGCGAGCACCAGAGAGGAGCCGAACGGAACGCGCAGCGACGCGACCGTGAGCTCGATGGCGGCCCGGCCCGGACGCGGCTGGACGTCAGCCAGGATCTTTTTGTCGGGCGTGGCGAGCGTGAGCTTCTGCACCGCGCCGTTCGCCGCCAGCGTCGCCGTCGCCTCCAGCGTCGGCAGCTCGATGCCCGGGAGGGCGAGCTTCACATCGTGCGCGACGATGCGCTCGACCGCGAGGTCGGCGGAACCCGGCGGCTTCGCCCATAGAATCCCCCCCAGGCCCGCCGGCGAGACGGTGACGCCCGAGAGCTCGAGGGTCCTGAACGTGCGGGCCTCGCCGAACATCGTCCCGAGCTCCGGGTGCGCCTTCACCGACGCGATGCGCACCGCCTGGTCGGCGCCGACGACGACGTTCTCGAAGCGGACCGCGGGCGTCGGCAGGACCGAGAAGCCCGCGCTCTGGATCTTCACCGGCGCACCGAACTTGGCGCTCGCCAGCCGCTCGTAGAACGCGGTGTCGAGCGACAGGAACTGCAGCGCGACCGCCCCGGCGACGAGCGCGGCCACGAGGCCGATGCCGATGAACTTCCCGAGCCCGCTTCCGCCGCGCCGCCGCCCCGACGACACCGGCTCCGCGCGACGTGGGGACTCGGCCTCGGCGCGGGCTTCGGCTTCCGCCTGCTCGCGGGCGCGCTCTTCCTTGCGCGCACGCGCGGCCGCCTCGGCCTCGGCCTTCGCCCGCGCGCGCTCTTCCTCGCGCGCCTTGCGGTCCGCTTCGTGGCGCGCCTTTTCCTCGGCCTCGCGCCGCGCGCGCTCCTCGGCTTCCTGTCGTGCGCGCGCCTCGGCCTCGGCGTGGCGCTGCGCTTCGGCCTCCGCCCGCGCGCGCTCCTCGGCCTCGCGGCGGGCGCGATCGTCCGCCTCGCGCTTCGCACGCTCTGCCGCTTCGCGCTTCGCCCGCTCCCTCGCCTCGGCCTCGCGCCGGGATCGCTCCTCGGCCTCGCGCCGCGCGCTCTCCTCGGCCCGACGGCGCGCGCCCTCCTCTTCGGCGCGCTGCTTCGCCTCGGCCGCGGCGAGCTCCGCCGGGCTCGGGCCCTGCGAGGCCCGGTCGATCTCCGCCTGGAGCTCGCGCCGGATCCGTTCCTCGGACTCGCGCCGCTCGCGCTCCTCGGCCTCGCGCCGCGCCTTCTCCGCGGCTTCGCGCCGGGCCTTCTCCTCGGCCTCGAGCCGCGCGGTCTCCTCGGCAATGCGCCGGGCCTTCTCCTCGGCAGCGCGCCGGGCCTTCTCCTCGGCTTCGCGCCGCGCCCGTTCCTTCTCCTCGGCTTCGCGCCGCGCCTTTTCCTCGGCCTCCCGCCTGGCTCTTTCTTCGGCTTCGCGCCTGGCCCGCTCCTCGGCTTCGCGCTTCGCTCTCTCCTCGGCTTCGCGGCGCGCTCTTTCTTCGGCTTCGCGCTGGGCCTTCTCCTCGGCGATGCGCCGGGCTTTCTCTTCGGCCTCGCGCCGGGCTTTCTCTTCGGCCTCGCGCCGGGCTTTCTCCTCGGCTTCGCGCCGCGCCCTGGCCTCGGCGTCCTGGCGTTGCTTCTCCTCCGCCGCGCGCGCCTTCTCGGCCGCGTCGCGCCGGGCACGCTCCTCGGCCCGCCGGACTTCGTCCTCGAGCTCGCGGCGCAGCGCCTCTTCCTTCTCGCGCTTCGCGCGCTCCGCGGCCTCCGCCTGCGCGCGGGCCTCGGCCTCGCGCTTCGCTTTCTCCTCGGCTTCGCGCCGCGCCCGCTCGTCGGCTTCCCGCTTGGCCCTTTCTTCGGCTTCGCGCCTGGCCCGCTCCTCGGCTTCGCGCTTCGCTTTCTCCTCGGCTTCGCGCTTCGCTTTCTCCTCGGCTTCGCGCTTCGCCTTTTCCTCGGCTTGCTTGCGGGCGCGCTCCTCGGCCTCGAGGCGCTTGCGTTCCTCGGCCTCGCGCTTCGCCCTCTCTTCGGCCTCGCGCTTCGCCTTCGCGGCAGCTTCCGCCTTCGCCTTCGCTTCGGCCTTGGCCTTCGCCTCCGCTTCGGCCCGGGCCTTCGCTTCGGCCGCGGCCCGCGCCTTGGCTTCGGCCTCGGCCCGCGCCTTCGCTTCGGCCTGCTCGCGCTCGCGCGCGGCGGCGACCTGGCGCGCGACCTCTTCGACCTCGGCGGTGTCGGGCGTGCCTTTCCCGGGACCCGACTGGCTGATGATCGCGGTGAAATCGAGGTCCACGTCCTCCTGCACGCTCGGCAGCTGCGAGGGCGGCGAAACGCTCACGGGCGCCGTGACGAACTCGCGCACGAAGCCTTCGCGCAGCAGGCGCGTCATCGCTTCGAGGAGCTTCGGCTCGGAGAACTTGTCGAGCTTCTGGTGGACGTCGCCGACCGTGGCCTTGCCGTCGATCTGCGAGAGCACGTTGCGGATGTCGCGCGGGAGGAGGCTCGTCTTCCCGGTGACCTCCATGAGGCCCTTGGCAGTCTTCGTGAGTACCGTTCTTCTGTCCATCGTGTTCCGGCGTGCGGGGCGGGCTCCAGCGATCGCGAATGCTAACACCGCGGGGCACCGCGGGCCGTGCAATAGTGCCCTTGCGCGGCAGACCCTGACGAGGCGCGGCAGATCGCGGGCAGCCGGCCGGGCACGATCCGTGCTGACGTTTGCGGTCGGAAGGCGCGACCGCCTCCCGCTCACGCGGAAAAATTCACACATGGACATCCGCTCGCTCAGCCTGATGGTCGTCGAGGACCAGGCGGTGCAACGCCAGGTCGCCGTCGGCATGTTGCGCAGCCTCGGCGTCTCCGCGATCCACGAGGCCGCCGATGGCTACCAGGCGCTCGACGCGCTGCGCGCGGCGCCCGAGTCGCCCGACGTGATCGTCTGCGACCTGCGGATGCCCGGGATGGACGGCATCGAGTTCATCCGCCACCTCGGCGAGTCCAAGTCGGCCTCGTCGATCATCCTCGCGAGCGCGCTGGACCCGACGCTTCTCTCCTCCGTCGAAGCGATGGCGCGCGCCCAGGGTCTCTCGGTGCTCGGAACGATCCCGAAGCCGCTCTCGCGCGACCGCCTCGGCGAGCTCCTGGGGCGCTTCGAGCGCCCGGACCTCCTCGGTCCCAACGCCGGGCAACCGCGGGCGAGCGCGAACGAGCTCGAGGAGGCGATCGCCGACGGGCAGATCGTCGCCTACTTCCAGCCGAAGCTGCACGTCGAGGACGGGACGATCGCGGGCGCCGAGGCGCTCGCGCGCTGGCACCATCCGCGGCGCGGCGTGGTCGGCCCGGGCGAATTCATCCCGCTCGCCGAGGAGTGCGGGCTCATCGACGCGCTCACCTGGGTGATGCTCGAGCAGTCGATGGACGAGCTGAACACCTGGCGGCGCGCCGGACAGGACTGGGCCGTGTCGGTGAACCTGTCGCTGCCCTATCTCGAATACAACGGCGCGGCCGACCGCATCGCGGGGCTCGCCGAGCGGCACGGCGTCGACCCGCGCCACGTCGTCCTGGAGATCACCGAGAGCCTCGCCTCGGCCAACCTCGCGCCGGTGCTCGGCAACGTCGCGCGGCTGCGCATGAAGGGCTTCGGCGTCGCGATCGACGACTACGGCACCGGCTACTCGTCGCTCAAGCAGCTCGCGTCGATCCCGTTCACCGAGCTCAAGGTGGACCAGACCTTCGTCCACAACGCCAAGGGCAACCGGCAGCGCGAGGCGATCCTCGCCTCGAGCGTGGAGTTGGCGCGGCGGCTGCAGCTCGTGTCGGTGGCCGAGGGTGTCGAGACTCAGTCGGACCTGTCGGTTCTCGAAACGCTCGGCTGCGACCTGGTCCAGGGGTTCCTGTTCGCGCGGCCGATGGCGGCGCCCGACTTCGCGGCCTGGGCCGAGATCTGAGCGGAACTATTTCACGCCTCGCCCGGCGCGCCGCAGCCGCCTCCGCCGGGCGTCTCGATCACGAACACGTCGCCCGGCTGCATCGCGGCGCGATCGGCGCCTTCGAGCACCACGACCGTCCCGTCCGCGCGCTCGATGGAGTTGCGGCCCGGCTTGCCGGGCAGCCCGCCCGCGATCCCGTAAGGCGGCACGCGCCGGTGGCCTGACAGGATCGCCGCGGTCATCGGCTCGAGGAAGCGGATGCGCCGCACCACGCCGTCGCCGCCGCGCCACCGCCCCGCGCCGCCCGAGCCGCGCCGGATCGCGAAGCGCTCGAGCACGACCGGAAACCGCCACTCGAGCACCTCCGGGTCGGTGAGCCGCGTGTTGGTCATGTGCGTGTGTACCGCGTCGGTGCCGGCGAAGCCGCCCCCGGCGATGCCCCGCGCCGGGTCCAGGAGGCCCGCGCCCGAGCCGCCACAGATGGTCTCGTAGTACTGGTAGCGGTCGTTGCCGAAAGTGAAGTTGTTCATCGTCCCCTGCGCGCCGGCCATCACGCCGAGCGCGCCGTAGAGCGCGTCGGTGATGGCCTGCGACGTCTCGACATTGCCCGCGACGACCGCCGCCGGATACCGCGGCCGCAGCATCGAGCCCTCCGGGATCGCGACCTCGAGGGGCGCCAGGCATCCCTCGTTGAGCGGAATGTCGTCGTCGACGAGCGTGCGGAACACGTACAGCACCGCCGCCATGGTCACGGCTGCCGGCGCGTTGAAGTTGTTGGCGAGCTCGCCCGACGTGCCGGTGAAGTCGATGCGGGCCGAGCGTGCGGCGCGGTCGATCGCGATCCTCACGCGCACGACCGCGCCGTGGTCCATCGCGTAGGCGAACTCGCCGTCGCGCAGCACCCCGATCACCCGCCGCACCGCCTCCTCGGCGTTCGCCTGCACGTGACGCATGTAAGCGTGCACGACCGGCAGCCCGAACAGGGCCACCATGCGCCTGAGCTCCTGCACGCCCTTCTCGTTGGCGGCGACCTGGGCGCGCAGGTCGGCGAGGTTTTGCGCGACGTTGCGCGCCGGATGCGGTCCGGAGGCGAGCAGCGCCGCCATCTCCGCCTCGCGGAACCGGCCCTCCTCCACCAGGAGGAAGTCGTCGATCAGCACGCCTTCTTCCTCCACCACGCGGCTGTCGGGCGGCATCGAGCCGGGCGTGATGCCGCCGATGTCGGCGTGGTGCCCGCGCGAGCCGACCCAGAAGAGGATGTCCCGTCCCGCCTCGTCGAAGACCGGCGTGACGACGGTCACGTCCGGGAGGTGCGTGCCGCCGTTGTAGGGCGCGTTCAGCACATAGACGTTGCCGGGCCGGATGCGCCCGCGGTTTTCGCGGATGACGGTCCGCACCGACTCGCCCATCGAGCCGAGGTGCACCGGGAGGTGCGGGGCGTTCGCGACCAGGTTCCCGCCGGCGTCGAAGACCGCGCACGAGAAGTCGAGCCGCTCCTTGATGTTCACGGAGTGGGCGGTGTTGGCGAGCCGCACGCCCATCTGCTCGGCGATCGCCATGAAGAGGTTGTTGAAGATCTCGAGCATCACCGGGTCGGCGCTCGTGCCGACGGCGACGCGCCGCGGACGCGACGCCACGCGCTCGAGCACGAGGTGCCCGAGGTCCGTGACGGTGGCGCCCCAGCCGGGCTCGATCACCGTGGTCGCGTTCGCCTCGGCGATGATCGCCGGGCCCTCGACCGCGACGCCCCGGGCGAGCGCGTCGCGGCGGAAGAGCGGCGCATCGTGCCAGCGGCCGCCCGAGTACATCCGCACCCGCGCCGCCGGCCGGTGCTCGCGCCGCAAATCGGCAGGCCGCTCGGCCGGCGCGTCGGAGGCGCCGGTCGCCTCGACCGAGACCGCCTCGACCACGAGCGGCTTGTCCGGCATCAGGAACGAGTAGCGCTGCCGGTACGCGGCCGCGAAGGCCTCGCGCATCGCCGGCACCGTGTCGAGCGGCACGACGAGCGGCACGTCGGTGCCTTCGTAGCGGATGTGCGCGCGTCGCGCCACCCGGATCCGCTCCGGCGGCACGCCCTGCGCGACGAGCTCGGCGCGCGCGGCGATCGCGAGCGCTTCGGCGCGCTCCTCGAGCGCACGGCGCACGCTGTCGTCGAGACGCTTCTCGATCGACGCCTCGCGCATCGCGACGCGGTCGGCGAGCCCGATGCCGTACGCCGAGAGCACGCCGGCGAGCGGGTGGATGAAGATGCGCGTCATCCCGAGCTCGTCGGCGACCTTGCAGGCGTGTTGGCCGGCCGCGCCGCCGAAGCAGCAGAGCGTGTAGCGCGTGACGTCGTGCCCGCGCTGCACCGAGATGTGCTTGATCGCGTTCGCCATGTTCGCCACCGCGATGTCCACGAAGCCCTCGGCCACGGCTTCGGGCGGCCGCTCGTCCCCGGTGGCGCGGCGGATCTCGGCGGCCAGCGCGGCGAACTTCTCGCGCACGGTCCCGGCGTCGAGCGGCTCGTCGCCCGCGGGCCCGAAGACGCGCGGGAAGAAGTCGGGCTGAATCTTGCCGAGCATGACGTTCGCGTCGGTGACCGCGAGCGGCCCGCCGCGGCGGTAGCACGCCGGCCCGGGGTTGGCGCCGGCCGAATCGGGCCCGACGCGGTAGCGGGAGCCGTCGAAGGCGAGGATCGAGCCGCCGCCCGCCGCGACCGTGTGGATCGACATCATCGGGGCGCGCATGCGCACGCCGGCGACCAGCGTCTCGAACTCGCGCTCGAGCTCGCCCGCGAAGTGGGAGACGTCGGTCGAGGTGCCGCCCATGTCGAAGCCGATGATGCGATCGAACCCCGCGGTGGCCGCCGCGCGCGCGGCGCCGACGACGCCGCCCGCAGGCCCGGAGAGGACCGAGTCCTTGCCCTGGAAGCGGCGGGCGTCCGCGAGCCCGCCGTTCGACTGCATGAAGAGGAGCCGCACGCCGGGGAGCTCCGCGGCAACCTCGTCGACGTAGCGGCGCAGGATCGGCGAGAGGTAGGCATCCGCCACCGTGGTGTCGCCGCGGGAGACGAGCTTCATCAGCGGGCTCACCTCGTGCGACGCCGACACCTGCGTGAACCCGATCGCGCGCGCCGCGGCGGCGAGCGCCGCCTCGTGCCGCGGGTAGCGGTAGCCGTGCATCAGGACCACCGCCACCGAGCGGAAGCCCTCGTCCCAGGCCGCCTGCAGATCGCGCCGCGCCGATTCGAGGTCGAGCGGGACGAGCACGTCGCCGCGGGCGTCCACGCGCTCGTCCACCTCGACCACCTTCGCATAGAGCATCTCCGGCAGCACGATGCGGCGGGCGAAGAGGTGCGGCCGGTTCTGGTAGCCGATGCGCAGGGCGTCGGCGAAACCGCGCGTGACGAAGAGCACCGTCGGCTCGCCCTTGCGCTCGAGGAGCGCATTGGTGGCCACCGTCGTGCCCATCTTCACCGCTTCGATCCCGCCGACCGGAATCGGCTCGTCATGCGCGACGCCCATGAGCTCGCGGATCGCCGCGATCGCGGCGTCCCGGTAGCGCTCCGGGTTCTCCGAAAGCAGCTTGTGCGTGACGAGCGCGCCGTCGGGGCGCAGCGCCACGACGTCGGTGAACGTCCCGCCGCGGTCGATCCAGAACTGCCAGCGGCCCGCCATGTCGTGGGTGGAAGAGTCCGGCCGCCCGAGTATATCCTCGGCGCATGCCGGGCCCCGCCACCGCTTCGCCGAACGCAGGATGAGCGTCGAGACGCTGGATGCGGTGGTCATCGGCGCCGGTGTGGTGGGCCTCGCCGTGGCGCGCGCGCTCGCTTACGCCGGCCGCGAGGTGGTGGTGCTCGAGGCCGCGGGCGCGATCGGCACCGGCACGAGCTCGCGCAACTCCGAGGTGATCCACGCGGGGATCTATTACCCGCCCGGCTCGCTCAAGGCGCGCCTGTGCGTGGCGGGCAAGCACGCCCTCTACCGCTATTGCGCCGAGCGTGGCGTGCCGTTCGCGAACTGCGGCAAGCTCATCGTCGCGACCAGCCCGGAGCAACTCCCCGATCTCGAACGGCTCCGCGCGCAGGCCGAGGCGAACGGCGTTCGCGACCTCGCGCGTCTCGCGAGCGCTGAGGCAGCGTCGCTCGAGCCCGCGGTGCGCTGCGTGGGAGCGCTCCACTCGCCTTCGACGGGCATCGTCGACAGCCACGCGCTGATGCTCGCGCTCGCCGCGGACGCCGAGAGCGCGGGCGCGGCCATCGTCTTCATGAGCCCGGTGGAAGGCGGCGCGGCCGGTCCGCAGGGGATCGAACTCGCCGTGGGTGGTGCCGAGCCGGTGCGCGTGCGCGCCCGCTCGGTCGTGAACAGCGCCGGCCTCGATGCGCCCCGCGTCGCCCGGTCGATCACGGGGATCCCGCCCGAGACGATCCCGCCCGCCTACTTCTGCAAGGGCAACTACTACACGCTCGCGGGCCGCTCCCCGTTCTCGCGGCTCGTCTACCCCGTGCCCGAATCCGCCGGGCTCGGCGTGCACGTCACCATCGACCTCGCGGGGCAGGCGCGCTTCGGCCCCGATGTCGAGTGGGTCGATGCGATCGATTACGACGTGGACCCGCGGCGCGCGGATGCGTTCTACGCCGCCATCCGGCGCTATTGGCCGGATCTGCCCGACGGAGCGCTCGCCCCGGGCTACGCCGGCATCCGCCCGAAGATCCACGCGCCCGGCGAGCCGGCGCGCGACTTCCTCGTCCAGGGACCCCGCGAGCACGGCGTCCCCGGGCTGGTGAACCTCTTCGGGATCGAGTCCCCCGGGCTGACGGCGAGCCTCGCGATCGGCGAGCACGTGGCGCGGCTGCTCGCCTGAGGACGCGGCGCGCATTGTGCCCCGTGGGGAATTTCGCTACGCTAGGCGCGCCTTTCCCGGCCGAACCGAGGAGACCCCGAAATGAAACTGCGCGCGCTCGTCGCCGCCGTCGCGCTCGCCGCCGGCGCGGCCCAGGCCCAGACGAAGTGGGACCTGCCGACCGCCTACCCCGCGACCAACTTCCACACCGAGAACATCCAGCAGTTCGCCAACGACGTCGACAAGGCCACCGGCGGCAAGCTCAAGATCACGGTGCACCCGGGCGCCTCGCTCTTCAAGGCGCCGGAGATCAAGCGCGCGGTCCAGGGCGGCCAGGCCCAGGCCGGCGAGATCCTGCTCGTCAACTTCTCGAACGAGGACCCGGTTTACGGCGTGGACGGCATTCCCTTCCTCGCCACGAGCTACGCCGAGGCGAGGAAGCTCTACGGCGCGCAGAAGAAGCAGCTCGAGGACCGCCTCGCCAAGCAGGGGATGATGCTGCTCTTCTCCGTGCCCTGGCCGCCGCAGGGCATCTATTCCAAGAAACCGCTCGCCAGCGTCGCCGACATGAAGGGCCTCAAGTGGCGCGCCTACAGCCCGCAGACCTCGCGCATCGGCGAGCTCGTCGGCGCGCAACCCGCGACCATCCAGGCCGCGGAGGTGCCGCAGGCCTTCGCCACGGGCGTGATCGACTCGCAGGTCACCTCGGGCGCGACCGGCTACGACACCAAGGCGTGGGAATACGTCAAGAACTACTACGACACGCAGGCCTGGCTGCCCAAGAACGCCGTCATCGTCAACAAGAAGGCGTTCGACGCGCTCGACAAGGCGACGCAGGACGCGCTCCTCAAAGCCGCCGCCGAGGCCGAGGCCCGGGGCTGGAAGGTCTCCGAGGAGAAGAACGCCTGGTACCTCGGCGAGCTCGCCAAGAACGGCATGAACGTCGCGAAGCCGAGCCCGGAGCTCGCCGGGGGGCTCAAGAAGGTGGGCGACACCATGTTGAACGAGTGGCTCGAGAAGGCGGGGCCGGACGGCAAGGCGATCGTCGACGCCTACCGCAAGTAAGCCCGGCGCATGCGCCGCTGGCTCGACCGCCTCTACGACGCCGCCGGCATCCTGGCGGCGTTTTTCATGGTGGCGACGCTCGCCTGGGTGCTCGTCGGCATCGCCGGCCGCACGTTCCACTTCTACGTGCGCGGCACCGACGCCTACGCGGGCTACAGCATGGCGGCGGCCGGCTTCCTCGCGCTCGCCTACACGCTGCGCAAGGGCGAGCACATCCGCGTGACCCTGCTCCTGCAGCACGTCGGACGGCGCTGGGCGCGCGCGCTCGAGCTGTGGAGCCACGGCGTCGGCGTCCTCGTCTGCGCCCTCCTCGCCTTCTATTCGGCGAAGCTCGCCTGGCAGTCCTACACCTTCCACGACATCTCGACCGGCAACGACGCCACGCCGCTCTGGATCCCGCAGCTCGCCATGGCCCTCGGCACCGCCGTGCTCCTCGTCGCGATGGGGGACGAGTTCGTGCGCCTTCTCGCACGCAAGCGGCTCGACGGCCACCCCCCGAACGCGCAAGAGCCGATGCGGATGGAGTGAGCCGTGGGCGACTTCTGGATCACCGCGCTCCTCATCGCGGCCCTCTTCCTGCTGCTCGGCACCGGCGTCTGGATCGGGCTCTCGCTCGTCGGCGTCGCCTGGATCGGCATGCAGGCCTTCACGTCGCGCCCGGTCGGCGACGCGATGGCGGTCACCATCTGGGGGTCCGCGTCGAGCTGGACCCTCACCGCGCTGCCGCTCTTCATCTGGATGGGCGAGATCCTCTTCCGCACGCGCCTCTCCGAGGACATGTTCCGCGGCCTCGCGCCCTGGATGGAGCGGCTGCCGGGGCGCCTCCTGCATACCAACATCATCGGCTGCACGATCTTCGCCGCCGTGTCGGGATCGAGCGCGGCGACCGCGGCGACGATCGGCAAGATGACGCTGCCGGAGCTCGCGAAGCGCGGCTACCCCGAGGGCATCACCATCGGCTCGCTCGCCGGCGCCGGGACGCTCGGCCTGCTGATCCCGCCGTCGATCATCATGATCGTGTACGGCGTGACGGCCGAGGTCTCGATCGCGAAGCTCTTCATCGCCGGCGTGCTGCCCGGCGTCCTGCTCGCGGCGCTCTTCATGGGCTACGTGATGGCCTGGGCCCTCGCCCACCCCGGCGCCATCCCGCCCATCGAGCGGCGCACGACCTTCGTGCAGAAGCTGCACGCCTCGCGCCACCTGATCCCCGTGATGCTGCTCATCGCCGCGGTGCTCGGCTCGATCTACGCCGGCATCGCGACGGCCACCGAGGCCGCCGCGTTCGGGGTGGTCGGCGCGCTGGCGATCTCGGCGACGCAGGGCTCGCTCACCCGCCGAACCTTCACCGAAAGCCTGCTCGGCGCGACGCGCCTCTACTGCATGATCGCGCTGATCCTCGCCGGCGCCTCGTTCCTCACGCTCTCCATGGGCTACATCGGGCTGCCGCGCCACCTCGCGGAATGGATCGGCACGCTCGGCCTCGCGCCGCTCGCGCTCGTGCTCGCGCTGATGGTGTTCTACATCGTGCTCGGCTGCTTCCTCGACGGGATCTCGATGGTCGTGCTCACGATGGCGGTGATCCTGCCGACCGTGCAGCGCGCCGGCATCGACCTCATCTGGTTCGGCATCTTCGTCGTGCTCGTCGTGGAGATGGCGCAGATCACCCCGCCGGTGGGCTTCAACCTCTTCGTGCTGCAGGGCATGACCGGCAAGCAGATCACGTGGATCGGCAAGCACACCCTGCCCATGTTCGTCCTCATGATCGGCGCCGTGCTCGCCATCTGGTTCTTCCCCGGGATCGTGACTTGGCTGCCGCAGCAGATGAAGCTCGGTTAGCGTCCGCGGCGTGCGCCGCGCTGCGGAAGTGGCGGGCGTGACGCGCGCCGTGGCCTTCGCGCCGGTCTGCACCGTCGCCGCGATCCGCGACATCGAGGCTGCGGCCTTCGCGCAGTCGCCGCCGGCGCCGCTGATGCAGCGCGCGGGGCTCGCCACGGCGGAGCTCGCACGCGAGCTCGCCGGCGGGGACGCCGCGGGCGTGCTGGTGCTCGCGGGCCCCGGCAACAACGGCGGCGACGCGCTCGAGGCGGCCGTCCACCTCAAGCGTTGGTTCTTCCGCCCGAGCGTCGTCTTCGCGGGCGACGCCGCCCGCCTTCCGCCGGATGCCGCCGCCGCGCTCGCCCGGTGGCGCGACGCCGGCGGCGAGCTGCTCGCCGAGATCCCGCAGCGGCCCTTCGGCCTCGTGATCGACGGCCTCTTCGGCATCGGGCTCAAACGCCCGCTCGAAGGGCGGTACGCGGCCCTGATCGACGCGGCCAACCGCATGGGCGCGCGCGTGCTCGCGGTCGACGTCCCGAGCGGCCTCGACGCCGACACCGGCGCGGCGCTCGGCGCGACCGTCCGCGCGACCCACACGCTCACCTTCATCGCGCTCAAACCCGGGCTGCTCACGCTCGACGGGCCCGACCATGCCGGCACCGTGCAGGTCGCGGCGCTCGGCCTCGATGCGGGCACGCCCGGCAGCGGATGCGGCGCGCTCGTGGCGGCCGCCATCCTCGACGCGCTGCCGCTCGATCGCCCCCGCAACTTCCACAAGGGCAACGCGGGCAGCGTCGCCGTCATCGGCGGCGCGCCG
This sequence comes from Burkholderiales bacterium, assembly GCA_026417035.1. Classification (GTDB taxonomy): domain Bacteria; phylum Pseudomonadota; class Gammaproteobacteria; order Burkholderiales; family SG8-39; genus JAOAEA01. The sequence goes on from JAOAEA010000007.1 coordinate 67,469, forward strand.
GGCATGGTGGGCGCGGCCTTGCTCGCGGGGCGCGCGGCGCTGCGCACCGGCGCGGGCAAGGTCTTCCTCGGCCTGCTCGCGCCGGACGCGCCCGCGGTCGACGTGGCGCAGCCCGAGCTCATGATGCGCCGGCCGGAGTCGCTGCTCGCCGACGTGCCCGTCGACGTGTACGCGGTGGGGCCCGGCCTCGGCCAGGACGCGGCCGCGCAGCGGCTGCTCGGCCAGGCGCTGCGGAGCGAGCGCACGGTGGTGCTCGACGCGGACGGCCTCAACCTGGTGGCCGCCTACTCGGTGCTGCAGCACGCGCTCGCATCGCGCCGGGCGGCGACGCTCATCACGCCGCATCCGGCCGAGGCCGCGCGGCTCGCCGGCACCGACACGGCAGCCGTGCAGGCCGACCGGCTCGCGGCCGCGCGCGCTCTCGCCGCGAAGTTCTCCTGCGCGGTGGCGCTCAAGGGCAACGGCACCATCGTCGCTGCACCGGACGGCCGCTGGTGGGTGAACGGCTCGGGCAACCCCGGGCTCGCGAGCGCCGGTTCCGGCGACGTGCTCACCGGCATCGTCGCGAGTCTCGCCGCGCAGGGCGCCGAGCCCGTCGACGCGCTGCTCGGCGGCGTCTGGCTGCACGGCGCGGCCGCCGACGCGCTCGCCGCCGCCGGCGTGGGCCCGATCGGCATCGCGGCGGGCGAGCTCGTCGACGCGGCGCGCACGCTCCTCAACCGGCGCGCGGCGCGGGCCTAGCGCCCCGCCGCCGCGCAAGCTCCGAAAGCTCCGCCCCATGGAAGCCAACGTCTTCATCCGCGCGCGCTCGTTCCTCGGCAAGGTGTGGAACCTCGCCTCGCCCTACTGGCGCTCCGAGGAGCGGGGCACCGCCTGGGCGCTGCTCGCCGCGATCGTGGCGATCTCGATGGGTCTCGTGTACATGCTGGTGCTGCTCAACGACTGGCAGCGGCAGTTCTTCAACGCGATCGAGGCGAGGCAGTACGAGGACTTCTTCGCGCTGCTGCTCTACTTCAGCTTCCTCGCCGCCGTGTTCATCGTCGCCTCGGTGTACCGCACCTATCTCCAGCAGATGCTCGAGATGCGCTGGCGGATCTGGCTCACGAAGCAGTACCTCGGCGACTGGCTCGGCGAGCAGGCCTTCTACCGCCTCGAGCTCGCCGGCCGCGGCACCGACAACCCCGACCAGCGCATCGCCGAGGACCTGCGGCTCTTCACCTCGAACACGCTCGCGCTCGGTCTGGGGCTGCTGCGCGAAGCGGTCACGCTGGCGTCCTTCGTCGTGATCCTTTGGCACGTCTCGGGGCCGCTGCGGTTCGACCTCGGGGGCAGCGCGGTCACGATCCCCGGCTACATGGTCTGGGCGGCGCTCGCCTACGCGATCGTCGGCAGCGTGCTCACCCACTTCGTCGGCCGGCCGCTCATCGGGCTCAACTTCCGTCAGGAGCGCGTCGAGGCCGACCTCCGCTTCGGTCTCGTGCGTCTGCGCGAGCACGCCGAGGGCATCGCGCTCTACCGCGGCGAGGCCCCGGAGCGCCGCTCGCTCCTCGACCGGCTCGAGCGGGTGCGCGAGAACTGGTGGGCGCTGATGCTCTACACGAAGCGGCTCGGCACGTTCACCATCGGCTACAACCAGATCGCGGTCGTCTTCCCGTACTTCGTCGCGGGGCCGCGCTACTTCACCGGCGCGATCACGCTCGGCGAGCTCACGCAGATCGCCAACGCGTTCGGGCAGGTGCAGAGCTCGCTCTCGTGGTTCGTCGACAGCTACGGGGCGCTCGCCAACTGGAAGGCGAGCGTGGACCGCCTGCTCACGTTCCACGAGGCGCTGCAGGAAACCCACCGCGAGATCCGCGAGGCCCCCGCCATCCGGCGCGAGCCGGCCGTCGCCCCGGCGCTCTGCGCCGAGGACCTGACGCTCGCGCTGCCGGACGGCCGGGTGATCCTCGCCGACGCATCCTTCTGCCTCGAACCGGGCGAGCGCGTCGTGGTCACGGGCCCCTCGGGAAGCGGCAAGAGCACCCTCTTCCGCGCGCTCGCCGGGATCTGGCCGTTCGGGCGCGGGCGTATCGTCGTGCCCGAAGGCGCGCGGCTCCTCTTCCTCCCGCAGAAGCCCTACATCCCGATCGCGAGCCTGCGCGAGGCCGTTTCGTTCCCCGCCGTCGCCGGCACCTACTCCGACGACGACATCCGCGCGGCGCTCGATGCGGTGGGGCTCGGCGGGTTCGCCGACCGCCTCGACGAGACGCAGAACTGGAGCATGCGCCTCTCGGGCGGCGAGCAGCAGAAACTCGCGATCGCGCGCGCGCTCCTCGCGCGGCCGGACTGGCTCTTCCTCGACGAGGCGACCTCCGCGATGGATCCCGCCGCCCAGCGGACCGCGTTGGCCGCGCTGGCCGCCCGCCTGCCGCAGGCGACCGTCGTGAGCATCGCGCACGGCGAGGGCGAGCTCGCCGGCCGACGCCTCGCCTTCGTGCCCGAGAACGGGATGGCGCGGCTCGCCGCCGGGTGATCGCGCGGCGGCCCCGCTCAGGGCAGGATGCGCAAGAGCAGCGAGCCGGCGTCGGCGGCCGAGCCACGTTCGATCTCGTCCGCGGTGGCCGGCCGCACCGACGCCACGTGGATCAGGAACTTGAGCGCCATGCCCGCGAGCGGGTGATTGCCGTCGAGGACCACGGCGTCGTCCGCGACGTCGGTCACGGTGTAGATCGTCTCGTCGCCCGCCTCGCCCGGGATGCCCTCGAACTGCATGCCGACCGCGACCGATTCGGGGAACTTCCCGCGCGGCTCGACGCGGAGCAGCGTCTCGTCGTAGTCGCCGAACGCATCCTCGGGCTCGAGCCGGACCTCGAGGCGGTCGCCCTCGGCACGGCCCGCGAGGGCCTGCTCGAGCGCGGGCAGCAGCCCCTCGGCGCCCCCGTGCAGGTAGAGCAGCGGCTCCTCGGTCTTCTGCAGGACGTTGCCCCAGAGGTCCTGGAGCTCGATGTCGAGTGCGGCGACGGTGCCGGGGCCGATGTTCAAGGAACCTCCGCGAGGGCTCGCCGGCGCGCGGCGCACCGCGCCCGCGGACGGCTCAGCCGAGCTGCTTCACCAGCGCCAGCACCTCGGCGGCGTGGCCCCTGGGGTTGACGTTCACGAGCGTGTGGCGCACCTTGCCGCGCTTGTCGATGATGAAGGTCGCGCGCTGGATACAGCGCTTCTTCACGCCGTCGTGGTCCTTCTCCGCGACCACGCCGTACTTGCCGCAGACCTCGGTGTCCGGGTCGGCGAGCAGCCGCACGGAGAGCCCGTTCTCGTCGCGGAACTCGGCGTGCCGCAGGCAGTCGTCGGGCGAGATGCCGAGGACGATCGTGTCGTGGCGCAGGAAATCGCTCTCGTGGTCGCTGAAGTCGATCGCCTGCAGCGTGCAGCCCGGCGTGCCGTCGCGCGGATAGAAATAGAGCACGACGTTGTGCTTGCCCCTGAACTGCGCGAGGCTCACCGTCTCCATGTCCGCATCGGGCAGGGAGAAGTTGGGCGCGGGCTGGCCGACTTGCAGCATGACGGTTGCGCGGGGTCGCGGCGATTCTAAACCAACTCATTTCGCTCCGTGTCAAGGGGAGCGGCGCGAACCGTTTCATATAATCGCAACGTGGCGTCGCGCGGATGCGCCCCGCATCGCGCTTCGGCCGCCGCACGGCTTCACGCTCATGGGACTCGACCTCCTCGGCGGCCTCGCGCCGCGCGAATTCCTCGCCCGCCACTGGCAGAAGCGCCCGCTCGTCGTGCGCGGGGCCGTGCCGGGGTTCCGCGGCGCGGCGACGCCGCGCGAGCTCTTCGCGATCGCGGGGCGCGACGACGCGGAGTCGCGCCTGGTGTCGCGCTCGCGCGGGCGCTGGCACCTGCGCCACGGCCCGTTCGCGGCGCGGACGCTCGCCGCGATGCCGCGCCGCGGCTGGACACTGCTCGTGCAGGGCGTCAACGAATTCTTGCCCGCGGCCGACGCCCTGATGCGGCGCTTCGCGTTCGTGCCCTACGCGCGCCTCGACGACGTGATGGCGAGCTACGCGGTCCCCGGCGGCGGCGTCGGCCCGCACTTCGATTCCTACGACGTCTTCCTCCTGCAGGGCCTCGGGCGGCGGCGCTGGCGCATCGGCGCGCAGCGCGACCGGACGCTCGACCCGCGCGCGCCGCTGCGCGTGCTCGCGCGCTTCCGGCCCGAGGCCGAGTGGATCCTCGAGCCCGGCGACATGCTCTACCTGCCGCCGCGCTACGCGCACGAGGGTGTCGCGCTCGACGAATGCACCACGTGGTCGATCGGCTTTCGCGCGCCGTCCGCGACCGAGTACGCCCGGGGATTCCTCGGCTTCCTCGCCGACCGCCTCGACCTCGCCGGGCGCTACGCCGACCCCGACCTCGCGCCGCAGCACCATCCGGCCGAGATCGGCAGCGCGATGGTCGAACGGGTCGCGGCGATGCTCGCGGGCGTGCGCTGGCGCCGCGCCGACATCGAAGCGTTCCTCGGCGAGTTCCTCTCTGAGCCGAAGCCGCGCGTCGTGTTCGACCCGCCGCGGTCCCCGCTCGGTCCGGCGCGCTTCGCCGCCGCCGTGCGGCGCCGCGGGGTGCGGCTCGACCTGCGCACCATCATGCTCTTCCGCGGCGCGCACGTGTACGTGAACGGCGAGCGCGCGCCGATGCCGCGCGGAACCCGGCACGCGCTCGTCGCGCTCGCCGACCGCCGCGCGCTCGCCCCCGCGGAGGTGGACACGCCCCTGCTCCCGCTGCTCCACGTGTGGTACCGTGCCGGCTACCTCCATCCCGGGCCGCCCGCATGACCCAGGACGACTCCTCGCCACCGCCCGAGCGCGTCGTGATCGACACACGCCGCGAGTATCAGGAGGCGTTCGACGCGCTCCTCGCGCTCGCCACCCGCGAGATCCGGATCTTCGACCCGGACCTGGCGCAGCTCGCGCTCGAGGCGCCGGAGCGCCTCGACCGCGTGGGCGCCTTCCTGCGCCGCACGCGCGGCAACCGCCTGTTCATCGCCGTCCACGATCCGGCGCCCCTCGCGCAACGCTCGCCGCGTCTCGCGCGCCTCGTGGCGCTCTTCAGCGACGACATCGCGGTGCACCGGACCACCGGCGAGGCGGAGCGCGCGCAGGACTGCTTCGTGCTCGCCGACCGCGAGCACTTCGTGCGGCGCGCGGTCGCGGCGCATCCGCGCGGTGTGTTCGCACGCCACGACCCGCACGAGGGCACGCTCATGCGCGAGCGCTTCGACCAGATCTGGGAGAGCTCCGAGCCGACGGCGCCGCCCACCACACTCGGTCTCTGAGCGACGCCGAAGAAGGGGGCGCGTTTCCGCGGGCCCCGATTCGGGCGCCGACCACGGGCACCCCCTCTCGCGGCAGCGGGCCGGGCGCGAGAGAATCACTCGCCGGCGCCCTCGCGGTGCCGGTGCCGCGGTGCCGCAGCCGTTATAATCATTGCCGCTCGGCCGGCGTGCCGCCGCGGGCCACCATCGGCCGACACCTCTCCTCACTCGAACAAAAGGGACCACACCATGAAACGCACTCTCGTTGCCGCCGCGCTCGTCGCGATCGCGCTCGCCGGCTGCGGCAAGGAAGAACCGAAGCCGGCGCCCGCGCCCGCGCCTGCTGCCCAACCGCCGGCCGCGCCGCCGGCCGCCCCCGCGCCGGCGCCCGCCGCGGAGGCGCCGAAGGCGGATCAGCCGGCCGCCGCGCCGGCCGCGGGCGAAGCGGCGAAGGCCGCGGGCGAAGCCGCCAAGGCGGCGGCCGAGCCCGCCAAGGAAGAAGCGAAGAAGTAAGCGGCGCTTCGGCGGCGCGCGAAGGCCGGCCCATGGGCCGGCCTTCGCGTTTCTGCGCCCGGGTGGCACGCCTTCAGAGCGCGCGCCAGCCGAAGCCCTCCTGCTGCGAAGCGATGCCGATCCAATCGGCCGGGCAGCCGAGCGCCTGCGCCAGCGCCGCGCGCGCCAACTCGGGGGTGTTGTTCGCCTCGGAGAGATGCGCCGCGACGACGTGGCGCAGCCGCGTCCTGTCGAGCGCGGCGAGCAGCTCCGCCGCCGCGTCGTTCGCCAGATGCCCGAAGGGGCCGGCGATTCGCTGCTTCAGCCACTCGGGATAGGGCCCGGCGGCGAGCATCCCGGGATCATGGTTGCACTCCAGAACCAGCGCGTCGCAACCCGAGAGCATCTCGACGACGTGCCGGGTCGGCGCGCCGATGTCGGTGAGCACCCCGAGCCGGAGCGCGCCGTCGGAGAAGACGAACTGCACCGGCTCGCGTGCGTCGTGGGGCACCGGAAACGGGGTGATCGAGAGCCCGCCAACGGCGAACGGCGCGTGGCTGTCGATCGGCACGACGCGTGCCGGCGCCCCGTCGCCACCGACCGCCCGGAAGGTGCCGTGCGTCATCCACACGGTGAGACCGTGCCGCGCGGCGAAGGGGAGCGCGTGGCCGGCATGGTCGTCGTGCTCGTGCGTGACGACGATCCCGTCGAGGTCGGCCGGGGCGAGGCCGAGGCGTGCCAGACGGCGCTCACAGTCCCGCGGGGCGAAGCCGCAATCGAGGAGGACACGGGAAGCGCTCGCGGCGACGACCAGCGCGTTGCCGCGGCTGCCGCTGCCGAGCGAGGCGAAGCGCAGGCTCAACGGCGCGCCCGCCGCTGGCAGCGCGCGGCAGCGAGACGGGGCCGTGACACGCGGCAGCCCACGCGGCGCGGCCCGGCTACTTCAGCTGGTCGTGCAGAAGGGCGAGGATGCGGCGCGAGGCGTCGGAGCTGTCCACGGCGCCGTCCTTCGTGAGCACCTGCACCCGGGTGACATCGCCGCTCGACTTCACAGCGATCCGGTACTGCTCGGCCTGCTTGCCGCTCGGGCCGCTCGAGCGCCAGAAGGCGAGCTTCGAGAGCCACCCTTCCTGGCCCTTTGGCGTGGAATCACCGGGCTCCGCGTAGCGGACGTAGTAGGTGCCATTGGCGCGGTCGCGGTCCTCGACGGTGAAGCCGACGCGGTCGAGCGCGACGCCCACGCGCCGCCACGCACGGTCGAAAGGCTCTTCGACCTCGAGGACGCCGCCGGCCGCGCCGCCGACCATCTTGGCACGGTCCTCGCGCTTCTCCGCGGAGGCGACGATGGTCTTCGCGCGCTCCTCCTCGATGTTGTAGCGGACCATCAGGCGGCGCAGGAACTCGGCCTCGAGCTCCGGGTCGGGCGGGCGCGGCTGCCAGCGCGTGTCGGCGCTGGAGGCCGTCCCGGTGAGGACCTCGACCATCCCGCGATGGCTGATGAAGACCTCGGTGGAGCCGTCGGGAGCGCGCTCGAGGCGCGTGCGGAACTTGTCGCGTTCGCCCGTGGAATACAGCGAATCGAGGAGCTTGCCGAGCGTGTTGCGGATGACGTCCTGCGGGATCTTCGCGCGGTTCTCGGCCCAGTCGGTCTCCATGATCCCGGTCTCGGCGTTCTCGAGCACGATCACGAAGCCGGCGTCCTGCCAGAACTCGCGGACGACCGGCCAGACCTTCTCGGGCGGCTGCGGGATCACGAGCCAGCGCTGGCTGCCGGCGCGCTCCATGCGCACCTTGCCCTCGGGCAGCACGTCCGCCGCACCCGTGCGCGGGCGCCCGGCGCGCTCGGCGTCGTAAGTCGAGAAGGTCGCGCTGCCGCTGCGATTGGTATCGGGGACCGCGTAGCGGTCGTCTCGACCGGGCCGCGTCAGGTCCGGCGGCACTTCCAGGGGCGAAGTCTTGGTGGCGGACTTGTATTCGATCTGCTTCGAGCTCTTGAACATCTCGTCGAGGCTCGTGCAGCCCGCGAGGGCGGCAGCGCCCGCGAGCACGGCGGCGAGGGCATACCGGCGGTTCATCAGGCCGCCCCCCGCTCCAGCACGTGCACCCCGGCGGCGAGCACGCCGGCCCGACGCATGGCGTCGCGCACGGCCTCGTGGTGCTGCGCGGCAAGGGGCGTGAGCGGCAGCCGGATGCCCGGCTCGATGAGACCGAGCTCCGCCACGGCCCACTTCACCGGAATCGGGTTCGCCTCGACGAAGAGCTTCGTGTGCAGCCCCATCAGGCGGTTGTTCGCGTCCCGCGCCCGGACGAGGTCGCCGGCGAGCGCGGCGGCGCACATCTCGTGCATCAGGCGCGGCGCGACGTTCGCCGTCACGCTGATCACGCCGTGGCCGCCGAGGAGCATCAGCGCGAGCGCGCTCGCGTCGTCGCCGCTGTAGACGGCGAACCCGGCGGGCACGCGCGCCAGCAGGTCGGCGCCGCGCTCCATGTTGCCGGTCGCGTCCTTGATGCCGACGATGTTCGGCACCTGCGCGAGCCGCACGGTCGTCTCGTTGGCGAGATCGGCGACCGTCCGCCCGGGGACGTTGTAGAGGATGAGCGGGACGTCCACGGCCTCCGCGATCGCGCGGAAATGCCGGTAGAGCCCCTCCTGCGTCGGCTTGTTGTAATAGGGAACGACCGAGAGGCAGGCCGCGGCGCCGGCCTGCTTCGCCGAGGCGGTGAGCTCGATCGCTTCGGCCGTGGAGTTCGCGCCGGTCCCCGCGATCACCGCGACCCGCCCGGCCGCGTGCGCGACCGCGACGCGGATGAGCTCCTTGTGCTCGTCGAAGTCGACGGTGGGCGACTCGCCGGTCGTGCCTACGACGACGATGCCGTCGGTGCCCTCCGCGACGTGCCAGTCGATCAGGGACTTGAATCGCGCCATGTCGAGGCGTCCATCCTCGAGCATGGGTGTCACGATGGCGACGAGGCTTCCGGTGATCATCGGTCCGCCCTCAGAAATTGACCCGGGATTCTATCCCACGGCGCCGCCGCCGTGCGCCGGATCAGGGAAGCCGAGAGAGCGTCGGGTCGCCGCGCAGGGCGCAGATGCGCTGCACGACCGCCGGCCACGGGCGAACCACCTCCCCCTGCTCGAAGGCGAGCACGGCCATGCGGCCGTGGACCACCTCCAGGAGCTCGCCCGGCTGGAGCAGGAAGGCCGGGTTCGATGGCCGGCGAAAACGCTCGTTCCCGCGCATGAAGGTCTCGTAGACGAGCCGCCCGCCCGGGGCGATCGCGGCGAGGAGATGCGGAAAGAGCGGCCGGTGCAGGTAGTTCGTCACCACGATGCAGTCGAACGCTTCGCCCGGCAGAGGCCAGGGGCCGCCCTCGAGGTCGGCGCGGCGCGTCTCGACGTTGGCCGTGTCGGCGAGCGCGGCGAGCGCCTCCGCGTCGCGGTCCACGGCGAGCACCCTCGCGCCGCGCGCCGCGAGCAGCCGCGCGTGCCGGCCGTAGCCGCACGCGACGTCGAGCACCCGGCTGCCCGGGCCGATCCCGCTCGTCCACCGGTGGACCCAGTCGGACGGCGCCTGGGTCGCGTGGAGTGCTTTCTCTTCCGCCATGGCTAGAACCCTGACCCCGGCTGGCGCAAGTACTCGGCCTCCTCCGGGGTCGAGGGCCGGCCGAGGATCGCGTTGCGGTGCGGGAAGCGGCCGAACCGGGCGATCACGTCGTAGTGGCGCCGCGCGTAGTCGATGGCCGTCGCGCTCGCGGGATCACCGGCGAGCCGGGCGAAGAGGCGCAGCGACTCGCGCTGCGCCGTGAGATCCTCGGCGTGCTCGAACGGGAGATACACGAACCAGCGCGCGACGGGCGCGAGCACGCGGTCGAAGCCGCGCCACACGGCCTTGCGCGCCACCGCCAGCGCGCGCGCATCGGAGGCGAAGGCGCGGGGCGTGCCGCGATAGAGGTTGCGCGGAAACTGGTCGAGGACGACGAGGAGCGCGAGCGCCGCGAGCGGCGTCTCCGCCCAGGCGTCGAGCGCGCCCGCGTGCGCCGCGCCATGCAGTGCGCCGAAGCGCTCGCGGATCTCCGCATCGAAGGCGTCGGACTTCCTGAACCAGCAGTCGCGCGGGCGCCCGGATTCGGCGGACCCCGCGCCGCCGAACCAGAACGCGAGCACTGGCGCGAAGCCCGGCGTCATTCGACGACGGTCTGGGACTGCTCCCGCAGGTACTGCGGCAGGTACCAGAACGAGCCGATCGCCTTGCCGGTCGTTCCCGAGCCCTTCCACCCGCCGAACGGCTGGTAGCCCGGCCACGCGCCGGTGGTCGCACCCTGCGGACGGTTGACGTAAGTGACGCCGGCCTCGATCCGGTCGAGGAAGCGGTCGATCTCGTCCGCGCCGCCGTAGAAGCCCGCGGTGAGCCCGTAGTCGGAAGCGTTGGCGAGCGCGAGCGCCTCTTCCAGGGAGTCGACCTCGCCGACGAGCACCAGCGGGATGAACTTCTCCTCGCGCCAGAGCGAGTAGTCGCGTGGCGCCACGCCGACCGTCGGCGCCACGAAATAGCCCTTCGCCAGGACGCCGTCGCGGAGCTGTTCCCCGCCCGCGAGGATCTCCCCGTGGCGCGCGAGGTTGGCGACGCACTTCTCGTAGCGCGCATAGGCGGCCGCGTTGATCACCGGGCCCATCCAGTTTCCCCGCTCGGTCGGATCGCCGACCTTGATCGCGCGCGCCGCCGCGGCGAGCTTGCCGCGCAGCGCCTCGGCCACCGGCCGCTCGACGTAAACGCGCGAGCACGCCGAGCACTTCTGCCCCTGCAGCCCGAAGGCCGAGCGGGTGATGCCGGTCGCCGCGCGCTCGAGGTCGGCTCGGCGCGTCACGATCGCGGCGTTCTTGCCGCCCATCTCGGCGATGCACGGGCGCGGCCACGGCCCCTGCGCGAACGCGCGGTAGATCGCCATGCCGACTTCGTACGACCCGGTGAAGGTGACGCCGGCGATCGCCGGATGCCGCACCAGCGCGTCGCCGACGGTCGCGCCGCCGCCGGTGACGTAGTTCAGGACGCCGTCGGGCAGCCCCGCGTCGCGGAAGCAGTCGGCGAGGAGCGCCCCGCTCCACGCGGTGTCGGTCGCGACCTTGAACACGGCGGTGTTCCCGGCGGCGAGCGCCGCGCCGATCGGGCCGCCGGCGAGCGCGAACGGGAAGTTGAACGGCGCGATCACCGCCCAAACGCCATGGGGCTTGAGCAGCGTGCGGTTGCGGCTCGTGTAACCCTCGAGCGGGTCGTCGGGCAGGCGCTTCGCGAAGCCCGCGTTCGCCTCCATCTGGTCACAGTACCAGTAGACGAGGTCGGCGGTCTCCTGCACCTCGCCGAGCGACTCCATCCGGTTCTTGCCCACCTCGAGCGCGACGGCCGCGGCGATGTCGTACACCCGCTCCTCGATGAGCCGCCCGGCCCGGCGCAGGACCGCCACGCGCTCCTGCCACGGCGTGCGCGACCATGCGGGGAATGCAGCCTGCGCGGCCGCGACGGCGTCGCCGACGTCGGTGGCCGACCCGCGCGGGAAGCGCGCGAGCAGCCAGTCGCGGTCGATCGGGCTGCGCACCTCGAACCACTCGGCGCCGCCGCGCGGCCGGCCGCCGATCCACATCGGCACTTCCCGGCCGAGCGCGCCCTTCACGCGCGCGAGCGCCGCCTCGAAGCGCTCGTGCAGCGCCTCGGGCGGGTTGAACATGGTCGAGTAGGTGAGCTTGAAAGCGGTCATGGCATCTGGCCTCGGTCGTTTGGAATCGCGGGCGCCGGGCGTGCGAGCCGCCATCCGACCAGCCGGTTGTTCGCCGGCATCGCCTCGTCGGCGTGGAGGTCGAAGCCCGCCGCGCACGCGGTCGCAGCGACCCACTCGAAATCGCGGATGCCGCTCGCCGGGTCGCGCGCACGCAGCACCGCGTCGAAGCGCTCGTTCGACTCGGCAGTGTAGCGGCCGCCGTAGTTGAACGGGCCGTAGAGCGCGAACAGGCCGCCGGGCTCGAGCGCCGCCGCGACGCGCGCGAACATCCGCACCACCTCCGGGGCAGAGAGGATGTGCGCGGTATTGGCCGAGAACGCGGCGTCGAAGGCGCACGCGGGCCAGCCCCCCGCATTGACGTCGAGCGCGAGCGGCGCGAGCAGGTTCGCAAGCCCCGCATCCGCCCGCCACGCCTCGATGCCGGGAAGGTTCTCCGCAAGGTCGCTCGGCTGCCAGACGAGGTGGGGGAGCGCAGCGGCGAACGCCACCGCGTGCTGGCCGGTGCCGCTGCCGACTTCCAGGACGCGGCGGCGGTCGGCGAACCACCGCGCGAGCACCGCGAGGATCGGCGCGCGGTTGCGCTCGCACGCCTCGGACCACGGCTTCGCCGCCGCGACTGGGAGGCTTGAGGCAGGTTTCATCTGCCGCGTGCAGCGGGCGGCCGCTTCGCCTCAGAAGCAGAGGCGCAGGTTCTCGAGCGCGAGGAGGAGCGACGGGTTGAGGTAGGCCGCGAACCCGGCGGCGAGGATCGCCGCGAGCGCCGCGAGCCCGACGGCGGGCACGAGCGCGGCACGCCAGTCCCGCCGCGGCTGCGGCCGGCCCGCCGTCCCCGTCGCGTGCGCGGAATAATTCACGTCGGTCTCCCCGTATCGCGCCCCTCTTACGCGGGATTCTAGCGGATGCCGCTCGCGCGGGGGCTAGAATGCCCGCGCCTCGACACCCGCAAAGGAGCACCGATGGCCGTCCTCGTCGTCCTCGCCGCGGTGGCGCTCGTGGTCGCCGCCTACGCGATCATGGTCTACAACGGCCTGGTCGGCGTGAAGCACGCCGTCGCGCGCGCCTGGGCGAACATCGACGTCCTCCTCAAGCAACGCCACGACGAGATCCCCAAGCTCGTCGAGACCGCCCGGCAATACCGGCAGTTCGAGCAGGAGACCCTCGAGAAAGTGATCCGCGCGCGCAACCTGGTGCAGGACGCCCGCGAGAAGGCCGACATCGGCGCGCTCGGTCCGGCGGAGACCCTGCTGCGGTCGAGCCTCGGGACGCTCTTCGCCGTGGCCGAGGCCTATCCCGAGCTCAAGACCAACCAGAGCTTCGTACAGCTGCAGAACCGCATCAGCCAGCTCGAGAGCGCGATCGCCGACCGCCGCGAGCTCTACAACGAGGCGGTCAACGTGAACAACGTGCGCATCGAGCAGTTCCCCGACGTGCTCGTCGCACGCGCCTTCGGCTTCGCGCCGGCGAAGCTCCTCGAATTCGACGCAGCCGCGAAAGCCGACGTCGACGTGAAGGCGCTCTTCGGCGCCTGATCGCGAAGGCAGCCCCCCGATGGTGGTGCGGCTGCGGCGGCAGTACGCCGCGATGATCGTCTCCGGCTCACAGCTCGCGCTCGTCCTCGCCGGCTTGCACTTCGGCGAGCCGGCCGCCTGGGTGGCCGTGCTGGCTGCCGTCGCCGCGCTGAGCTTCCTCGCGTGGATCGGCGCCTACCGCCGCTGGCGCGCGATCGCCGACACGCCGACCTCGCAGGTCGCCTCGGCGGCCCAGGGCTACGCCGAGCTCGCCGGCCGCGCCGAGCCGCGGGAGGGCGGGCCGACCCGCGCGAAGATCTCGGGCCTCGCCTGCTGCTGGTACCGCTACCGGATCGAGCGGCGGAACGCCGACAAGAAAGGCTGGCGGACCGTGGAGGAAGGCGAGAGCACGGAGCGTTTCCTGCTGCGCGATGCGACGGGGGCGTGCGTCGTGGAGCCCGACGGCGCGGAGGTGCTGCCCGCGCGCCGCAACACCTGGACGCAGGGCGACCACCGTTACACGGAGTGGTTGGTGTATCGGGGCGACCCGCTGTACGCGCTCGGCGAGTTCGTTACGCTGGGCGGCCCGACGAGCGGCTCGCAGCGCGACCGCGCCGTCGGCGCCCTCATCGGCGAGTGGAAGCGCGACCGGGCGCGGCTGCTCGAGCGCTTCGATCTCGACCGCGACGGCGAGCTCTCCTTCGCCGAGTGGGAGCTCGCGCGCGCCCAGGCGAAGCGCGAGGCCGGGCGCACGGATGCGGCGGCCGGGCCCGGGACCGACGTCATGCGCCGGCCCGCCGACGGTCGGCTCTACCTCATCTCAAACCTCGACCCGGAGAAGCTCGCGCGCAAGTTCCGCATCTGGGCGTGGGCGCACCTCGCGATCTTCTTCGGCGGCGTTGCGGGCGCGCTCCTCGCCGTGTCGTCCGCCTGAAGCGCAGCGCCTCTTCAGGCGGCTGCGACGTGCGCGGCGACGCGCTCGGCGCAGGCGTAGGCCGACTTGATGCAATCGCCCACCGAAATCCCGCCTCGCCAGTTCGCGCACAGGAAGAGCCCCGGCTGCGCCGCCTCGACGGCGGCGATGCGTTCGACGCGCTCGAGGTGCCCGAGCTCGTACTGCGGGATCGCGCGCGGCCAGCGGGTCACGCGCACCATCGCGGGCTCGCCGCTCGCGCCGACGAGCGCCTCGAGCTCCGCGCGCACGTTCGCCGCGATCGCGGTCTCGTCCTCGCGCGCGAGCTCGGGCTGCCGCAGCCCGCCGACGAACGTCGTGAGGAGCACGTGGCCAGCCGGCGCGCGGTTCGGGAAGAGCGTGCTCGAGAAGATAGTGCCGAGGATGCGCCGGCGCTCGACGGCGGGCACGAGGAAGCCGAAGCCGTCGAGCGGATGCGCGACCCGGTCGCGGCGATAGAGGGTGACGACCGACGCGACCGGGGGGTATTCGATCGCGCGCAGAGCCGCCGCCGCGTCGGGCGCGCCCGGCGCGAGGACCGCAGCGGTGGCGTCCGCCGGCATCGCGAGCACCAGCGCCCGCGCGCTCGCCGTCCACGGCCCGGCCGCGCTGCTCGCGCTCACCACGAAGCCGCCGTCGGCTTCCCTGCGGAAGCCGCTCACGCGCGCGCCGGTCTCGACCGGCGCGAGGCGCGCGACGATCGCATCGGTCAGGGTCTGCATCCCTTCGCGGAAGGAGATCATCCCCGCCGCCTGCTTCGACTTCTCGGGATTCGCGCGGCGCTCGCGCGCCCCGAGCACCGCGCCGCGGATCAGGCTGCCGTACTTCTGCTCGAGCTCGGCGAGCCGCGGGAAGGCCGCGCGCACCGAGAGCCGCTCGGGATCGCCTGCGTACACGCCGGCCACGAAGGGGTTGATCGCGTAATCGAGGAATTCCCGCCCGAGCCGCCGGCGCACGAAATCGGCGAGCGATTCCTCGCCCGGGCCGCGCCACCGCCCGATGAAAGGCTCGCGCAGCAGTGCGAGCTTGGTCGCAACCGAAAAGAGCGGGGTCGCGAAGAAGGCCGGCGGCGACATCGGCACGGGCAGGAGCCGGCCGCCGCGCAGGATGAATCGCTTCTTCGCGGCCGGGTCGGCCTCCAGCCGCTCGCCCGCGAGGCCCAGGTCGGCGATGAGCTCGCCGATGAGGGGCGACGTCTCGAGCATGGAGTTCGGGCCCGACTCGGCGAGCGCGCCGGACACGCGCGCCGTGCCGATCGCGCCGCCGGGCCGCCCGAGCGCGTCGAGCACGGCGACGCGCAGGCCCGCCCGGTGCAGGCGCCAGGCCACGGTGAGACCCGAGATGCCCGCGCCGGCGACGACCGCGTCGAAGTCGGTCATCGTGCGCCCCGCGCGTGGAGCGGGGACGGCGACTCGCGTAGAATCCGCCCTCCCGCGCCCCGGTAGCTCAGTGGATAGAGCAGCCCCCTCCTAAGGGGCAGGTCGCACGTTCGATTCGTGTCCGGGGCGCCACCCGGGCCGCGCCCCGCGCGCACCGCGCCGCTCACGCCGCGTCGGCCTGCTTCGCAGGCTGCGTGAGGTCGAAGGCGGCGAGCTTCATGCACTCGCCGAACACGCCCATCACCGTCGGATACGGCGCGAGGTCGCACTCGAAGCGCTTGGCGTTGAAGATCTGCGGCACGAGGCAGCAGTCGGCCAGGGTCACCACGTCGCCGAGCGTATAACGCCCCGCACGGCCCTCCGCGACGAGATGGCGCTCGAGCGACGCGAGCCCCTCGGCGATCCAGTGCCGATACCACGCGTTCACGCCCGCTTCGTCGAGTCCGAGGCCGCCGCGCAGGTGCTGGAGCACACGCAGGTTGTTGAGCGGGTGGATCTCGCAGGCGACGATCTGCGCGGCGGCGCGCACGTAGGCGCGGTCGAGCGGCGCACGCGGCAGGAGCGGCGGCTCGGGATGCGTCTCGTCGAGGTACTCGATGATCGCGAGCGACTGCGTCAAGACCCGCCCGGCGTCCTCGAGCGCCGGGACGAGCGCCTGCGGGTTCACGGCCCGGTAGGCCTCGCCGCGATGCTCGGCCTTGGGCAGGTTGACGAAGACCGGCTCGTACGCAAGCCCCTTGAGCGCGAGCGCGATGCGGACGCGGTAGGACGCGGAGGAGCGGAAATAGGTGTAGAGCTTCATGCGCGACGCGGTTCCAGGAGAGCGCGGGGCGGCGCGGAGTCTAGCACCCGGCCGGACGCTTGGCGGCCGCGTGCGGTTCTGAAAGAATCGCCCCGTTCCCAACGGAGGGCGCGCCGTGTTTCCGGGCAAGGGCTACAACGAGGTGAAGGTCGGCGAGTCGTTCGCATCGGCGCTCACGGTCACCGAGACCCATCTCGTCATGGCGGCGGGCCTCTTCGGCGACTTCAACCCGCTGCACGTCGACGAGCAGCACGCGCGCGGCTCCCGCTTCGGGGGCCGCATCCTCCACGGCCCGTTCACGAGCGCGCTCGTCTCGGCGCCGGTCGGCATGTTCTTCCACACCACCGCGATCGCCTACGTGGAGCATTGCTGCCACTTCAAGGCCCCGGTG
>JAOAEA010000082.1 GCA_026417035.1 Burkholderiales bacterium
CGGCGGTGACGGTCTCGTACCGGTCGAACGCCCAGCGCATCTGCTTCTGGAGCGCCGGATCGTCCTCGACGATGAGCAGCGGCGTGCGCTTGCGCTCGCTCATGCGACTTCCCTCAGGGCCTCGTCGGCGCCGCCGACCGCGCGCCGCGGCAGGAGCACCCGGACCGTGGTTCCGGCGCCGGGCGTGCTGTCCACCAGCATCCGCCCGCCGAGGCCCGTCACGTACTGGAAGCTCTCGTAGACGCCGATGCCCATGCCGTGCGGCTTCGTCGTCTGGAAGGGCCGGAAGAGCCGCTCGCGCACGAACTCGGGGCTCATGCCGACGCCGTCGTCGGCGACCTCGACGACCGCGTGCGCCCCGTCGCCGCGCACGCGCACCGTGACCTGCCCGCCGTCGCGCGTCGCGTCGAGCGCGTTCTGCACGAGGTGCCCGATCACGTGCTCGAGGCGGTCTTCGTGGCCGAACGCGTGCACGTCGGGGGCAGCGTCGACGACCACCGGCCGGCGCTCCCCGTGCTTCGCGCGCTGGACCCGCCGCACCACCTCGCCCAGATCGACCGCGCGAGGCTTCTCCGCCGGCGTCGTCCCCGTGCGCAGCTGCAGCATCAGGTTGCCCATGCGGTCCACGACGTTGGCGACCGTCTCGAGCATGTCCTTCTGGAACTCCGGGTTGTGCCGGTGCCGTTCCGCATTCTTCAGCATGAGCGTGAGCTGCGCCACGAGGTTCTTGAGGTCGTGGACGACGAACGCCGACATCCGGTTGAAGGCGTCGAACTTGCGCGCCTCGAGCAGCGCTTCGGTCGCCTCCAGCTGCGCGAGGTAGCTCGCCGCCTGCCGCCCCGCGGTCTTGAGGATGTCGCGCACCTCCCAGTCGACCGTGATCGGCGTGCGCGGCCGGGCGAGCACGACGAAGCCCACGAGCTCGGCCGCCCCGGGGAGCGGCACGACCAGCCACGCCTCGGGCATGGCGGCGAGCCACCCGGGGATCGCCAGGTCCGCGTAGCGCTCGGGCCGCGCCTCGCGCTCCCGGAGGTCGACGACCCAGCTCGTGGTTTCGAGGAAGCGCGCGAGCGCGCCGTCGGCGGGCTCGTCGTCCTTCGTCGCCGAAACGCCGCTGCCGATGCGGGCCACCTGCCGGAAGTGCCCCTCGCGGCGCAGCCAGAGCGCCCCGGACGCGCTCTCCACCAGCGCGCCGAGCGCGCGGACGCAGAGCTCGTGGATGCTCTGGTGCGGGTTCGGCGCCGACAGCGTCTGCGTGAACTTCAGCCACTCCTCGCGGTAGTCGTAGCGGTACGAGAAGAAGTGCTTGCCGATGAAGACCCGCAGCCTCGACCGAAACGTCGCCGAGAAGACCACCAGCCCCAGGAACATGACGGTGGCGAACAGGAAGCCGGTCTGCAGGACCTTGCCCCACGTGCCGCCGAAGTAGCGGATCCAATACCCGCCGGCCGCGGCCGCGAGCAGGTACACGCCCGCGACGAGCACCGCGGTCGAGTGGAAAACCATGCCCCGCGACACGTGCAGATCGATCGTCCACGACGTGTTCCGCGCGGTGGCGACGGCGACCAGCGGGATCACGAGCGCCGCGACGATGCCCCGCGCCGCCCAGAGATCGAAGTCGAGATAACGGAAGAGCAGGGCGTCGGAGTACGCGACGAGGTCGTATCCGAACATGCCCGCCATCGCGAACACGAGCGGCTTGATGGCCCACCGGAAATGGTCCGGCGTGCGCCGATACAGTTGCTCCGCCAGCGCGAGGCCCAGGACCGACACGCCCAGGCCCGCCGCGAAGACCCAGTCGCCAACGGCGGGGGCTGCCGCCCCGGACGGCACGCCGAGCGGCAGGAGCGCGACGCCGGCCACGAGCAAGGGCAGGAGCAGCGCCAGCCAGCGCGGCACCGCGCGCCAGGGCGCCGCCGACCCCGCGCCCGGATCGGTCAGGACGAAGAGGAGGAACACGAACCATCCGGCGAGGCGCAGGCCGTCGGCGAGCCGCGCCGCCTGCCATGCCCAGGCCTGCCCGTTGATGGAGAACGCGGCCGAAGCGACCGCCCAGAGGGCGCTCGCGCCGATCGTAGCGAGGAGAAGCCTCGACCGCGCGCCGCCGCGCCAGCCGAGCGCGAGGCGCACCGCGAACGCGACGAAGACGACCGCTGCGAGACCGTAGCTCCACGCCGCGGGCCCCGCTCGAAACATGTCTTGCAGGAGGGAATCCAAGGCCGAAAATCCGGGCGTCCGCGAATCCAGAACTTTACCGCCCCCGGTCACCCGAGGGCGACCCGGCGTGCGCCGCGAGCGGCATTAGCTCCTCGCGGCGGCCATCGCCGGCTCCGGTCGCACCCCGTTCCGGGGCGCGGGTCAGGCGGGCAGCGCCCGACTCAATGCGCGCCTTCCTGAAAAACGACCACGCGGACCGTCTCGACGAGGATCAGCAGATCGAGGACGAGCGAGTGGTTCTTGACGTAGTAGAGATCGTACTCGAGCTTCTTCTTCGCGTCCTCGACGGATGCGCCGTAGGTGTATCGCACCTGCGCCCAACCGGTGATCCCGGGCTTGACGCTGTGGCGCGCGTTGTAGAACGGGATGTCCTTCGCGAGCTCGGCCACGAACCCGGGCCGCTCGGGGCGCGGTCCCACCAGGCTCATGTCGCCCTTCAGCACGTTGAAGAGCTGCGGCATCTCGTCGATGCGCGTCCTGCGCAGGAAGCGCCCGACCCTCGTGACGCGGGGATCGCCCGCCTGCGCCCAGCGCGGCCTGCCGTCGGCCTCCGCATCCTGCTGCATGGTGCGGAATTTCCAGACCGTGAACGTCCGCCCCGCCCTGCCCACGCGCTCCTGCCGGTAGAGGATCGGGAAGCCACTGTCGAGGACGATCGCGATCGCAGCGAGCAGCATCACGGGCAGGCCGGCGACGATGAGGACGAGGGAAGCGCCCAGGTCCACGGCCCGCTTCTCGAGGTTGCGCAGCCAGCTCTGACGGAACCCGTCGCCATAGACGAGCCAGCTGCTCTTCAGCGAGTCCACCGGCACCCGCCCGCGCAGCTTCTCGTAGAAGCTCTCCATCGTCTGCACCGGGATGCCGGCCAGGCGGCACTCGAGGAGCTCGTCCATCGGCACCACGCCGCCACGCTGGTCGCGCACGGCGACGATGATCTCGGTCGCGTGCAGCCGGCGCGCGACGGCGGGCAAGCGCTCATCGGCGCGCAACAGCCGCTCCTCCGGCACGGCGACCTCGCGACCGGCG
This sequence comes from Burkholderiales bacterium, assembly GCA_026417035.1. Lineage (GTDB taxonomy): Bacteria > Pseudomonadota > Gammaproteobacteria > Burkholderiales > SG8-39 > JAOAEA01. Next base: position 3,244 of record JAOAEA010000082.1, read on the forward strand.
ATCGGGTAGAACCCCACGATCTCCGGCTTGCCGTGGCGGAAACCGTCGAGGGCCCGCTCGACGCCGCGCGCGTCCTCGCCCGCGCCGATCACCAGCACGCGGTTCGCGAGCGCGTTGGCCCGCGCGAAGACGACCTTGCGCAGGACCAGGAACCCGAGGAACGCGAGGACGGCCGCCTCGAGCATCACGTCCGCATAGGGACGCCCGAGGGGCGTTATGCGCAACACGAGGTAGGTCACGCCCCCGGCGGCGAGCAGCGCGCCGACCGCGCGCCACACGAAGTGGTCGGTAGGCGTATCGCGGTCGCTGCGATAGAGACCCGCGACGCCGTTGGCCGCGACGAGCAGCGCCGCGAAGACGAGCGCCGGGGCGAACACCCCGTCGGAAAGCCCCCGACCGTGGCGCTGCAACGCTACGGCGACGACGACAGCCCCTGCGAACCACGCCGCTTCCACGAGCAGCTGAATGACCGCAGCGACCGAGAGGTACTGCCTGAGAACAGCCATTGCGTCCGATCCCCTACATCAAGCCCTTCGTTCCACGCTCGACGCCGGGTGTTGTCGTTGTTCTCTTGTGTCGCCGCTCCGCGCCGCCACCGGCGAGCCGATCCGGTCGTGCAGTGCGCTCACCGCAACCTGTCGAAAGAACCGGTCCTGCACTTCGGGGGAGAGCCTCGAACGTCGTGCCGCCGTGACGGTGCATCGGGTGTTCGAGCTTGCTTCGCGGAGTCCGCGCCTCCGACCGTGCCGGGGCGCTTCGCAGGCATCCTGCCACCTTTGGCGGCGAGAGACTGTCAAAGACTGTTAAACGCCCGAAAGCGTGAAACCCGTCACGCTTTCGACGTTCCGCCTGTTGATGGATCAAGCCCTTGCAATCTCGCGCCGCTACCGCCGGCGCCACGCCGCGCAGGCCGGCGTTGACGGGCACCGCAGCGCCAGCGCGACACTTGCGGACCGCTCCGCGAGTGGCGGACGAAAGCCTTCGGTGCGAGCTACGGCGCCGCAGGCGCCGGCTTCCCCCGAAGCGACCGGATGCCCTTCATCGCCAGATGGCGGGCGAGGATCGGGACCGGGAACCTGAGCCAGAGCGCGCGCGCGAGCAGCGCCTGCCGCGCAACCCACCGGCCCCGGTCGCCGTGCGCGTCGGGATGAAGCGGGGGCAGGCAGGTTGCGAGGAGCCGCAACATCGTCCACGCCGCCGGGCGCGGCGGCGCGAACCGGTCGACCGCGGCGCTCACCGCCGCCGGCGGCCGCCAGCCGACCAAGGCTTCGAGGCATTGCAGCGCATACCAGAGCGGACGGCCGGCGGGAAGCGCTCCCGCCCTGCCGACGAGGTCGTCCCAGAAGCCGGGGCGGGCGCCGAGCTCCTCCAGCAGGAACCAGAGATCGACAAGATCCCGCAGGCGATCCACGCATTCGTCCTGGAAGAGGTGCAGCGCCGCGTGCAGCACCTGGTCGGCGGGCGAGAGCACGAGGAAGCGCCCGTCCCCGGGGAGCGGGCGACACGCGGAGAGCACGAGTGCCATGTCGACGGGGTGGCGCGCGATGGGCGGCACGATGGCGTGGTGCAGGTCGAGCTCGAAGGCGTGCCCGGGGAAACGCAGCGGCGGAAGCTCGTGCGACCACTCGCGGTAGTAGCGCTCGTCGTAGTCGTCCTTCTCCTCGAGCGCCCAGCCTGCGTCACGCAGCAGCTCCTCGGCCTCGGCGAGCCGCGCCCGGGGCACGAGGATGTCCAGATCCTCGGGCATCCGTCCGACGGCGCAGCGCAGGCCTAGCGCCGCGTAGGCCGCGCCCTTCAGGAGCACGGTGGAAATCCCCGCCGGCGCGAGCACGGACGCGACGCAGTCCGCCTCGTACAAAGCCATCTGGCGCCGATACTCGGCCTGCCTTCGACCCGCGACGAGGTGCGCCCGGACCGGCTCGGGCACGGCGTCGAAGCGCCCCGCCCCCTCGAGCACGGCCTGCAGGACGCCGAGCAGGCGGGCCACACGCGCGGTGCGGATCAGCAGGTCCCAGGCATCGAGCGTGAGCGCCCCCGCTTGGCCGGGGTCGGCGAGGACGGCGATGAGGGTTCGCGCGTGGGCGGGAAGGCTCGGGCGCGCCGGAGGCATGCCCGATTCTAAGGACCGGCCACAGGGGCCGGAAAGGCACTATCCGGCGGCGCCCGGTCCGGGGCGCGCGAACGCCGCACCGGGCTCGCTCAGGAGGGCAGCGACGCCACGGCTGCGGCGCGCGACTCCCCGCCCGAGGGCGCCTGCGCCCTGCGCTGCGAGAGCGTCTCGCTCACGAGCTCGTCGATCGCGGCCAGCGCGGCGTCCAGATCCGCGTAGGACAGCCGATAGCACGGGCACCGTGCGACGAGCCGCGACACGGCGTCGAAGCCGACGACGCCCATCGACTCGTAGTTGAACGAGTTGATCGCGAGCTTGGCGAAGGCCTTGACCTGCGGTATCCGCTCCAGCAGCAAGGGCGCGCCGGCGACGTACCGCGGGAACAGCACGAGCGCGGGCGTGGCGGGGACGTGCCGGAACCGCACGCTGTCCGCGGAAGGCGCGAGATGCGAGACCGTGCCCTTGCGGGTGCGCGGAAACTCCGGCCCGCGCCGCGCGGACGGATGGCGCGAGGCGATGATCCCGATCGATTCGTTCTTCAGCGCGATCGGCCGCAGCATCGGCAGCAGCTCGCCGTCGTAGAGCCGGACGACGCCGAATTCGTCCGAAAGCAGGCGGTAGCCGTGCAGCATCAGTGCCGCGGTGAGCGTGCTCTTACCCGAACCGGGGATCGCCGGCAGCACGAGCGCGAGGCCGTGCTTCTCGACCACCCCCGCGTGCAGCAGCAGGTGCTGTCCGCAGCGGTTCGCGAGGCACCAGTTCAGCCCCCATTCCAGCAGCGGCAGGTGGGTGTCCGCCGGAAACGGCTCGAACGGGCGGGCGCCGTCGACGACGAACTCGACCTGCCGCGCCACCACGCGGCGCAAGCCGCGGCGGCGCGTCAGCGCGGCGGTGACATCGAAGAAGCCCGTGGCGGAGTCCGCCTCGAAGTCCGCGTACACGTGCTGGAGAGCGCCGGCGAGCGCGGCGCAATCCGAGCGCACGCGCACGCGCGCCGCTCCCAGATCGAGCCCGACACCCTCGCCGTCGAGGCGCGCCTCGATCTCGGCGCGCGAACAGTCAGAGAGAAGCATCCGCGGGCTCGTGCTCGGCGGTCACCAGCCCCAACTCCTGGAGATCTTCCAGCAGCGCGAGCAGAGCGGCGCGCCGTCCGCCGGCGTCACCCGCTTCGGGCGACCCGGCCGCCGCGAAAGCCGCCTCGAGAGCATCGAGCCCGGCGTGTCCCGCCTGCAGCGCCTCGAGGACGCGCGCCGCCTCGGGGAGGAGGATGTGCGTTTCCCACGAGAGCGGGTTGAAGACGGCAGCGCCCCCGTCGAGCGGCGAAATCCGGATCTCGTCGGGACGGGAGAGGTGCCAGCGACTCAAGGGCCGATCGCCCGCGGACAGGATCGGCGGACCGCCACGCGCGCGCTCAGCCGGCGGCCTTCACCGAGGCCCAGCACGACTTCGTGACGTGCTTGCCGTAGTTCTTGTCCCAGTGCTTGCCGACGACGTTGCAGTTGTCGTCCATGTAGAGCATGACGTTCTTCTGGTCTTCCACCGTCGCCTGCAGGCCCGACTGGCCGCTGTAATACGCCGTGGGGCTCGCGGGAGAGGAGTAGGGATTGCTCGGGTCGAGCTTCCAGTACGTGCGGTTGTCGGTGCCGAGGATGTGCAGGCCGCGGTCGCGCCACTGGCCGGCCGAGTACTCCTTGAGCCGGTAGATCTTCTCGGTCGAGCGCATCCAGCCGTCCGGTTCGGCGGAGGTGCTGCGCAGGATGTCGTAGGGATCCGGTTTGTCCGCGTCGGTCCTCAGGCAAGCCGTCGCGCTCGTGATCGCCCACGCGCCCGCCTTGGGCACCGTGAGCACGAGCGGCGCCGCAGCCGTGGCCTTGATGAGTTTCCGTCGACTGAATTTCATGATCGAGCCTCGGCTCTCTGTGGCTCGGCCGAATCTACCAGCGTGGGCAGGCAAAACCAATGCCAAGCCGTGTCGACGAGCCAACTACTTGACACGCCTCGCGATTGCCGAAGCCCGCCGGCGGAGGGGCACGCGAAGTGTAAGAATCGCCGACAGTCCCGGGCCAAGCCCTGTCGGCCCTGCCGAAGCGGACCCTCTCCCCGCGCGAAGCCGGCCGCAGCCACGTCGGACAGGCGGACGGCGACCGACCGTCGGTTACACTCGCCCGGGGCAGCGGCCCTCCTGACGCGAAGCGCCGCTTCGCCCGGCCGGCTGCTGTCGCTTCCAGTCGATCCCGTTCTTGCCCGCGAGCCGCCCCTCGTCCGCCGAACCCGCAGCGCCGCTTCGTCCGGACGGAGCCCCGTCGCGGAAACCCCGCCTCTGGCCGCTCGCGCTCGCGGTCGCCGCGTTCATCGTTTACGGGAGCCTCATCCCGTTCGAGTTCCGGCCCAAGGCGCTCGACGCCGCGTGGGACGCTTTTCTCAGGATCCCGTATCTGCGCCTCGGACCCGCGTCGCGCGCGGACTGGGTCGCGAACATCCTCCTCTACATCCCGCTCGGGTTCCTGCTCACCGGGGCCTTCGCGCGCGGCGCCCGGGGCGCCCGGCTCGCGGCCGCGGGCGCGGCTGCGCTCGCCGCGAGCGCGGCGCTCGCCATCGCGATCGAGTTCGCACAGCTCTTCTTCCCGCCGCGGACGGTCTCGCAGAACGACCTGATCGCCGAGGCCATCGGCGCGATCCTCGGCATTGCCCTCTGGTGGAGCGCCGGCTCGAGCATCGTCGCGCTCCTCACGCGGTTCCGCTTCGGCGGCCCCTACGGCCTGCGCGCGGCCGCGATCCTCTACGCGCTCGCCTATCTCGCGCTCGCGCTCTTCCCGTTCGACTTCGTCGTGAGCGGCGCCGAGCTCTCGCGCAAGCTCGGCACCCAGGGCCGATCGGCGTTCGTGCTCGCCGAGGCGTGCGGCGGATCGCTGCGGTGCTCGGTGAAGCTGTTCGCCGAGATCCTGCTCGCCGCGCCCCTGGGCCTGCTCTACGGGCTCGCGACGCGCACCCGCGGCCTGCGCAGCTACTTCGGCGCGTTCGCGTGGGGCGCGGGGCTCGGCCTCGCGATCGAGGTCGCGCAGGTGTTCCTGGTTTCGGGCGTCAGCCAGGGCGTGTCGATCCTCGCGCGCGGCGTCGGCGCCGTCTGGGGCCTCGCGTTCCTGCGCATGGCGGGCGGCGACTTCATCACGCGGCATGCCGGCGCGCTCAGGCGAATCGCCCTCGCGGCGGCGGTGCCCTACGTGCTGCTGGTGCTCGCGCTGAACGGCGCATTCACGAACAAATGGGAACCCCAATGGGTCGCCCTCGAAAAGCTGCGCGAGCTGCGCTGGCTCCCCTTCTACTACCACTACTTCACCACCGAGACCGAGGCGATGCAGAGCCTGCTCGCCAACGCCGGCGCCTACGCTCCGGTGGGCATCCTCTTCTGGCTGCTCGGGCTCGGCCAGCGCGGGCCTCGCGGTCGCTGGCCCGCGGCCGCCGCAGCGGCTGCTCTCGCGCTGGCGGTGGAAACGATGAAGCTCTTCCTGCTCGGCAAGCGGCCCGACCCGACCAACATCCTCATCGCGGCCGGCTCCGCTCATCTCGTGCTGACCGCGCTCGAGTGGCTGGCGCGTCCCGGCGTCGCGGCCGCCGGCGAGCGCGTCACGGCCGCGCCGCCCTCTGCGGCGACTCACGCGCGGCGGGGGCTGGTCCTGCGCGCGGCCACGGCCGGCGTCGTCGCGGCGGCCGTCATCGGCGGGGTCGTGATCGCGACGCCCAACCGCGAAACCTTCGTGGACGAGAGCACGCTCCCCAAGCTGCCGCGCGGCGAGTACCTGCCGCCGGCCGAGCTGCCGGCGTTCCGCGTGAACCACCCGCGGCTGCCGCACCCGTCGCCCGGCGAAATCGAGCTCCTGAGGGCGCGCAACCCCGACTTCCTCCGCGGCCAGCGCGGCGCGGCGAACGGCGGGCTCGGCAACCTCGACGCGGCGATCTTCTCGGAATTGGTCGATCCGGGCAGCCAGGACCTCGACGCGATCCACCGCCGCGTCCTCGAGCTGCGCATGGCCTGGCGCGGCAGCGAGCAGGCGAAGACCATCGCCCTCGCCTACGACTGGCTCTACGCCCGCTGGACCGAGCCGCAGCGGGCCGCCCTGCGCGACAAGCTCGCCGAAGCGTGCAACCACCTGATCGACTTCATCCGCAACGAGCGGCTCTCGCCCTACAACGTCATCCTCTACAACGCGCCGTTCCAGGCGCTCGTCGCGTGCGCGATCGCGCTCCATCGCGACGACCCGCGCGGCGAAACCGTCATGCGCTTCACGAACGACCTGTGGAAGAACCGCGTGCTCCCCGTCTGGCGCCAGGTGATGGGCCGGAACGGCGGCTGGCACGAAGGCGGCGAATACGTCGGCATCGGCATCGGCCAGGCGATCTATCAGGTGCCCGCGATGTGGCGCTACGCCACCGGCGAGGACGTCCTGCGGAGCGAGCCCGGGATTCGCGGCTTCCTCGACTTCCTCGTCTATCGCACCCAGCCCGACGGCACCCACTTCCGCTGGGGCGACGGCGCCTACTTCGATCGACACGTGCCCGACGCGGCCCCGCTCGCGCTGGAATTCCGCCACGCCCCCGCCTACAGCCTGCGCCCTCCGCCCGGGCTGCGCCCGTCGGCATGGCCGTGGGGGCCGCTGACCGACGACGCGCTCGTGGACCGCAGCGCCGCGGGCCGGCTTCCCCTCGCGAAGCACTTCGACGGCATCGGCCTCGTCGTCGCCCGCAGCGACTGGACGCCCGACGCGACGTACGTGACGTTCAAGGCCGGCGACAACTTCTGGTCGCACACGCACCTCGACCAGGGCGCGTTCACGATCTACAAGGGCGGGCCGCTCGCGATCGACAGCGGCCTCTACGGCCCGCGCTACGGGTCCGACCACCACATGAACTACGCCTATCAGACCGTCGCGCACAACGCCATCACCGTCACCGACCCGCAGGACACCGTTCCCGCGCCGGGCCGGGAGCAGCCGCGCCCAATCGCCAACGACGGCGGCCAGCGCCGCGTCGGCTCGGGCTGGGGCGTCGAGGCCGCGCCGCTCGACCTCGCCGAGTGGCGTGCGAAGCGCGAGACGTATCACACCGGCAGGATCGTCCGGTTCGCGGACCAGGAGGGGATCGTCGTCGCGGCGGCGGACATCACGCCCGCCTACACGAACACCCTCTCCGGCAAGGGCACCTTCTCGCACCGGACGCGGCGCGTGGAGCGCGCCTGGCGCGTCTTCGGTTACGACACGGTCGACGACGTCGTGGTGGTGTACGACGACGTTCGCGCGACGCGCGCCGAGTTCCGCAAGCGCTGGCTGCTGCACACGGTCGACGCGCCGGCCATCGGGTCCGACCGCTTCCTCGTGACCGTCCCGCCGCAGTCCGCGCCCGGCCGGGCCGGCGGCATGCTCGAAGGCCGCGTGCTCTTGCCGCGCCAGCCGCTCCTCAACGCGATCGGCGGCAAGGGCTTCGAGTTCTACGTGGACGGCGTCAACTACGACGAGGGCGGACAGATCGCCGAGTCGCTGAGACGCCGGGGCAGCGGCGTCGGGGCCCCCGAGCCCGGCGCCTGGCGCATCGAGCTCTCTCCCGAGTCGGACGCGCTCGAGGACCGGTTCCTCGTCGTGATGCTCCCGAGCGCGCTCGGCGCGCGGCGCAACGACCGCGTGAAGCTCCTCGAAAACGGCGACGAGATCGGCTGCGAGATCGCCGGCGCGAAGCGCACCACGCGGTGGTGGTTCAGGCCAGGGCGGCTCGGAGCGCGGGTCGAGGTCGTCGGGGCGGAGGGCGGGACGGTGGGGCGGATTGCGCTGCACTGAGAGACACTATGGACGCACGGGGAAAGGGAAAACGCCGGGGGGGCTGCGGACCTGCCGAAACTGGCGGGCGCTGCGACCTCCCCGAGCAGCCGCGATGAGAGAACGCCAGCGCGATTCCACAGATGGGCCACGGCACGCGACAAGATGCATCCCCGGCTCAACGAGGTCATCCGCACAGCGTCCTGGACTCGCACCACTTCGCGGCTCATCCCCGAGCCCCCCAGACACCGAAAGCACGCCTCCTTCGGAGCCGGCCATGCAAGACGTCGGCGCGGACCGTCCCGCTTGGCGCGACTTCGACAGATCGAGCGCCATCAAGGGCTCCTCATCGACGACCTCGACGCAAGCCACAAGGGGGGGTGACGGGGGAATGCCCAGAAGTCGGCGGCATGTCCTTGCGACACCAACCTTGAAGTGACGAGCGACTTGTTTCGGCTTCTTCCCGTCTCAAGCGCGACCGAACTCGCAGTTACCTCAGCGCGATAGCGACGGACCCAAGCCGCAGGAAGCGGGGATAGTTGCGGGCGTAGCACAGTCGCCGAACAGGAAGGCGGCGCTTTCATTGCAATAGCGCAAAGGATTGTTCGCCGTTCTTCGATCGGCACCCGTAACGAAGCAGCCGGCGCTCGGCTTAGCCTTGGGCTTACGCGTGAACCAATGCGAAGCAATGATCTCCACGCGGCGTCTCTTCAGCTGCTCGTCCTGTGGATCGCTGGAAGCCGTATTGCCGATCAGGCACCCAGGCTTTGCTTCGATCGCGTACCAGTCAAAGCCTCGTTGTACCGGCGGAGCTTGATGGTGGTCGGCCACACGTGTAGTCACCGACAGCGGTAGCCCGAAACGGAGGACCGATGCGATCGTAGCGCCGCATTCCCATCAAGACTGCACGGTTGAGAGGAGCTTTAGGAAGTGACCTGCCCCCTTCGGCGCTACCAAGGCTAGGTTTGTAAAGTCCGAGGTTGAAAGCCTAAACGATCTCCTGTTGCGCGCCATCGCCTGCGCGCAGGCGATGGCGCGCGGCGAACTCCGCTGGCGGGATTCTTCCAAGGGGACTTTGAGGCCGTGTTTCGTTGTAATCGCGTCGCCACTCGGAAATGACGTCACGGGCCTGGGCGAGCGACGTGAACCAGTGCTCGTTCAGGCACTCGTCGCGGAACTTGCCGTTGAAGCTCTCGATGAAGGCGTTCTGCGTCGGCTTGCCCGCGGCGATGAGCTTGATATCCACGCCCTTGCCGTACGCCCAGCGATCCAACGCCCGGCTGGTGAACTCTGGCCCCTGGTCGGTGCGGATCGCCTGCGGCAGGCCGCGGAACTGCGCGATCTGGTCGAGCACCCGGGACACGTACTCCCCCGAGATGCCGTAGTCCACGACGATGTCCAGCGACTCCCGCGTGAATTCGTCGACGATCGTCAGGCACTTGATGCGTCGTCCGTTGGAGAGCGCATCCATCACGAAGTCCATGCGCTCAATCTGCCCTGAGAGGGGATCGATACGGTTAAGACCCTCATTCGTACCAATCCACAGAGCCCCACTATAATCTTCCACAATGGCGTTAACCTGTC
>JAOAEA010000083.1 GCA_026417035.1 Burkholderiales bacterium
CCGCGGGCTTGTCGGCGGTCTGGGCGCACGAGGCGAGCGCCAGCGCGCACAGCGCCGCCAGCGCGGTCTGCTTCAGTTCACGATCGAGCATCGGCGTCTCCTCCTGGTCGTTGTCGTTTGGTCCCGGCCTCGTGTCCGGACGCGCGCAAAGCGCTTGGCGGTCGGGGCGCAGGCAAGCCTAACCGCGCCGATGACGCGGGGCAAGGCGCACCGCCGCAACGCACGCCGCGGGCGGGATCACCGCGGCGCGCCGCTCCCGGCGATGACATCCGCCCTGCCGTCGTGGCGACCCCCGGCAAGGGGCGTGGCGATGCTCCGTGCGGGCGGGGCAGCCCCGGGCGAGGTCGCCGCGGCGCGCTCGCTCCTCGCGCCGCTCCGGGCCTACGCGGTCGGCAGCTTGTAGTCCTTGAATTGCTCGCGCAGGCGGTTCTTCAGCATCTTGCCGGTCGCGCCGAGCGGGATCGACTCGACGAACACCACGTCGTCGGGCATCCACCACTTCGCGATCTTGCCCTCGTAGAACTTGAGCAGCTCCTCGCGCGTCACCTCGGCGCCGGGCTTCTTCATCACGACGAGCAGCGGCCGCTCGTCCCACTTGGGGTGCTTGGAGGCGATGCACGCCGCCATCGCCACCGCCGGGTGCGCCATGGCGATGTTCTCGAGGTCGATCGAGCTGATCCACTCGCCGCCCGACTTGATCACGTCTTTCGACCGGTCGGTGATCTGCATGTAGCCGTCGGCGTCGATGGTGGCGACGTCGCCGGTCGGGAACCAGCCGTCCACGAGCGGGTCGCCGCCTTCACCCTTGAAGTATTTCTCGATCACCCACGGCCCGCGCACGAGTAGGTCGCCGCTCGACTTGCCGTCCCAGGGGAGCTCCCTGCCGTTCGGGTCCACGACCTTCATGTCCACGCCGAACACGCCGCGCCCCTGCTTGGCCTGCACCGCGTAGCGCTCTTCCTGCGTCGCCTTCAGGTGCTTCGGCTTGAACGCGCACACGGTGCCGAGCGGGCTCATCTCGGTCATGCCCCAGGCGTGCAGCACGTGCACGCCGTAGGCCTCGTTGAACTTCTTCGTCATCGCGGGCGGACAGGCCGAGCCCCCGATCACGGTGCGCTTCATCGACGAGAACCTGAGGCCGTTCTGCTCCATGTAGCCGAGCAGGCCCTGCCACACGGTCGGCACGCCCGCCGAGAGCGTCACCTGCTCGCTCTCCATAAGCTCGTAGAGCGACTTGCCGTCGAGCCCCGGGCCGGGATAGACCATCTTCGCGCCCACCATGCAGCCGACGTAGGGGAGGCTCCAGGCGTTGACGTGGAACATCGGCACGACCGGGAGGATCGAGTCGTTGGCGCTGCAGTCGAGCACGTCGGGCAGCGCCCCGGCGTAGGCGTGCAGCACCGTCGAGCGGTGGCTGTAGAGCACGCCCTTCGGGTTGCCGGTGGTGCCGGAGGTGTAGCACATCGACGAGGCGTGGTTCTCGTCGAACTGCGGCCACTCGTACCGGTCCGATTGCGCCTCGAGGAGCTCCTCGTAGCAGAGCAGGTTCGCGACCTTCGTCTCCCTGGGCATGTGCGCCCGGTCGGTCATGGCGACGAAGTGTTTGATCGTCTTCACGCGCGGCGCGATCGCCTCGATGATCGGCAGGAACGTGAGGTCGAAGAACAGCACCTGGTCCTCGGCGTGGTCGGCGATGTACACGATCTGGTCCGGGTGCAGGCGCGGGTTGATCGTGTGCAGGATCGCGCCCGAGCCCGACACCGCGTAGTAGAGCTCCATGTGGCGGTAGCCGTTCCACGCGAGCGTGCCGACGCGGTCGGAGTCCTTGACGCCGAGCGCCGCGAGCGCGTTGGCCATCTGGCGCGAGCGGCGCGCGAGGTCGCGGTAGGTGTAGCGGTGGATGTCGCCCTCGACGCGGCGCGAGACGATCTCCTGGTCCGCATGGTGCCGGTCCGCGTGCACCAGCAGCGACGAGATGAGCAGTTGCTGCTGCATCATCAGTCCGTTCATGTCCTGGCCCTCTCTTGTTGGTTTGCGCTTCCCGCCGCGGCGGCGGTCCGGGGTCGGGAGATTACCGCATCGCCGCGCCGAAAACCCGCCCGCGGGCGAGGCGGCGGCGCAGCCGCCGCCGGGGGCGCGAGCGACCGGGGGCGGCGGCGGTCCGCGGCCGGGTGCGCCACCGCGCCCTGGACTGCGCCCGGGAGGGCAGGCATCCTCGGGCCGGCCGGGATTGCTCAGGGGTGGCGCCGATGCTGATGCGGCTCGTCGAGCTGGTGTGGTTCATGCTGCCCGCGTACGTCGCGAACATGTCGCCCCCGTTCACGAAGTTCTGGCGCGGATGGAATGCGCCGATCCACGAGCGGCTCTTCGGCAGCCACAAGACGGTGGTGGGCTTCGCCCTCGGCGTCACGACGGGCGTCGCGACCGCTTTCGTGCAATCGCGCATCGGCTGGGAACGGAGCCTGTGGCCGGCGTCCGACTGGCTCGCCGTCGGGCTCGCGATGGGCTTCGGCGCGATGGCGGGTGATGCCGCGAAGAGCTTCGCGAAGCGCCGCATCGGCATCGCGCCGGGAAAGCCGTGGATCCCGTTCGACCAGCTCGACTTCCCGGCCGGCGCGCTCCTTCTCGTTTCGCCGCTCGTCGCGCTCTCGTGGACGGACGTCGCGACGGTGCTCGTCTTCACGTTCGTCGCCGACATCGCGGTGAACCAGCTCGCGTACCGGCTCGGTATCCGCGACACCGGGTGGTGAGGCGGCGGCAACGGGTGCGCGACATCGACGTTTCGGTGACCGAGCTCGAGCGGCGCTGCCTCGAGATCATCCGCCGCGTCGGGAAGACCGGCCGGGCCGTCGCCATCACGCGGCGAGGCGAGGTCGTGGCCGGGGTGGCACACTCGTCGGCGCCGAGCGCGACGCGCGACGCGGCGATCCGGCGCTCGCGCAGCGCGACGCTCCCGGCGCCGTAACACGGTCGCGCGCGGGCCACGGCCGCGCGTCAGCCCTCGCCGCGCGCCAGCGCGACCAGCGCCGCGCCGTAGCGCTCGAGCTTCTTCGCGCCGATGCCACCGACCGCGGCGAGCTCGGCGAGCGTCGCCGGCCGCCGGTGGGCGATCTCGGCGAGCGTCGCGTCGTGCAGGATCACGTAAGCCGGGACGCCCTGCCGGTGCGCCTCGTCGCGGCGCCATTGCTTGAGGCGCTCGAAGCGCTCGCGGTCGCCGGCCGCGAGGCCCCGCACGCCCACCGGCGCGGCGGCCGGGCGCCTGCCCTTGCCGCGCGCGACGCTGCGGCGCATCTCGACCTTGCGCTCGCCCTTCAGCACGGCGCGGCTCGCGTCGGTGAGCCTGAGCGCGCCGTGCGCCGCGTGGTCCACCTGCGCGAGCCCGAGCGCGACGAGCTGGCGGAACACGCCGCGCCACGCGGCCTCGTCGAGCTCGGCGCCGACGCCGAACACCGAGAGCCGGTCGTGGCCGAGCTTCGCGGTCCGCTCGGTCGCCTTCCCGCGCAGCACGTCGATGAGGTGCACGGCGCCGAACCGCTGGCCGGTGCGGTAGATCGCGGACAGCGCCTTCTGCGCGGCGACGGTCGCATCCCAGGTCTCCGGCGGCGCGAGGCAGGTGTCGCAGTTCCCGCACGGGTCGGCGGCCTCGCCGAAGTAGGCGAGGAGCCGCACGCGGCGGCAGCCGGCGGTCTCGCACAGCCCGAGCAGCGCGTCGAGCTTCGCGCTCGCGACGCGCTTGTAGTCCTCGGCGGCCTCCGACTGCTCGATGAGGCGGCGCTGCTGCACGACGTCGGCGAGGCCGTAGGTCATCCACGCGTCCGCCGGCAGCCCGTCGCGGCCCGCGCGGCCGGTCTCCTGGTAGTAGCCCTCGATCGACTTGGGCAGATCCAGGTGCGCGACGAACCGCACGTCGGGCTTGTCGATGCCCATGCCGAACGCGATCGTCGCCACCATCACGATCCCGTCCTCGCGCTGGAAGCGCGCCTGGTTCGCGGCGCGCGTCTCGGCGTCCATGCCCGCGTGGTAGGCGAGCGCCGCGATGCCGTGGCCGACGAGCCACTCGGCCGTCTCCTCCACCTTCTTGCGCGACAGGCAATAGACGATGCCCGCGTCGCCGGGGTGCTCCTCGCGGATGAAGGCGAGGAGCTGCGCGCGCGGCTCGTCCTTGTCGACGATCGCGTAGCGGATGTTCGGGCGGTCGAAGCTCGACACGAACACCCGTGCGCCCGCGAGGGCGAGGCGCGACACGATCTCGGCGCGCGTCTGCGGGTCGGCGGTCGCGGTGAGCGCGATGCGCGGTACGCCGGGGAAGCGCTCGGCGAGCACCGAGAGCTGGAGGTATTCCGGGCGGAAGTCGTGGCCCCATTGCGAAACGCAGTGCGCCTCGTCGATCGCGAAGAGCGCGAGCTGCGCGCGGCCGAGGAGGTCGAGGCAGCGCGGCGTGAGCAACCGCTCGGGCGCCACGTAGAGGAGATCGAGGCCGCCCGCGACCAGCGCGCGCTCCACCGCGTCGGCTCGCGCGGCCGAGAGCGTCGAGTTGAGGAACGCGGCGCGCACCCCCGCCTGGCGGAGCGCGTCCACCTGGTCCTGCATCAGCGCGATCAGCGGCGAGACCACGATGCCCGTGCCTTCGCGCAGGAGCGCCGGCACCTGGTAGCAGAGCGACTTCCCGCCGCCGGTCGGCATGAGCACGAGCGCGTCGCCCCCGGCCGCGACGTGGCCGACGATCTCGGCCTGCGCGCCGCGGAACGCCGCGTGCCCGAAGACCTCGCGCAGGATCGCGAGCGCGCGCTCGCCGAGTGGGGCGTGGACGGCCGTCATGGAAGGCGCGCAGTGTAGCGCGCGGCGCTGCAGTGCAACAGGGATCGTCACCGGCGCGTCAAATCGCACGTTCCAAGTGCCCCGACCGCCCTGCTTGCGCGCAGAATGGCCGTGCGCGGCGCCGGCGGCCGCAAGCCGGTGGCGCACGCCCCTGCACACAACCAGAAGGAGCACCGCCATGAGGATGAGGAGATTGGCGTCGGCCGTCGCGTCGCTCGCCCTGTGCCTGCCGCTCGCGGCCGGCGCGCGCCCGCTGACCTACACCGAGTGCGTCGAGGGGAGCGACTTCATCGGCAACGCCGCGCGCTCGCGCGACAACGGCATCGCCCGGTCGGAGTTCATCGGCCGGCTCAAGGGCGACATCGTCGCGATCCAGGCCTACCCCGCGCACCTGCGCTGGTTCGTGCAGGACGCCGACGACGCGGAGTTCCTCATCGAGGAGGCGGAGACCGTATTCGACTCGAACGACAAACCCGAGACGCACGCGGCCTCCTTCTTCAAGCGCTGCATCGCCCGCATGGACGGCCGTCCGACGTGACGCTGCGCGTGTCGCGCGCGCAGCGTCCTTCAAGGCGACGGCAGGGCGCGCTCAGCCTTCGACCGCCGTCTTGAGGTTGGCGAGCGCGCGCGCCGACTGCCGCGCAAGGACCCACCGCGCGAGCGAGCCGTCGAGCGCCCGCCACGGCAGGCGGTGCGAGCGGAACTCGAGCACGCGGCGGAAGCGGCAGCCGAGCGCCGCCTCGGCGAGCGTGTAGGCGATCCGCGCCGCGCCGGGCTCCGCCTGCGTCGCGATCACCCAAAGCGCCGGGCGCTCGCACGCGAGCACCGTCCACGTCGCGTCGAACCTGCGGCCGCCCGCGCGGATGTGCTCGACGACCGACTCGCCGGCGAGGAGCGGCCGCGGCGGCGCGCCGGATACGCCCAACGTCGCGGGGTGCCAGCGGTGCCAGAGCGCGGGCGTCGTCACGAAGTCGAACACGCGCTCGCGCGGCGCGGCGATCGCGACCTCGGTCTCGATGCGCGGCGCCGCGGGGTCGCGCGCCGAAGGCGGCCATCCGAATCCGATGCGGGCTTCGTCCATCCGGTGCTCCCTCCGCGACGCTTGCTATTATCCGCGCCATGGACCGCGACGCCGCACGTCCCGTCCTCGACGCCGAGCACGCCGCCTTCGTCCAGGGCGGCGTGACGGTGAGCGTCGCCTCGCGCGACGCGGCGCTGCACTCGTCGGTCTCGCGCGCGGTCGGCTGCCGCGTCTCGCCCGACCGCCGCCAGGTGACGGTCTTCCTCGCGGGCATGGGCGCGCAACGGCTGCTGCGCGACATCGCGACCACGCGCACCATCGCCGTGTGCTTCAGCCAGCCGAGCACGCACCGCACCATCCAGGTGAAGGGCAGTGACGCCGAGATCACGCGCGTCGAGCCGGGCGACCTCGAGATCATCGGCCGGCAGCTCGTCGGCAAGCTGGGCGAGCTCGTGCCGCTCGGCTACTCCGAGGAGCTGGTGCGCTCGGTGTTCCATGCGGACCCGGCCGACGTCGTCGCCGTCACGTTCACGCCGGACGCCGCGTTCGCGCAGACGCCCGGCCCGAACGCCGGCCGCCGGCTCGCCGCGTAGGCGCGATGCCGCTCACGCTCGACGCCATCCGCGACTGCTTCGAGGGCGCCGTCCCGGGGCTCGTCGCCACCTGCGCGCCGGACGGCACGCCGAACGTCACCTACGTGTCGCAGATCCACTACGTCGATCCGCAGCACGTCGCGCTCACCTACCAGTTCTTCAGCAAGACGCGCGAGAACATCCTCGCGAACCCGCACGCCACCGCCGACCTCGTGCATCCGCTCACCGCGGCGCAGTACCGGCTGGCGATCGAGTACCTGCGCACCGAGACCGAGGGGCCGCTCTTCGAGAGCATGAAGGCCAAGCTCGCGGGGATCGCCTCGCACACCGGCATGACCGGCGTCTTCCGCCTCCTCGGCTCGGACGTGTACCGCGTGCAAGCGATCGAGCTCGTTCCGGGGCGGCACCTCGCCGCGCCGCCGCCCGAGCGCAACCTCCTGGCCGCCCTGCGCACGGCGTCGCAGCGCATTGCCGGGGCGTCAGACCTCGCCGGCCTGCTCGAGTGCGCGCTGCAGAGCCTCGAAACGCTCTTCGGAATCCATCACGCGATGATCCTCATGCTCGACGCGCGCCGCGACCGGCTCTACACCGTCGCGAGCCGCGGCTACCCGACTTCCGGCATCGGCTCGGAGATCCCGCTGGGCCTCGGCGTGATCGGCGTCGCCGCGCGCGAGGGCACGCCGATCCGCATCTCGTACGCGACCGCCGAGTACTCCTACGGGCGCGCGGTGCGGGAGGCCGCGGAGAGGCTCGGCATGGCCGGCCAGCTCGAAGTGGAGATCCCGCTCCCCGGGCTCGCGGAGTCGGCGAGCCAGCTCGCGGTGCCGATCGTCACCGGCGGCCACGTCACCGGCGTGCTCTTCGTCGAGAGCCCCGAGGACCGCCGCTTCCGCTACGACGACGAGGACGCGCTCGTCGCGCTCGCCGGCGAGCTCGGCGCCGCGATCCACGCGCTGCAGGCCGACGAGCGCGAGGAGGAAGCGCCGCGTGCGGGATCGGCCCCCGCGCCGGTCGCGGGCCCGCCGGTCGTCGTGCGGCGCTACGCGGCGAACGACAGCGTCTTCCTCGGCGAGGACTACCTCATCAAGGGCGTCGCCGGCGCGATCTTCTGGAAGCTCCTGCGCGACTACGCGAACGAGGGCCGCACCGAGTTCTCCAACCGCGAGCTGCGCCTCGACGCGTCGCTCCGCCTGCCCGACATCCACGACAACCTCGAGGCGCGGCTGGTGCTGCTCGCGCGCCGGCTCGAGGAGCGCTCCGCCGCGATGCGCATCGAGAAGACCGGGCGCGGCCGCTTCCGCCTGTGCGTGCACCGGCCGGTGCAGCTCGTGGAAGTGGCGGGGTAGGGGGCGTGTCGGTGGGCAGAGGACAGAAGACAGAAGACAGAGGACAGAGGACAGAGAAGGCCCGGTACCCCCATCCCTGCCTTCTCCCTGAGAAAAGGAAGAGGGAGTTCCCCCGCTTCTTCTCCCTCCNCCTCGCAAGTGGAGGGCTGGGGTGGGGGTCGGAGGCCCGAGGCAACGAAAGCGAGCGCGAACCGAGGTGAGCACCGTGCTTCTCGTGCCCGCGGCGCCGTCGCAAGCGCCGTCGGCCCCGCGGCCCCCCGTCGAGCGCAGCGCATCCGGCCACCAGGTCCCGGATTTCGAGCTCTGTGTCCTATCTGTTCTGTCCTCTAGCCTCTGAACATGCTCCCTCCCGGCTTCGTCCCCCTCGACATCCCCGGCGACTTCATCGCCGCGAACGGCCCGCTCTACATCCGCCACGAAGGGAGCCTCGTGCTCCTCGGCTTTCGCGTCGAGCGCCGCCACACCAACCTGCTCGGTTCCTGCCACGGCGGGATGCTCGCGACCTTCTGCGACATGCTGCTGCCGATCACCGTGCACCGGAAGAGCGCCGAGGTCGGCATGCGCTTCCTGCCGACGGTGAACCTCACGATCGACTATCTCGCCCCGGCGCAGCTCGGCCAGTGGGTGCAGGGCGAAGCGGAAGTGCTGCGCGTCACGCGCACGCTGGTCTTCGCGCAGGGGCTCGTCACCGCCGACGGCGTCCCGTGCGTGCGCACGAGCGGCATCCTCCGGATCGGCCCGCCCTTCCCCGAGCGCGGCGAGGTGGTGGGCTGAGGCGCGGCTTCGGCCCGGATTTCCGGGGCGTGGCCCGTTTGCCTCGGGCAGCCTGCAGCTCGATCGTCATCTTCTCGCCCGGCGTGGCGCTCGCGAGGCTCGGGAGAGTCGGGCCCGGCCAGCGCCGGCGGGCCGCTCAGCGCGTGAGCCCGCCACGCCGGATCGCCCTCCAACCGCTTCCTACCTCCCGCGCTTCGCCCGCTCGATGGAGCGCAGCGCGTCGCGCGCCGCGGTGGCCACCTGTGGATCGGCGTCGTCCGCGAATCGGCGCACCTCGTCGGCGAGCGCGGGGTCGGCGATGCTCCCCGCCACCGAGAGCGCCATCGCGAGGTTCTCGCGGCGTGCCATCGCCTCGCGCACGAGCGGCACCGCGTGCGCGCCGCCCTTCACGAGCAGCATCCCGGCGATCGTGCGCGCGTTCTCGTCGTCGGCTCCGAGCGCGTCGACGAGCGCCCGCCCCGCCCGGCGCGGATGCCCGAGCCGCCACGCCGCGCCGGCGGCGAGGACGCCCAAGGTCGCGCGAAGCCCCATGCGCCGGCGCTAGACGATCTTCGCCGGCACGTTCTCGCTCTGCCACACGGCCGGGTCGTGCGTCGCCGAGTGGTCGAACCAGACGTCGAGCGTGTGCTCGGTGATGCTCGGGTCGCGGAAGCGCTGCCGTCCGCCGTCGATGAAGATCACCGGGTCCGCGTGCACCCGGATCGAGAACACCTTGCCGGCGACGTTGGCGAAGTCGGGCATGTACTTGTCCTTGTGCACGGGGCACGAGAGGAGCACCAGCTTCCCCACGCGCAGGCTCCGCGGCGCGTTCGTCGCGAGCATAACGACGTTCGCGCCGTGGCTGTGCGCATAGATGTCCGGCTCGACGTGGCCGTGCGCGGCGTGCCAGGCCGCGAGCCCGTCGGCCGCCTCGCCCCGCGCGTCGTCGTTGTACTCGCCCGTCCACTCGAAGCGGTCGGGCGCGTCGTAGAGGTCCGGCGCCACGTTCGACTTGAGATAGCCGTGGAAGTCGCCGCCCGGCTGCCACCACGAGCTCGTGCGGGCGAACGTGCCGTGCACGACGAGGCTCGTGCTCGAGGGCCTGCCGCCGCGCCGCTCGCCCGGCACGAGCAGGCGCGCGAGCGCCGGGTGCTTCGGGTCGAACTGCGCGAGCGCCGTCGCCGCCATCTGCTCGGCGAGCGCGTCGGGCCGCCCGTCCTTCCCCTCGGGCGAGAGCACGTCGGCGAGCACGCGCACCGCGATGGCCGGATCGGCGAGGCACACGCCATACGCCCACGCGGCGGCGACGCGCGTGTGCGGCGAGGGATGCACGAGGCACGCCGCCATCAGCTCGAGCGCGCCTCCTGGCTCGGGCTTGGCGAGGAAGCGCTCGGCCGCGCGCCGCGTCTCGTCGAAGCGCCGGCGCGCGTCCGCGCGCAGGCCCTCGGGCACCCGCTCGGCGAGCCGCCCGCGGATTGCGAGATCCTCGCCGCCGCCGAGCCTGCGCGCCGCCGCCTCGACGCGCGGAATCCCGAGCGTGGCGAAATCCTCGGCCGGAAACCCGTCGATGAACTCCTCCTGCGCCGCCTCGGCGCCGCGCTTGGGCGCGAGCCACCGCGCTCCCACGAAGCGTCCGAGCGACACGAGCATCACCGCCTGCGACAGATTCGCGTCGGGAGAGTCTTCGAGATAGGCGCGGGAGGCGGGGATGGGGTTCATGGGGGGCTCCTTCGAGGTGGCGGGCAGGACGGCGGGCTGTCGCGCCACAGACTGCCACGCGCTGGGTTGGGGGGCAATCGGGCTGGATGGCCGGGCCTGCCGTCTTGAAGCAGGCCATCCAGCGAGGAGCGGGGCGCTGATCCGACTTCCGGCGCCCAGGATGCCGGACGAGCGCCGGCTGCCCGGAAGTCGAACGGCTCCAAGTGCAGCAAACGCGCGGGACGACCAAGGCGGAGCCCTTGGGGGGTCGTGCGGGCCACGGTCGCGTGAACAATGCCCGCGCTCGATCGTGCTGCCGGATGCGAGACTTGCGATCAACGAAACCCGATGCGTTTTCCCCTTGGCGCGAGTCCTCCCCTCGATCGCGAGCTGCGACCGCCGCATGACCCCCGGCGAGCGGCGGCTCGCCCAGCGCCTCGAGGCGAAGCTCGACGACGACTACCTCTGCTGGTACGACGTCCCGGTCGGGCCGCGCCAGCTCCATCCCGACTTCATCGTTCTGCACCCGGGCCGGGGCCTGCTCGTCCTCGAGGTCAAGGACTGGACGATCGACACCATCCGCGGCGGCGACCGGGTGAGCTTCACCATCCTCACCGAGCGCGGGCTGAAGCACGTCCCGAGCCCGCTCGAGCAGGCGCGCCAGTATGCGTTCGCCGTGAAAGAGCTCCTCGAGCGCGATCCTGCATTGCGGGTCGCGGAGGGGCCGCACCGGGGTAGGCTCGTGTTTCCCTACGGCTACGGCGCTGCGCTCACGCGCATCACCCGCAAGCAGTTCGACGCGGCGCGGCTCGGCGAGGTCCTCGACCCCGAGCGCGTGATCTGCGGCGACGAGATGACGGAGAACGTGGATGCAGCGGACTTCCAGGAGCGGCTCTGGCGGATGCAGGCCGCGCCGTTCGCGCGCCTCCTCACGATGCCGCAGATCGAGCGCATCCGCTGGCATCTCTTTCCCGAGATCCGCATCGAGCAGCCGGGCCTCGACCTGGAGGGCCGTGCGCCGACGACCGCCGAAACGCTCCCGGACCTGGTCCGCGTCATGGATCTCCAGCAGGAGCAGCTCGCGCGGAGCCTCGGCGAGGGTCACCGCGTGATCCACGGCGTGGCAGGCTCCGGCAAGACGCTCATCCTCGGCTACCGCTGTGTGCGACTCGCCGAGCTCCTCGCGAAGCCGATCCTCGTCCTCTGCTACAACGTCACGCTCGCTGCGAAGCTCGCGCACGTGATCGACCAGCGTGGCTTGACCGAGAAGGTCGCCGTCCGCCATTTCCACGGCTGGTGCCACGACCAGCTCAAGCTCTACGGCGTGCCCAAGCCGGAGCCGGGCGAAGGATTCTTCGACCGCATGGTGGAGACGGTGATCCGCGCCGTCGAGCGGGGTCAGATCCCGTCCGCCCAATACGGCGCCGTGCTGATCGACGAAGGGCACGACTTCCGCCCCGAGTGGCTGACGCTCGTCGTTCAGATGGTCGACCCCGAGACGAATTCGCTTCTCGTGCTCTACGACGACGCGCAGTCGATCTACACCCGGCGCGCCCGCCGCAAGTTCAGCTTCAAGAGCGTCGGCATCGAAGCGCAGGGACGCACCACGATCCTGCGGCTCAACTACCGCAACACCGCCGAAGTCCTCGCCGTCGCCCACGAATTCGCGCGGGACGTCCTCACGCCCGAGGCGGCGGAAGAGGACGGCGTTCCCCTGATCGAGCCCGCCACCGCCGGCCGCCACGGCCCGGCTCCCGAGCTCGTCCGGCGCCCGTCGCTGAAGGCCGAAGGGCACCACATCGCCGAGTGGCTGCGGGCCCGCCACGACGAGGGCCGCGCGTGGAACGAAATGGCGGTGGTGTACCGGTCGCAGTTCATGGGCGAGGAAGTCGTGCAGGCGCTGCGCCAGGCGGGCATCCCGGTCGAGTGGCTGCAGGAGACGAAGGCACGGCGGCACTTCGACCCGGGGCACGACAGCGTCAAGGTCCTCACCATGCACAGCAGCAAGGGCCTCGAGTTCCCGGTCGTTGCGATCCCCGGCATCGGCTTCATGCCCTACGAGAAGGAGTCCCCCGAGGACGAGGCGCGGCTCCTCTACGTCGCCATGACGCGCGCCACCGACCGCCTGCTGCTCACCAGCCACAAGGAGTCAGCCTTCGCCGCCCGGCTCGGCGCGGCGTGCTTGAAGCGCGCGGCGTGAGGCGCCGCGGGTTCCTTGCGGTGCAGGCGCGTTCGGGTTTCCGCAGCGGTAGGCGCCCTGTTCCAATCCCACGCCGGGATGTGTAAGAATCGCGGAGCGCTTACACATTGGAATCCACCGATGCCCAAGTTACGCACAGCCCGCGCCACGCGCACCAACGTCGTGATCGACGACGCGCTCATGCACGAAGCGATGGAGGCGGGCGGTTTC
>JAOAEA010000084.1 GCA_026417035.1 Burkholderiales bacterium
CAGGCATCGCTTGATCCGGGTTGGGGGAGCGCCGCGGGGCGCCGCGAAGCGGCCTGCCGCTCCCGTCGTGTGGACGACTGAGATGCGCGCCGCCTCGCTTCTGCTCGCCATCGCCGCGCTCGCCACGGGCGCGCTGGCGCAGCCCCCGTCCGGCCTCGATGCCACCCAGTGGCTGCAGCGCATCTATGCCGCCTCGCGCGACCTTTCCTTCGCCGGCACGTTCATCTACCAGCCCGCCTCGTGAACGGTCCGAGTTCGCTGGAGCGCTTGGAGGTCCTCGACGGCACGCCACGGGAGGTCGTCCGGGTCGGCGACGAGGTGACGTGCTATCTGCCGGGATCCATGACGGTGAAGGTGGAGAAGGCGACGGTCGCGCGGCCGTTCCCGGGGCTCGTCCCCGAGCATCTGAACGATATCGCGGCGCACTACACGATCCGCAAGGGCGAGCTGCGCCGGGTGGCCGGGCACGAATGCCAGACGATCCTGCTCGAGCCCAAGGACGCGTTCCGCTACGGCCAGCGCCTGTGCGCCGACACCCGCACGGGGATGCTGCTGAAGGCGCAGACCCTGGACGAGAAGAACGAGGTGGTCGAGCAGTTCGCGTTCACGCAGATCCGCATCGGCGGTGTCGACCGCTCGGAGCTCAAGTCCCGCTTCTCGGGCAAGGCACCGGACTGGCGCGTGGAGCACGCCGAGATGACGCCCGCGAACTTGTCCGACCTGGGGTGGACGCTGAAGGCCGTGCCGGCGGGCTTCCGCAAGGTGACCGAGGTGAAGCGGCGGCTTGGCGGAGCGCCCGACGTCGGGCAGATCGTGCTCTCCGACGGGCTCGCGGCGGTGAGCGTGTTCATCGAGCCGGCAGCGAACCGCGCGCCGCGCGAGCTCGGCGCAACCCGTCACGGGGCCACCAACATCTACTCCCGCAAGGTGGACGACTACCTCGTCACGGTGGTCGGGGAGGCGCCTGCCGAGACCGTGCGCATCATTTCGCAGGGCGTCGAGCACCGCAAGCGCAACTGACGCACACCCCGCGCCGGCCTCCCTTGCGGGCGCCCGCCGCCGGCCTTATCTTCCGTCGACTACGCCCTCGCAGAGCAGACCATGAGAGCCTTTGCCGTCGCCTTCCTCCTCGCGGCCGCGACCTTGTCCGCCAATGCCGCCGCGCAGGGCCGGGAGCTGCCCGACTTTACCGACCTCGTGGAAAAGCAGGGTGGGGCGGTCGTCAACATCAGCACGACGCAGGCCCGGGGGCGCGGCCTGCCGCAGTTCCCGCAGCTCGACGAGGACGACCCGCTCTACGACTTCTTCCGGCGCTTCGCGCCGCGCCCGGGACCCGGGCAACCCGGGCCGCGGCAGTTCGAGCAGCAGTCGCTCGGCTCCGGATTCTTCATCAGCCCGGACGGCTACATCCTCACCAACGCGCACGTGGTCGAAGGGGCGGAGGAGATCACCGTCAAGCTCACCGACAAGCGCGAGTTCAAGGCGAGGGTCGTCGGGGCGGACAAGCGCACGGACGTCGCCCTGCTCAAGATCGAGGCGACCGGCCTGCCGACGGTGCGCATGGGCGACCCGAACAAGCTGCGCGTCGGCGAGTGGGTGGTGGCGATCGGCGCGCCGTTCGGCTTCGAGAACAGCGTGACCGCGGGCATCGTGAGCGCGAAGGGGCGGTCGCTCCCCTCGGAGAACTTCGTCCCCTTCATCCAGACCGACGTCGCCATCAATCCGGGCAACTCGGGCGGCCCGCTCTTCAACATGAAGGGCGAGGTGGTGGGGATCAACTCGCAGATCTACAGCCGTACCGGCGGGTTCATGGGGCTCTCGTTCGCGATCCCGATCGACGTCGCCATGGAAGTCCAGCAGCAGCTGCGCACTTCGGGGCGCGTGAGCCGTGGCCGCATCGGCGTGGTGATCCAGGAGGTGTCCAAGGACCTCGCCGACTCCTTCGGGCTGCCGCGGCCGATGGGCGCGCTCGTGAACCAGGTGGAGAAAGGCGGGCCCGCGGACAGGGCGGGCGTGCTCGCCGGCGACATCATCCTCAAGTTCGACGGCAAGGCGGTCAACCAGTCGAGCGACCTGCCGCGCATCGTCGGCGGCACCCGGCCCGGGACCCGGTCGACCGTGCAGGTGTACCGGAAGGGCGAGACGCTCGACCTCAACGTGACGGTCGCTGAGCTGCCGGACGACCGCATCGCGGCGCGCGGTGACCGTGCGAAGCCGGCCCCGAAGCCGGAAGCGGTCGCGAACCGGCTCGGGCTCGTGATGAGCGACTTGCCCGAGGACCGGCGCCGGCAGCTCAACGTCGCGGGTGGCGCGGTGATCGACGAGGTCAAGCCGAGCGTCCGGGCGGACCTGCGGCC
Organism: Burkholderiales bacterium; assembly: GCA_026417035.1. GTDB lineage: Bacteria > Pseudomonadota > Gammaproteobacteria > Burkholderiales > SG8-39 > JAOAEA01. Next base: position 2,358 of record JAOAEA010000084.1, read on the forward strand.
GGGGGACATCGTCCTCGCCATCACCGCCAAGGGCCAGACGACGGAAGTGAAGAGCGCCGACCAGTTCAACAAGGTCCTCGCCGGCATCGACAAATCGGCGACGATCACACTCCAGGTCCGGCGCGGCGATACGAGCCTCTTCGTGACCATCCGCGGCGAGTGAGTGCGGCCCCGGTCGAGCTCACACTCTACGGCCGGCGCTACTGCCACCTCTGCGAAGAGATGGAGCGCACGGTGGCGCCGCTCGCCGCCGGGCTCGGGATGACGCTCCGCTACGTGGACGTCGACGCGGATCCGGCGCTCGACGAGCGCTACGGCGCGCGCGTGCCGGTCCTCGCCTGCGGCGGCCGGGAGCTCGCCGCGGGCCGCGCCGACGCCGCGGCGCTGCGTGAACGCCTCGCGGAAATCCGCTAAAATTCAGCGACTTCAGGTTCCGAAAAGGGTGCCGTCCGCGGCACCCTTTTTGCCATGGATCGCATCCGCAACTTTTCCATCATCGCGCACATCGACCACGGCAAGTCCACGCTCGCCGACCGGTTCATCCAGCGCTGCGGCGGGCTCTCCGACCGCGAGATGTCCGAGCAGGTGCTCGACTCCATGGATCTCGAGCGCGAGCGCGGCATCACGATCAAGGCGCAGACCGCCGCGCTCGAGTACCGGGCGCGCGACGGGCACGTGTACAACCTGAACCTGATCGACACGCCGGGGCACGTCGACTTCTCCTACGAGGTCTCGCGGTCGCTCGCCGCCTGCGAGGGCGCGCTGCTCGTCGTCGACGCCTCTCAGGGCGTCGAGGCGCAGACGGTCGCCAACTCCTATACCGCGATCGAGCAGGGCGTCGAGGTGATCCCGGTGCTCAACAAGATCGATCTGCCTTCGGCGAACCCCGAGCGGGCGATCGAGGAGATCGAGGACGTGATCGGGATTCCCGCGAAGGACGCGATCCGGGCGAGCGCCAAGACCGGAGAGGGCATCGACGACATCCTGGAGGCGATCGTGAGCCGCGTCCCGCCCCCCCGCGGGGATCCCGGCGCGCCGCTGCGCGCGCTCGTGATCGACTCCTGGTTCGACAACTACGTCGGCGTCGTCATGCTGGTGCGCGTCGTGGACGGGGTGCTCCGGCCCAAGGACCGGATCCTGCTCATGTCCACCGGCGCGACCTACCTCTGCGAGCAGGTCGGCGTCTTCACCCCGAAGTCGCAGGCGCGGCCGGAACTCGCAGCGGGCGCGGTGGGGTTCGTCATCTCCGGGATGAAGGAGCTCGGCCACGCGCGCGTGGGCGACACCGTCACGCTCGCCGACCGCCGGGCCGCGACCGCGCTGCCCGGCTTCAAGGAGATCAAGCCGCAGGTGTTCGCGGGGCTCTATCCGGTCGAGGCCAACCAGTACGAGGCGCTGCGCGACGCCCTCGAGAAGCTCAAGCTCAACGACGCGTCGCTGCACTACGAGCCCGAGGTATCGCAGGCGCTCGGCTTCGGCTTCCGCTGCGGCTTCCTCGGCCTGCTGCACATGGACATCGTGCAGGAGCGGCTCGAGCGCGAGTACGACATGGACCTCATCACCACCGCACCGACGGTGGTCTACGAGGTGCGGCTGCGCGACGGCACGGAGCTCCACGTCGAGAACCCGGCGAAGATGCCCGACCCGGGGCGGATCGAGGAGATCCGCGAGCCGATCATCGCGGCGACCATCTTCGTGCCGCAGGAATACGTTGGCGCGATCATCACGCTCTGCACCGCGAAGCGCGGCGTGCAGAAGAACATGCAGTACCACGGCCGGCAGGTGATGCTCACCTACGACATGCCGCTCAACGAGGTGGTGATGGACTTCTTCGACAAGCTGAAGTCCGCGTCGCGCGGCTATGCGTCGCTCGACTACGAATTCAGGGAATTCCGGCCGGCGGACATGGTGAAGCTCGACATCCTGGTGAACGGCGAGCGCGTCGATGCGCTCTCGCTCATGGTGCACCGCGCGAGCGCGCAGTACCGCGGCCGCGAGCTCGCGGCGAAGATGCGCGAGCTCATCCCGAGGCAGATGTTCGACGTCGCCATCCAGGCGGCCGTGGGGTCGCACATCATCGCGCGCGAGACGGTCAAGGCGCTGCGCAAGAACGTGCTCGCCAAGTGCTACGGCGGCGACATCACGCGCAAGCGCAAGCTCCTCGAGAAGCAGAAGGCCGGCAAGAAACGCATGAAGCAGGTCGGCACGGTCGAGATCCCGCAGGAGGCCTTCCTCGCCATCCTGCAAGTCGGGGAGAAGTGATGAACTTCGCGCTGATCCTCTTCCTCCTGCTCGTGGGGACGGGCGCGGTCGCGCTCGCCGACCGGCTCCATTTCGCGAAGAAACGCGGCCCCGGCGAGAAGGAGCCCTGGTGGATCGAGTATCCGAAGAGCTTCTTCCCGGTGATCCTCGCGGTGTTCCTGCTGCGCTCGTTCCTGGTGGAGCCTTTCAAGATCCCCTCGGGATCGATGATCCCGACGCTGCTCGTAGGGGACTTCATCCTCGTCAACAAGTACGCCTACGGTGTGCGCCTGCCCATCGTCAACCGCAAGGTGGTCGAGGTGGGCAGCCCGCAGCGGGGCGACGTCATGGTGTTCCGCTACCCCGAGGACCCCTCGCTCGACTACATCAAGCGCGTGGTCGGGCTCCCCGGGGACACGATCCGGTACACGGGCAAGCGGCTCTGGGTGAACGGGGAGGAGGTGCCGGTCCGGGCCGTCGGCGACTACATCAACCCGGAGCGGATGAGCGTGGCGACCGAGTACGTCGAGAAGCTCGGCGACCGCGAGCACCGCATCATCGTGGAAAACGACGCACCGGCGATGCCGCCGTTCGTGCGGCAATTCCCCCACCGCGAGAATTGCCTCTACAATACCGAGGGCCTGACGTGCAAGGTGCCGCCGGGCCACTATTTCATGATGGGCGACAACCGGGACAACTCGAGCGACAGCCGGGTCTGGGGCTTCGTCCCAGAGGAGAATATCGTCGGCAAGGCGTTCTTCATCTGGCTCAACCTCGGTGAGCCCCGGCGGTTCGGCTCCTTCAACTGAGGCGGAGAGCCCGCGCATGCGTCGTCAGAAAGGCATCGGTTTCCTCGGCATCCTCACGCTGCTCGTGCTGCTCGTGCTGGTCGCTATCGTGGGCATGAAGGTGGCCCCGGCGGTGATCGAGTTCTACACGATCAAGAAGGCGGTGTCCGGGATCACGCAGAGCGGCGAGCTGCGCAACGCGACCGTGGCGGACGTGCGCAAGGCGTTCGACCGGCGTGCGGACATCGACGACTTCAAGTCGATCTCGGGGAAGGACCTCGAGGTGACCAAGGAGGGCAACGAGATCGTGGTGTCGTTCGCCTACGAGCGCAAGGTGCACCTCTTCGGGCCGGTGAGCATCGCCTTCGACTTCCAGGGCTCGAGCGCCCCGACGTCCGTCAAGCCGCGGGGCGAATGAAGGGGCGATGGACCGCAAGCGGCTGCAGGAAGCGATCGGGCACCCTTTTCGCCGCCCCGAGCTCCTGACGCGCGCGCTCACCCACCGCAGCTACGGCTCGCCGCACAACGAGCGGCTCGAGTTCCTCGGCGACAGCGTCCTCAACTGCGTCATCGCGGCGGAGCTCTTCCACCGCTTCCCGTCCCTGCGCGAGGGCGAGCTGTCGCGGCTGCGCGCCAACCTGGTGCGCGAGCCGACCCTGCACCAGATCGCCCAGGGCCTCGCGCTCGGCGAGTTCCTCCGGCTCGGAGAAGGCGAGCTGAAGAGCGGTGGCTACACGCGGCCGTCCATCCTCGCGGACGCGGTGGAGGCGATCTTCGGCGCCGTCTTCCTCGACAGCGGCTTCGAGGCCGCGCAAGGCGTCGTCCTGCGGCTCTACCGGCCGCTCATCGACGCGATCGACCCGCGCGCGAGCGCCAAGGACCCGAAGACGCAGCTGCAGGAATTCCTCCAGGCGCGCAAGCAGCCGCTGCCGCGATACAACGTGGTGTCGACCCAGGGCGCCGCGCACAGCCAGACCTTCGAGGTGGAGTGCCTGATCCCGGAGCTCGCCGTGCGCACCACCGGCACCGGTTCGAGCCGACGGCTCGCCGAGCAGGAAGCGGCGCGCGCGGCCTACGAGCAGATCGGCCATTGATGGCGGAGCGGCCTGGGCTGCGCTGCGGGACGGTGGCGATCGTCGGACGGCCCAACGTGGGCAAGTCGACGCTGCTCAACGCGCTCGTCGGGCAGAAACTCGCGATCACCTCCCGCCGGCCGCAGACGACGCGCCACCGGCTCGCCGGGGTGGTCACGCGCGAGGACGCCCAGTACGTGTTCGTCGATACGCCGGGATTCCAGACCCGCCACCGCGGCGCGCTCAACCGGATGCTCAACCGGCGCGTGCGCGAGGCGCTCGAGTCCGTCGACGTCGTGATGTTCGTGGTCGCGGCCGGCGAGTTCGGCCCGGAGGACCGCGCGGTCGTCGCGCTGCTGCCGCGCGGCGTCCCGGTGGTGCTCGTCGTCAACAAGTCCGACCTGCGCGCCGCGCCGGCGGCGATGCTGCCGTTCCTGCGGGAGGTGTCGCAGGCGTTCGCTTTCGCGGCCGTCGTCCCGGTGAGCGCGGCGAAGAGGAAGAACCTCGGCCGGCTGCTCGACGCGGTGGCCCCGCTCCTCCCGGAGCAGCCACCCCTCTTCGAAGCCGACGCGCTCACCGATGCGAGCGAGCGGTTCCTGGCCGCCGAGTTCATCCGTGAAAAGCTCTTCCGCATGCTCGGGGAGGAGGTGCCCTACGGGAGCGCCGTCGTCATCGAGAAGTTCGAGCAGCGCGGGACGCTGCGGCGCATCCACGCCGCGATCGTCGTCGCGAAGGAAGGCCACAAGGCGATCGTCATCGGCGCGGGCGGGGAGAAGCTCAAGGCGATCGCGAGCGCGGCCCGGCGCGACCTCGAGGCGCTCTTCGGCGGGAAAGTGTTCCTCGAGGTCTGGGTGAAGGTCCGTGCCGGCTGGACCGAGGACGAGGCGGCGATCCGCGCCCTGATGGATGCGCCATGACCGAACGGGCACGCGTCGACAACGCGCGGGCGTTCGTGCTGCACGCCTACCCCTATCGGGAGACGAGTCTCGTCGTCGAGGCCTACAGCCGCGACCACGGCCGCGTGGCGCTGCTCGCGCGCGGCGCGAGGCGGCCGCGGGCGGCCCTGCGCGGCACCCTGATCCAGTTCCAGCCGCTGCTCCTCTCCTGGGCCGGGAAGGGCGAGCTGCGCACGCTCGTCAAGGCCGAGTGGGTGGGCGGCGGGCCGATGCTCCGCGGCGCTGCGCTGCTGTGCGGCTTCTACCTGAACGAGCTGTTGCTGAAGCTCCTGGCGCGGGAGGATCCGCACGAGGCGCTCTTCGACCGCTACGCGGAGGCCGTCGCGCGCCTCGCCGGGGCGGGCGAGGTGGCGCCGGTGCTCCGGGCGTTCGAAAAAGCGCTGCTCGCGGAGCTCGGCTATGCGCTGTCGCTCGACCGCGACGCGCTCACCGGCTCGGCCATCGACCCGGCCCGGACCTATACTTACGAGGTCGAGCGCGGGCCGGTGCCGGTGGCGGACGCCGACGGCGCGGCGGCGGTGTTCAGCGGGCGGGCGCTCCTCGGCATCGCGCGGGGCGACTATTCCGATCCGGAAACGGCAACCCAGTCGCGGGCCTTGATGCGGCTGCTCATCAACCACCGGCTCGAGCGGCAGACGCTCCACAGCCGGCGCATCTTCGCGGATCTGCAAACCCTATGAAGGCGAGGAACGCGCGTCATCCGCGCTGCCGCCGATGATCGAGCTCGGCGTCAACATCGACCACGTCGCGACCGTGCGCCAGGCGCGGCGCACCTACGAGCCGGACCCCGTCTGGGCGGCAGTGGAGGCGCACCTCGGCGGCGCCGACGGCATCACGGTGCACCTGCGCGAGGACCGGCGGCACATCCAGGACGGGGACGTGAGCCGCCTGCGCGAGCTCACCCACATCAAGCTCAACCTCGAGATGGCGCCCACCGAGGAGATGGTGGGCATCGCGCGCCGCATCCGCCCGGAGATGGCGATGCTCGTGCCCGAGGGACGGCACGAGATCACCACCGAAGGGGGGCTCGACATCCGCGCCCAGGAGGCGCGGCTCGCCGACACCGTCGCGCGGCTCGCCGACGCCGGGATCGTCGTCTCGGTGTTCATCGACGCCGACGTCGCGCAGGTGGAGGCCGCGCGCCGCATCGGCGCGTCGGTGTGTGAAGTGCACACGGGGCCCTACGCGCACGCGTTCCACTCGCAGGGACGCGACGCCGAGCGGCCGGCCGTCGTGGCCGAGCTCGACCGGATCCGCGCCGCCGGGGCTGCGATCCGCGCGCTGGGGATGCGGTTCAATGCCGGCCACGCGCTCAACTATTTCAACGTGGAGGCGGTCGCGCAGCTTCCCGGCGTGCGCGAGCTCCACATCGGGCACGCGATCGTGAGCCGCGCCGTGTTCGTCGGCATGCGCGAGGCCGTGCGTGAGATGAAGGCGCTCATCGTCGGCGCCGCGACGCGGGCCGTGATCCGGGCCGCGCGATGATCCTCGGTGTCGGGACCGACCTCGTCGAGATCCCGCGCATCGAGCGCGCGCTCGGGCGCTGGGGGGACCGCTTCGCCGAGAAGATCCTGGTCGCCTCCGAGCTCGAGCGCTACGCCGCGCACCGGAAGCCGGCCGCCTATCTCGCCAAGCGCTTCGCGGCCAAGGAAGCGTTCTCCAAGGCGATGGGGACGGGCATCCGCTTCCCTGTGAACTGGCAGAACGTCGGCGTCGCGAACCACCGCTCGGGGCGCCCCTACCTCGTCTTCTCCGCCGCGCTCGCCGAGCTCGTCGCGAAGCGCGGCATCCGCGCCGTGCACCTGTCGCTTGCCGACGAGCTCTCGGTCGCCGCCGCGTTCGTCGTCCTCGAGGGGGAGGCGAGCGGTGGTTGACGCGCCCCTCGGCCCGGTGATGCTCGACGTCGCCGGGACCGAGCTCGCGGCCCCCGAGCGGGAGATGCTCGCCCATCCCCTCGTGGGCGGCGTCATCCTCTTCAAGCGGAATTTCCGGTCGGCGGCGCAGCTCCGCGCCCTCGCGGCCGAGATCCGGTCGGTCCGGAACCCGCCGCTGCTGATCGCCGTCGACCACGAGGGAGGGCGCGTGCAGCGTTTCCGCGACGGGTTCACGCGCATCCCGCCGATGGGCGGGATCGGCCGCGTGCACGACACGGATCCGGCGCTCGCCGATCGGCTCGCGCGCGCCGCCGGCGTCGTGATCGGCGGGGAGCTGGTGGCGTGCGGGGTGGACTTCAGCTTCACGCCGGTCCTCGATCTCGACTTCGGCGCCTCCGGCGTCATCGGTGACCGCGCTTTCCACGCGGATCCGGCCGTAGTGGCGCGGCTCGCCGGGGCGCTGATCGACGGGCTGGCATCCGTTGGCGTCGCGGCCGTCGGCAAGCACTTTCCGGGACACGGGTTCGTCCGGGGCGATTCGCACACCGAGGTGCCGGTGGACGACCGCGCCCTCGAGGCGATCGCCGCGCGCGACCTCGTGCCCTACCGCGAGCTCATCCCGCGGGGGCTCGCCGGCGTCATGCCGGCGCACGTCATTTACCCGAAGGTCGATTCCCGGCCGGCCGGATTCTCGCCGGTGTGGCTCGGGCGGGTGCTGCGAGGGGAGCTCGGGTTCGCGGGCATGATCTTCAGCGACGACCTCTCCATGGAAGGGGCGACGGTGGCGGGGGACATCACGGCGCGCGCCCGCGCCGCGCTCGAGGCCGGCTGCGACATGGTCCTGGTCTGCAACGCGCCGGACGAGGCGGCGCGGCTCCTCGACACGCTGGGTGGCGCCGTGCTCGACGCCGTCCGGGCCGAGCGGATGCGGGGAGGGGGTGGGTCGGGTGCCGCGGAGTATGCCGCGGCGCGAAGCGCGCTCGAGCAGGCTTTCCCGCCAGAGGCGACGGCCTGACGGCGATCCGGGGCGCTGCGCCCGCTCCCGACACGAGCCGCCATTGGGGGGCGGAGAACAAGGCGGCGATGCCGCCTCGACCCCCCAAAGCACGCGGCTCACGGAACGGGCTACGCCCGCTCCATGTACGAGCCGTCATCGGGGTTGGGAACGAACAAGGGGGGCGATGCCCCCCTCGACCCCCCGAGCGTGCGGCTCACGGACCGGGCTACGCCCGCTCCATATACGAGCCATCGTCGGTGTTGACCTTGATTTTCTCGCCGGTGTTCACGAACGGCGGGACCTGGACGACGAGGCCGGTTTCGGTCTTCGCGGGCTTGAAGGACGTCGTCACGGTCGCGTTCTTGATGCCGGGCTCGGTGTCCACCACGGTGAGCTCCACGCTCGGCGGCAGCTCGACGCCGATCGGCCGCTCGTTGTGGAACAGCACCCGCACCGGGGTGTTGGGCAGGAGGTAGCCCGACTGGCCCTCGAGGAAATCCTCCGGGAGCGTGAGCTGCTCGTAGGTTTCCTTGTCCATGAACACGTAGCCCGTGCCGTCGTTGTAGAGGTACTCCATCTCGCGCGGCTCGACGAACGCGCGCTCGACCTTCTCCTCGGTCCGGAACCGGACGTTGGTCTTGGTGCCCGTCTCGATGTCCTGCATCTCGACCTGCATGTACGCGCCGCCGCGGCCACCGACGTGCACGTGGTAGGATTTGAGCACCCGCCACACGCGCTTGTCGTGCTCGAGCAGGTTGCCGGCGCGGATCTCGGTTGCGTTCACCTTGGCCATGGGTCCGTCCTGGGCGGTCCGAAAAAGCCGAGGATTTTACACGAAGCGCCTTGCGCCCCGAAGCCCTCACGACCGTCTTCGACGCCGGCTGCGAGGCGTGCCCGCGGCTCGCGGCGGAGCTCGCCCGCATCCGCGAATCCCACCCGGGTTACCACGCCCGGCCGGTGCCGATGTTCGGCGACCCGCGGGCCGCGCTCCTCGTGGTGGGCCTCGCGCCCGGCCTGCACGGGGCGAATCGGACCGGGCGGCCTTTCACCGGCGACCACGCGGGAATCCTGCTGTACGGGACGCTGCACGCGCACGGCTTCGCGAGCCACCCGGGATCGGCCGATCCCGCGGACGGGCTCGCCCTGTACGGCTGCCGTGTCACCAACGCGGTGAAGTGCCTGCCCCCACAGAACAAGCCGCTCCCGGCCGAGTTGCGCGCGTGCAACCGCTATCTCGCCGCCGAGATCGCCGCGTTCCCGCCAAGGGCCATCCTCGCGCTGGGGCGCATCGCCCATGACGCGGTGCTGGCGGCGGTGCAGGCGCCGGCGAAGCGCTTCCGGTTCGCCCACCACGCGGTCCACGAGCTGCCGAACGGGATGCGCCTCTTCGACAGCTACCACTGCAGCCGCTACAACACGCAGACGCGCCGCCTGACGGAGGCGATGTTCGACGCCGTGCTCGCGGACGTCGCGCGGTGGCTCGGCCACCCGGTTCCGCGGCGTGGGACGGCCGCTTGGCGGGCCGGCGGCCAGCCCCATGTTTGACGCCGCCAACTTCGTCGCAGGCCTTCCGCACCTTCCCGGCGTGTACCGGATGCTGGGCCGCCACGGCGAGCCGCTCTACGTCGGCAAGGCCCGCGACCTGCGCAAGCGCGTCGCCTCCTACTTCACCAAGCACGAGCACGGCCCACGGATCGCCCTGATGCTCGCGCAGGTCGAGTCGATGGAGGTCACGGTCACGCGGTCGGAAGCCGAGGCGCTGATCCTCGAGAACGAGCTGATCAAGCGCTACCGGCCGCGTTTCAACGTCCGCCTGAAGGACGATAAAACTTACCCGTACATCAAAATCCACTGGCAGGAGGACTTCCCCAAAGTCAGCATCGTGCGGCGCATGGAG
>JAOAEA010000085.1:0-11311 GCA_026417035.1 Burkholderiales bacterium
TGGTCGCGGGGGCGCTCGTGCCGACGCTCCTTGCGGCGATCGGCTGGCCGGCGGCGCTCGTCGTGGTGGCCGCGGTCACCGCCGCAGTGGCCCTGCCGATCGAGCCGCTGCGCCGGCGCGGCGGCGAACGCGAGCGCGGGGCGGCCCAGACGCAGCCGGCGGTCCCGCCCGAGCTCGCGCGCGGGGCGCTGCGCCGCGCGATCGCGGGCCTCGGCGCGCCGATCCGGCTCGTGCTCGCGGAGCCGCCCATGCGCGAGCTCGCCGCGGTGTCGTTCAGCTACGCCACCGTGCAGCTCGGGCTCTTCACCTACCTCGTGTCGTTCCTCAACCTCGAGATCGGCTACACGCTGGTCGCCGCGGGGCTCGTCTTCGCGGTGGCGCAGGCCGCGGGCATCGTCGGGCGGATCCTCTGGGGCGCGCTCGCCGACCGGCTCCTCGGCGCGCGCGTGATGCTGGGCCTGCTCGGCATCACGATGTCGGCCTGCGGGCTCGCCGCCGCGGCGGCGGGCCCCGCCTGGCCGCTCGCGGCCGTCGCGGCGATGAGCGCGCTGTTCGGGGCCTCCGCGGTGGGCTGGAACGGCGTCTATCTCGCCGAGGTGGCGCGCCGCGCGCCGGCGGGTGCCGTGGGCGCGGCGACCGGCGGCACGCAGTTCTTCACCTTCCTCGGCGCGCTCGCGGGTCCGCCGCTCTTCGGGCTGGTGGCGGCGGCGACGGGCCGCTACGCCTGGGGCTACGCCGCCTTCTCGGCGCTGCCCGCCGCGATGGGGGCGTGGCTCCTTCTGGTGCGGCGCGCGGCGCCGGCGCGGACTTGAGCGGCGCAGAAACGGTCGTCCTGGTCCACGGCCTGTGGACGAACCGCCACGTCATGGCCTGGCTCGGCGCGAGGCTCGAGCGCGCGGGATTCGCCGCCAAGGGGATCACCTACCCCTCCATGCGCGAGGACCTCGACCGCAATGCGGCGCGCCTCGGCGCATTCATCGCCGGGCTCGCGCCGGCGACGGTGCACATCGTCGCGCACAGCCTCGGCGGGCTCGTCGCGCTCGCGAGCCTCGCGCGCGAGCGCCCCGAGCACGTGCGCCGCGTGGTGCTGCTCGGCTGCCCCGTCTCGGGCTGCGAGGTGGCGCGGCGGGTCGCCGCGCGCGCGGCCTTCCGCCCGCTGCTCGGCGCGACGCTGCCGCTGTGGGCCGCGCCGCCGGCGCTCGCCGTGGACGAGCGCTACGAGGTCGGCACGATCGCCGGGACGGTGCCGGTCGGGCTCGGGCGCCTCTTCGCGCGCCCCGCCGGGCCGAGCGACGGCGTGGTGAGCGCCGCGGAGGCGCGGTATCCTCGCGAGCGGGATCATGTGGCGCTTGCCGTCGCGCACAGCGGGCTCCTCCTCTCGCCTGCGGTGGCGCGCCAGACCATCGCCTTCCTGAGGACCGGACGGTTCGAACGATGAGGATCCGGGCACTCGCTCTCGCGGCCGTCGTGGCGGCGCTCGCCGCCGCCGTCCCCGGCTGCGCGAGCCTCTCGTACTACTCGCAGGCGATCGGCGGCCACCTCGACGTGCTGCGGCGCGCCGAGCCCGTGGACGAGGCGCTCGCGAAAGACGCGACGCCCGAGGCGACGCGCGCGCGGCTCGCGCGGGCGGTCGCGATCCGCGACTTCGCCTCGGGCGAGCTCGGGCTGCCCGACAACGCGAGCTACCGCCGCTACGCCGACCTCGGCCGCCCCTACGTGGTCTGGAACGTGTTCGCGGCGCCGGAGTTCGCGGTGCGCGCCGAGGAGTCCTGCTTCCCCGTCGCGGGCTGCGTCGCCTACCGCGGCTACTACTCGCGCGAGGACGCCGAGCGCGCGGCGGCGGCGCTCCGCGCGCAGGGCCGCGACGTCTTCGTGGGCGGCGTGCCGGCCTATTCGACGCTCGGCTGGTTCGCCGATCCGCTGCTCAGCACCTTCATCCACTATCCGGATCCCGAGCTGGCGCGGCTCATCTTCCACGAGCTCGCGCACCAGGTCGTGTACGTGAAGGACGACACGATGTTCAACGAGTCGTTCGCGGTCTCGGTGGAGGAAGAGGGCGTCGCGCGCTGGCTCGCCGCGCACGGGACGGCCGCCGACGCCGAGCGCCACGCGCGCGCCCGTGCGATGCGCGCCGCGTTCCTCGACCTCGTCGCCACGTACCGCGCGCGGCTCGCGGCGCTCTACGCCGAACCGCTGCCGGATGCGGAGAAGCGCGCCGCGAAGGCGGCCGCGTTCGCCGCGATGCGCGCCGACTACGAGGCGCTCAAGCGCGAGTGGGGCGGGTTCGCCGGCTACGACCGTTACATGGCCGATGCGAACAACGCCTTCCTCGCGTCGGTCGCCACCTACAACGAATACGTCCCGGCGTTCCGGGCGCTGCTCGCGGCCGAGGGCGGCGACCTGCCGCGCTTCTACGCCGCCGCCCGGGCGCTCGCGGCGCTGCCGGCGCGGGAGCGCAAGGAAGCGCTCACGGCGCTCGCGGGCCAGGCGGGTGCGCCGCGCGCGCAGGCGGTCAGCCGATGAGGGTGGCGCCGGTGAGCGCCCAGCGCGGCGGCTCGTCGGGCGCCGGGAACGCGGTGACGTACTTGATGTTCTCGAACGGGATGAAGAGCATCGCCCCGTCGGCCTCGACCGCGAGCAGGCGGCGCTTGACGAACTCGTCCTGCAGGATCTCGCGCGCGTAGCGGTTCCGCGCCTCGCCGTCGAAGCCGATCGTGATGCGGGTGCCATCGTTGAAGTGGATCGTGAGACCGCGCTGGCGCTCCATGGGTGTTGCCTCTCCCGTTACCGGTGTGGGGGCGGACACGGTAGCATGCGCGGCTCGCGGGCTCGCGTCCCCGCGGGACGGCGGGCGGCGGATGAAGGGAGAGCGATGACGCGCGGGCGGGTCTTGGCGTTGCTTCTCGTTGCGGCGGTCGCCTCGGCGGCGGGACCGGCGCCCGCCCAGCCGGCCGCGGCCGCGGCGTCGCAGGCCGAGGCCGCGCCGGCCGGGGCGCCGATCAAGTTCGAGAACCGTGCGCTCTTCACGTTCCGCGCGCGCATGGGCGTGTTCACGCCCGAGGAGCGCGCGGCCGCGGCCACGAAGCGCATCCGCCAGATCGCCGAGCAGCGCGGTCCCCTCGCGGTCACCGTCGAGCCGCTGCCGGAAGGGAACCTCGTGCTCCTCGACGGGCAGCGCGCTTTCCTGATCGCCCAGGGCGACGTGGATGCGGCCTCCGGCGAGACGCTCGCGCAGCTCACCGACCGGACGGTGAAGGCGCTGGAGGCCGCCGCCGCCGCGTACCACGAGAGCCGCAGCGTCGAGTTCATGCTGAAGGCCGCCGCCCTGGCCGCCGTCGCGACGGCGCTCTATCTCGCGTTCCTGCGCGGCCTCGTCGCCGGCTACCGGCGGCTCTCGCGGCGCATCGCCGCCGCCGTCGAGGCGCGCATCGCCCGGCTGAAGCGCGAGATCGTCACCGCGCTCAACCCGGCGACGCTCGGCCACCTCGCGCAAAGCCTGCTCGCCATCCTCGCCTGGGCGCTCGCGCTCTTCGCCACCTATGTCTGGCTCACCTACGTCCTGGAGCGCTTCCCCTACACCCGGCCCTGGGGCCTGCAGCTCGAGGGCTTCCTCCTCGACACGCTGGCCGGCATCGCGCTCGCGATCGTGGACGCCCTACCGGGGCTCTTCGTCGTCGTGGTGATCTTCGTCCTCGCGCGGATGGCCTCGCAGGTGACGCGGGCGTTCTTCGACCGCATCCAGGCGGGACGCATCACCGTGGGCTTCATCGACCCCGACACCGCTACGGTGACGCGGCGCCTGGTCGCCGCCGGGCTCTGGATCTTCGCGTTCGCGATGGCCTACCCCTACCTGCCGGGGGCGCAGACGGAAGCCTTCAAGGGCGTGTCGGTGCTCGTGGGCCTGATGGTCTCGCTCGGTGCTTCGAGCATCGTCGGGCAGGCGGCGAGCGGCCTGATCCTCACCTACTCGCACGCCTTCAGGCCGGGCGAATACGTGAGGATCGGCGAGACCGAGGGCACGCTCACCGGCATCGGCCTGTTCGCGACGCGCATCGAGACCGGCCTCGGCGAGCACGTGACCCTGCCGAACAGCGTCGTCATGGCCAGCGCGACCCGGAACTACTCGCGCGCCGTCCCCGGCGCCGGGTTCGTGATGGACACGACGGTCACCATCGGCTACGCGACGCCGTGGCGGCAGGTGCACGCGATGCTCGCGGAGGCGGCGCGCCGCACCGAGGGCATCGCCGCCGAACCGGCGCCGATGGTCGCGCAGACCGCGCTCGCGGACTTCTACGTCGCCTACCGCCTGATCTGCTACGCCGAGCCGCGCCAGCCGCGCAAGCGCGCCGCGCTGCTCTCGGCCCTGCACGCGAACATCCAGGACGTCTTCAACGAATACGGCGTGCAGATCATGTCGCCGCACTACATGACCGATCCCGCGCAGGCGCAGGTGGTGCCCAAGGCCCAGTGGTTCGCGCCGCCGGCCGCGGCGCCGGGCGACTCGGGGAGGGCGGCATGAGCCGGACCGTCCGCGCCGCGGTGCTCGCGCTGCTGGTCGCGCTGGCGGCGCCGGCGGCCGCGGACGACATGACCCTCGAGACCTACCTGCAGCTCCTGCGCTCGGACCTGCGCAGCTACAAGACCAAGATCATCGCCGAGGGCATGGACCTCTCGGAGGCCGACGCGAAGGGCTTCTGGCCCGTCTACCGCGAGTACGAGGTGGAGCTCGCGGCGATCGGCGACGAGCGCGTGGAGCTCCTCAAGGAATACGCGAAGGCTTTCGCGACGATGACGGATGCGAAGGCCGAGGACATCACGCGGCGCGGGTTCGCGCTCGACCAGCGGCGCACCGAGCTCAAGGCGCGCTACTTCGACCGGTTCGAGCGCGCGACCTCGGCGCGCACCGCGGCGCGCTTCTTCCAGATCGAGGCGCAGGTGGACGCGCTGCAGTACATCCGTGTCGCCGCCGAGATCCCGTTCTTCCCGAAGCCGGGGAATAGCGCGCCGCCGCCGCGCTGAAAGCTTCGACGCAGAGGGCGCGGAGGACGCGGAGGGCCGCAGCGGCCTCGGGCGGGGCCGCGAAAGCGCGAAACGCGCGCAGGCTCGCGAAGCTTGGCGGTCGGGGCGTGGAGCGCATCGGCGCCCCGGCCCGGCTTCGCGCATCGCTCGCGAGCGCGCGGCTTCAGCCCCTTTCGCGGACCTTCGCGCCCTTCGCGGTTTCGCGGTCCGATCGGGGTTCCGAGGCGCCCGCTAGAACCCCACCGCCAGCGAATCGCGCCGCGCGTCGCTTGCCGCGAAGTAGCCGCCGGGAAGGCGCATCGCGATCTGCGAGCACCCCATCTCCGCGTAGCCCTCGGCGACCGGGAGGAGGCGGTGCCCGCGGCGCGCGAGCTCCTCGAGGGTCGCGGTCGGGAAGTGCGTCTCGACGGCGACGTCGAGCCCCTGCGCGACGCGGAAGCGCGGCGCGTCGATGGCCGCCTGCGGGTTCTGGCCGTAGTCGGCCATCCGCACCATGAGCTGGACGTGGCCCTGCGCCTGCATCGTGCCGCCCATGAGGCCGAGCGCGGCGAGCGGCGCCCCGTCGCGCATGACGAAGCCCGGGATGATCGTGTGGAAGGGACGCTTGCGGGGCGCGACGCGGTTGGGATGGCCGGCCTTCGTGACGAAACCCGCGCCCCGGTTCTGCAGGCTCACGCCGGTGCCGGGCACCACGACGCCCGACCCGAAGCCCATGTAATTCGACTGGATGAGCGAAACCATCGTCCCGCCCGCATCGGCGGCGGTGAGATAGACCGTCCCGCTGCGCGGCGGCGCGCCGTGGCCGAAATCCTGCGCGCGCCGCAGGTCGATCGCCTGCGCGCGGCCGGCGAGGTACGCGGGGTCGAGCAGATCGCTCGCGGCGAGCTCCATGTGGTCGCGGTCGGCGACGAAGCGCGCGGCGTCCGCGAGCGCGAGCTTCACCGCCTCGATCTGCAGGTGCACGCTGTCGGGCCCGTCCACCGGCAGCGAGCGCACGTCGAAGCGCGCAAGGATGCCGAGCGCCGCCAGCGCGACGATGCCCTGGCCCGCCGGCGGCAACTCCGCGAGCTCGAGGTCACGGTAGCGGCTCGCGAGCGGCGCGACCCAGTCGGGCCGGTGCGCCGCGAGGTCGGCGCGCGTCATCGCCGCGCCGCAGGCGGCCGCGTGCGCTTCCATCCTCTCGGCGAGGCCGCCGCCGTAGAAAGCGCGGCCGCGCGTGTCGGCGATCGCCTCCAGCGTGTCTGCGGCGTCGGGCAGCGCGAACCGCTCCCCGGCGCGCGGCGCGCGCCCTTCGGGCATGAAGGCGGCGGCGAAGCCGGGCTCGTCCTTCAGCGCGGGCACCTGGTTCGCCCACAGCCGCGCGACCGTCGGCGACACGAGATAGCCCTCGCGCGCATAACGCAGCGCCGGCACGAAGAGGTCCGGGAACGGCAGCTTGCCGTAACGCTCGGAGAGCGCCACCCAGGCCGACACGGCGCCCGGAACCGTCACCGAGTTCCAGCCGCGCAAGGGGATGCCTCCCAGGTGCTCGAAATAGGCCGGCGTCCAGGCGGAGGGCGAGCGGCCCGAAGCATCCAGCCCCGCGAGGGCTCTTCCGTCCCAGACGATCGCGAAGGCGTCCGAGCCGATGCCGTTCGACGTTGGCTCGACCACCGTGAGCGCGATCGCCGCCGCGATCGCCGCATCCACGGCGTTGCCGCCCGCGAGCAGCATGCGCAGGCCTGCCTGCGCCGCGAGCGGCTGGGACGTCGAGACGACGTTTGCGGCGAGCGTGGGGCCGCGGCGGACGGGGTAGGGGAGGGTCCAGTCGAGGTTCATGGCGAGGCGGAGCCGCGAGAGCGCAAAGAGCCGAAAGCTTCGCTAGCGGGATGCAGGCCTGTCCGAGCCGGGCCAGCGCCCTGCGCGGGAGCAGGGAGGTTCACTTCCAACGCCGAAGTCATCGTGGTTGCGGCTACTGCGGGTTTCTCGCCGAAAGCCGTGCCGAGCGAAAGCCCCGCGGGGCGGGCGCGAACGCTGGCGGCGCTCATCGACAGTGGCGCGCGTCGGTCGGCTCTTCCGGCGAGGCTCGCTCCACCGCCGCACGACCGCGTACGTTCACGCTCTTTGGCGGAGTTTCGCGCCTTTCGCGCTCTTGCGGCTTCGCCTTCAACCCTTCGCCGCGGCCGCGAGCGCCTGATCGATGTCCCACAGGATGTCGTCCAGTGTCTCGAGGCCCACCGACACGCGGATCATCTCCGGCAGCACGCCGGCCTTCGCCTGGTCCGACTCCGACATCTGCCGGTGGGTCGTCGACGCCGGATGGATGACGAGCGTCTTGGCGTCGCCGATGTTCGCGAGGTGGCTCATGAAGGTCGCCGCCTCGATGAACTTCTCCCCGGCCCGCGCGCCGCCCCTGATGCCGAAGGAGAGGAGCCCGCTCGCGCCCTTCGGGAGGTACTTCTTCGCGAGGTCGTAGTAACGGTTGCCGGGCAGGCCGGGGTAATTGACCCACTCGACCCGCGGGTGGGCCGAGAGGAACTCGGCGACCGCGAGCGCGTTGGCGTTGTGGCGGTCCATGCGCAGCGGCAGCGTCTCGAGGCCCTGCAGCAGCATCCAGGCGTTGAACGGCGAGAGCGCCGCGCCGAACGTGCGCATCGTCTCCATGCGGCAGCGCATGGTGTAGCCGAAGTCGCCGAAAGTCTCGTAGAACCGCACGCCGTGGTAGCCCTGCGACGGCTCGGTCATGCCGGGGAACTTGCCGTTGTCCCACGGGAAGCGGCCCGACTCGACGATCGCGCCGCCCATGGTGGTGCCGTGGCCGCCGACGTACTTGGTGGCCGAGTGCACCACGATGTCGGCGCCCCATTCGAACGGCCGGCAGAGGTAGGGCGAGGGAACCGTGTTGTCGACCACGAAGGGGATGCCCGCCTCGCGCGCGATCGCGGCGACGGCGGCGATGTCCACCACGTTGATCGACGGGTTGCCGAGCGTCTCGGCGTACAGGAGCTTCGTCCTCGGCGTGAGCGCGCGGCGGAAGTTCTCGGGGTCGTCGGGGTGCACGAAGGTGGTCGTGACGCCGAGCCGGCGGAGGTTCACCTCGAGCAGGGTGTGCGTGCCGCCGTAGAGAGTGCTCGCGGAGACGATGTGGTCGCCCGCCTCGACGAGGGTGAGGATCGCGGTCGCCTCGGCCGCCTGGCCGGAGGCGGTGGCGAGCGCCGCGCGGCCGCCCTCGAGCGCCGCCATGCGCTCCTCGAACACCGCCACGGTCGGGTTCGAGATGCGCGAGTAGACGTTGCCGAAGGTCTGCAGGTTGAAGAGGCTCGCCGCGTGCTCGGCCGAGTCGAACACGAAGGAGGTCGTCTGGTAGATCGGCACGGCGCGCGCGCCGGTGGCCGCGTCGGGGATCTGCCCGGCGTGCAGCGCCAGCGTCTCGAAGCCGAATCGGCGGTCGGGCATGGGAAGCAGGATTCAGGATTCAGGGTCCGGCAGCCGGGATGCGGGCGTGGACCGGCACGCGGTGCTTTCGGGGCCGGGATCCATCCCCGACCCTCGGTCCTCGACCCTCGATCGTCAATCCTCGATCCTCAATTCGCCACATACCGCGGCCGCTTCGCGGAGATGACACGGGTGTTGACGCCCACCCAGTTGAGGCCCCCGAAGAGCCGCGCGTGCTCGATCTTCACGCAGCGGTCCACCACCGCCTCGAGGCCCGCCGCCTCGGCCTTCGCGGCCGCGTCCAGGTTGCGCACGCCGAGCTGCTGCCAAAGCACTCTCGCCCCGATGGCGACGGCGTCTTCGGCGACCGGCGGCACGTCCTCCGTCTTGCGGAAGACGTCCACCATGTCCACCCGGTCCGGGATCTCGCGCAGCGACCCGTGGACGCGCTGGCCGAGGATCTCGCCGCCCGCGTAGCGCGGGTTGACCGGGATGACACGGTAGCCGTGCTCCAGCATGTATTTCGCCGCGAAGTAGCTCGGGCGGAACCAGTCCGCCGAGAGCCCCACCATCGCGATCACCTTGTTCTCGGCGAGGATGCGGCGAATCCCCGGGATGTCGTCGACCATCGCGCCTCCCTCGTTCGCGGGAAATTGTAATCGAAGCGCGCGACGCGCCGCCGTGGAGCCGCTATATTCGCGGCCTCGAAGGCACGAAGGGAAGGCGGCGGGATGCTTGCGGTGGCCATGGCGCGCCGGTGGGCCCGATGAGCGCGGTGGCGCGGGAGCGAAGCGGCGGCGAGATCCTCGTCGACCAGCTGCGCATCCAGGGCGTCGGGCTCGCGTTCGGCGTCCCCGGCGAGAGCTACCTCGCCGTGCTCGACGCGTTCCACGACGCGCGCGAGGCGATCCGGTTCGTCGTCTGCCGCCAGGAGGGCGGTGCGGCGTTCATGGCCGAGGCGTACGGCAAGCTCACCGGGCGCCCGGGCGTCTGCTTCGTCACGCGCGGCCCCGGCGCGTCGAACGCGGCGATCGGCGTGCACACCGCGTTCCAGGACTCGACGCCGATGATCCTCTTCGTCGGGCAGGTGGGCGGCGACTTCGTCGAGCGCGAGGCGTTCCAGGAGGTGGACTACCGGCGCATGTTCGGGCCGATGGCGAAGTGGGTCGCGCAGATCGACCGCGCCGACCGCATCCCCGAATTCGTGAGCCACGCCTTCCACGCCGCCTGCGCGGGCCGGGCGGGCCCGGTCGTGCTCGCGCTGCCCGAGGACATGCTCGCCTCGCGGGCGGCCGTGGCCGACGCCGGTCCCGCGCAGCGGGTGCAGGCGCATCCGGGCGACGCGCAGGTCCGCGAGCTGATGGCGCACCTCGCGCGCGCCGCGCGGCCGCTCGCGATCGTCGGCGGCAGCGGCTGGACCGCGCGCGCCTGCGCCGACTTCCAGCGCTTCGCCGAGACCGCAGACCTCCCGGTTGCGACGTCGTTCCGCTGCCAGGACCTGTTCGACAACCGCCACC
The DNA here is from genome assembly GCA_026417035.1 of Burkholderiales bacterium. GTDB lineage: Bacteria > Pseudomonadota > Gammaproteobacteria > Burkholderiales > SG8-39 > JAOAEA01. The sequence goes on from JAOAEA010000085.1 coordinate 9,951, forward strand.
CGAACTACGCCGGCGACGTGGGCATCGGCGTCAATCCGAAGCTCGCGGCGCGGGTGCAGGAAGCCGACCTGCTCCTCGTCGCCGGCGCGCGGCTCGGCGAGATGACCACGAGCGGCTACACGCTCGTCGTGCCGCCGCGCCCGCGGCAGAAGCTCGTGCACGTGCACGCGGGCGCCGACGAGCTCGGGCGCGTCTATCAGGCCGACCTCGCCATCAATTCGGGAATGCCGGAGTTCGCCGACGCCGTCGCGCAGGTCGGCGGCATCGACGCCACCCGCTGGGGCGAGTGGACGCGCGCGGCGAACGCCGACTACCGCGAGTGGATCCGCCCCCAGCCGATGCCCGGCGCGCTCGACCTCGCGCTCGTCGTGCGCCATCTCGCCGAGACCCTCCCGCGCGACGCGATCGTCACCAACGGCGCCGGCAACTACACCGGCTGGGTGCACCGCTACTACCAGTATTCGCCGCCGCGCACCGAGCTCGCGCCGACCTCCGGCGCGATGGGCTACGGCGTGCCGAGCGCGGTGGCGGCGAAGCTCGTCCACCCGCAGCGGATCGTCGTCTCGTTCTCCGGCGACGGCTGCTTCCTGATGAACGGGCAGGAGCTCGCGACCGCGGTGCAATACGGCGCGAACGCGGTCTTCATCGTCGTGAACAACGGGATGTACGGGACGATCCGCATGCACCAGGAGCGGGAGTATCCCGGGCGCGTCTACGGAAGCCAGCTCGTCAACCCCGACTTCGCGGCGCTCGCGCGCGCCTACGGCGCCTACGGCGAGCTCGTCGAGCGCACCGGGGACTTCGCGCCCGCGTTCGAGCGCGCCGTCACCGCCGGGCGGCCCGCGCTGCTCGAACTCAGGATCGACCCCGAAGCGATCACCACGCGCACGACGCTCGCGGCGATCCGCGCCGCGGCCCTGAAACGCTGAAAGTGCGGGGTCAGCCCGCCCGCGCCATCGTGATCGAGCACTTGCGCGCGCCGAACGTTCCCGCCGCCGCGTAGCCCGACGGCCCGAACTGTCCGTCGAAGCGCGCTCGCCCGGGCTGGCCGCGGTACTTCTGCGTCGAGCTGACGAACGGGCCGGCGAGCCGGAGCCGGCCGTCGTCGGTCACCTTGCCCTGCAGGAGCCAATAGCCGGGCTGGCCCTCGGTGCCGCGGGTGATCGCGACCTCGCCGCCGTGGATCTCGATCGGATACGCGCTGCGCGAGGCGCGCATCTCCTCGAAAGGCTCGCACTCGAGCGTCGCGATCCAGCGCCCGTCGTAACGCGACGCGGCGCTCGCCGCCACGGCCGGCGCGGAGCAGACGAGCCGCCTCCTGCGAGGATAGGCCGCGGCCGAAGACGGGGCGGGTGTCGCGC
>JAOAEA010000085.1:11321-11749 GCA_026417035.1 Burkholderiales bacterium
GGCGGCGGTCCTCGGCTCCGCCGCGCGCTTCGCCTCCGCCGCGAGCGCGTCGAGCCGTGCGCGCGCGAGCGGCGCGAACGTCCCATCCGGATACTTGGCGAGATACGCCTCGAGCTCGGCGCGATTCGCGCTCGCCCGCACCGACTCCCAGAAGAGCGCCTCTTGGCTCGCTTCCGGCTTGGCTTCCGGCCTCCCGGCCTGCGGCGCCGGGGCGCGCGGCTCGGGCGGCGCGGCTGCCTTGGGCACGGTTGCCGCGACGGCGGGGGGCTTCGCCTCCGCCGTGCGCTTGGCCTCCGCGGCGGCGAGCGCCTCGATCCGCGCGCGCGCGAGCGGCGCGAAGGTGCCGTCGGGATACTTCGCGAGATACGCCTCGATCTCGGCGCGGTTCGCGCTGCCGCGCACCGACTCCCAGAAGACGACTTCCTCGT
>JAOAEA010000086.1 GCA_026417035.1 Burkholderiales bacterium
CCCGAGCCACTTCAGCACCTTCGCCGGGACGGTCGGGTTGGCCCAGGGCTCGGCGTGGCTCGCCGAGATCTGGCCACCGTTCGCGAAGCTCGTCTCGAGGCCGGCGTCCGCCTGGCGCTCGACGACGGTCACCTCGTGGCCGTCCTGCGCCAGGTACCAGGCCGCGGCCGTGCCGACGACCCCGGCGCCCAGAACGATCACCCGCAAGCGGTTCCTCCTCCCGTCAGGTGCGCGCGCCGCTCCCCGGCCGCCGCAAAAGAAAAAGCCCGCGCGAGAAGCCGCCCGCGCGGGCCTGCGGGAACGGCGCTACTTGCCGGCGTAGGCGACCACCTTCTGGCGCTGCTCGCCGAGCCCCTGGATGCCGAGCGTGACGACGTCGCCGGGCTGCAGGAAGCGCGGCGGCTTCATCCCCATGCCGACGCCGGGCGGCGTGCCGGTGGTGATGATGTCCCCGGGCAGCAGCGTCATGTAGTGCGAGACGTGCGACACGATCTGGGCGACGGAGAAGATCATGGTCTTCGTGTTCCCCGTCTGCATGCGATCGGAGTTCACGTCGAGCCACATCTCCAGGTTCTGCGGATCCTTGATCTCGTCGGTGGTGACGAGCCAGGGGCCGATCGGCCCGAAGGTGTCGCAGCCTTTGCCCTTGTCCCACTGGCTGGTCGCGAGCTGGAAGGCGCGCTCGGAGACGTCGTTCACGATGGTGTAGCCGGCGACGTGCTCGAGGGCCTTCTCGACCGGGACGTAGCGCGCCGGCGCGCCTATGACGACGCCGAGCTCGACCTCCCAGTCGAGTTTGGTCGAGTTCTTCGGCTGCACGATGTCGTCGTTCGGCCCGTTGATCGAGGTCGTCGCCTTCATGAACACGACCGGCTCCGAGGGGATCGGCATCCCGGCCTCGGCGGCGTGGTCCGAGTAGTTGAGCCCGATCGCGACGAACTTGCTGATGCCCACGTAGGGCACGCCGAACCGCGGCTCGGTCTTGATGAGCGGCAGCGACTCCGGCCGGATCTTGCGAAGCCTGGCGAGCCCCTTCGGCGAGATGGCGTCCTGGTCGATCTGCGCCACGAGCCCGGAGAGGTCGCGCAGCATCCCCTGCGAGTCGATCATGCCGGGCTTCTCGAAGCCGTTCTTGCCCCAGCGACAGAGCTTCATCTGTTTTTCTCCGTGACGCAGGTGAAGGGAATCCGATGTACACCCCGCTCGCCGGTCACAGCGGGCGACTTGGCGTTGACGGCGAAGGCGTTTTCGCCCCCGAGCCTCCCGCTCAAGTGGGCCTCCTTGTTCTCTTCTTCGGGGTCGGAAGACCGGCGATTATAGCGGGCGCACCCTCCCCCGACTACCCGTCGGCGGGGCTCGCCGGTGCGGCTTGCCACCCCGGAAGCCGCTGATTAGACTAGCCCGGCGCCAAGAAGAACAAGCCGTCACCGCCACCCAGGAGGAGTCGCGCGTACCCCGGCCCCGTGCCGGCCGCGTCCGCGCCCGTCATGGCATCGGTCACCCTGAAAGACGTCCGCAAGGCCTTCGGCTCGACGCCGGTCGTCCACGGGGTCAGCGTCGAGATACTCGACGGCGAGTTCGCCGTGCTCGTCGGCCCCTCGGGGTGCGGGAAGTCGACGCTGCTCAGGATGATCGCCGGCCTCGAGGAGATCACCGGCGGCGCGATCGAGATCGGCGGGCGGGTGGTGAACGACGTGCTCCCCAAGGAGCGCGACATCGCCATGGTCTTCCAGAACTACGCCCTCTACCCGCACATGACCGTGGCGGACAACATGGGCTTCAGCCTGAAGCTGGCCAAGCGGCCGCGGCAGGAGATCGAGGACCGGGTTCGGGAGGCCGCGAAGATCCTCGGCCTCACCGAGTACCTGGAGCGCTACCCGCGGCAGCTCTCGGGGGGCCAGCGCCAGCGGGTGGCGATGGGGCGCGCGATCGTGCGCAACCCGCAGGTGTTCCTCTTCGACGAGCCGCTCTCGAACCTCGACGCCAAGCTCCGGGTGCAGATGCGCACCGAGATCAAGGAGCTGCACCAGCGCCTCAAGACCACTTCGATCTACGTCACGCACGACCAGATCGAGGCCATGACCATGGCCGACAAGATCGTGGTCATGAACGCGGGCCGGGTCGAGCAGATCGGGGCGCCGCTCGAGCTCTACGATGATCCCGCCAACCTGTTCGTGGCCGGCTTCATCGGCTCGCCGGCGATGAACTTCCTCCCGGGCCGGGTGGTCGCGAACGGCGCGGGCCTCGCGGTCGAGCTCGGCGGCGGCGTGCGCGTCGCCGCGCCCCGCGTGCAGGCGCCGCTCGCGCCCGGACGCGAGGTGACCGTCGGCGTGCGCCCGGAGCACTTCGCGGTCTCGGCGCAAGGCGTGCCGGCCGAGGTGATCGTCGTCGAGCCCACCGGCGCGGACACCCAGATCTTCTGCAACCTGGCGGGCGTCGAGGTCTCCGCCGTCGTGCGCGAGCGGCACGCTTTCCGCCCCGGCGAGGCCATCCGGCTCGCGCCGCAGCTCGCCTACCTTTTCGACCCGGGCAACGGCGCCCGGATCCGTTAGCGGTCCATCCCGAAGGAGGAGTCATGACCAACATCAAGCGCCGCGATTTCCTGAAGATCTCCGCGGGCGTCGCCGCGGGCGCCGCAGTGGGCGGCGCGGCGGGCCCGGCCGCCGCCCAGCAGCAGATGCCGTTCAAGCCCGAGAAGGGCGCGAAGCTGCGCGTGCTGCGCTGGAAGCGTTTCGTGCAGGGCGACGAGGACGCGTTCATGGCGCACGTGAAGCGCTTCTCCGACAAGTACGGCGTCGAGGTGCGCGTGGACAACGAGGGCTGGGAGGACGTCCGGCCCAAGGCCGCGGTGGCCGCCAACGTCGGATCGGGGCCGGACGTCATCTACGGCTGGTTCGACGACCCGCACCAGTATCCCGACAAGCTCGTCGACGTCACCGACATCGGCAACTACCTCGGCGCCAAGTACGGCGGCTGGTACCCGGTCGCGGAGACCTATGGCAAGCGCGACGGCCGCTGGATCGCGGTGCCGCTCGGCGCCGCGGGCGCGACCTTCGTCCACCGCATCAGCCACGTCGAGGCGGCCGGCTTCAAGCAGTTCCCGAAGGACACGGCCGGCTTCCTCGAGCTGTGCAAGGCGCTCAAGGCGAAAGGCACCCCGGCGGGCTTCGCGCTCGGCAACGCCGTCGGCGACGGCAACTCGTGGACGCACTGGCTCGTCTGGGCCTTCGGCGGGAAGCTCGTGGACGAGAAGAACAACGTCGTCATCAACAGCCCGGAGACGATCGCTGCGCTCGAGTACGCGAAGCAGCTCTACGACACCTTCGTCCCGGGCACGCTCTCCTGGCTCGACCCGAACAACAACAAGGCGTTCCTGGACGGGCAGATCAGCCTGACCAACAACGGCATCTCCATCTACTACGCGTCCAAGACCTCGAACGACGACAAGGTGAAGGCACTGGCCGCCGACATCGGCCACGCGAACTACCCCGTCGGCCCGGTCGGCCGGCCGACCGAGCTGCATCTCTTCACGCAGGCGATGATCTTCAAGTACACGAAGGCGCCGCAGGCGGCGAAGGCGTTCGTGACCTTCATGATGGAGAAGGAGCAGTACGAGCCCTGGCAGCAGGCGGCGATCGGATACATCACCCAGCCGTTGCGCGCCTACGAGTCGAACCCAGTCTGGACGAGCGACCCGAAGCACACGCCCTACCGCGACGTGGTGAAGAACATGACGCCCCACAGCTACGCTGGGAAGCTCGGCTACGCTTCGGCGGGCGCCATGGCCGACTTCATCATCGTGAACATGGTCGCCGAGGCCGCCTCCGGCGCGCGCACGCCGAAGGAAGCGGCCGAGCGCGCGCAGAAGCGCGCCGAGCGCTACTACAAGGTGTAGGAGCCCCTGGGGGCGGGCCGGACGGTCCGCCCCTTCGCTCCGCGAAGCCTCGGCTCAGCGCGGCCGCGCCGTCCTGACCCCGGCCCTCCCGGATCGACCCGCGCCGGCATAGCGCATGGAACGCCTGCTCCACAGCCGGAACTTCCTCGGGCTCGTCTTCATGGTGCCCGCCGGGGTCCTGCTGCTCCTCTTCCTCACCTACCCGCTCGGTCTCGGCGTGTGGCTCGGCTTCACCGACGCAAAGGTCGGCCGCACCGGCGCGTGGGTGGGGCTCGAGAACTACCAGTTCCTGCTCGGCGACTCGGTCGCGCGGCTCGCGCTCTTCAACACGCTCTTCTACACGGTCGTCGCGAGCGTCCTCAAGTTCGTGCTCGGCCTCTGGCTCGCGCTGCTCCTCAACAAGCACCTGCCGTTCAAGGCCTTCCTGCGCGCGGTCGTGCTGCTGCCCTTCATCGTGCCGACTGCGCTCTCGGCGATCGCGTTCTGGTGGCTCTACGACGCGCAGTTCTCGGTGCTGTCCTGGGTGCTCACGAGGCTCGGCTGGATCGACCGCTACATCGACTTCCTCGGCGACCCGTGGAACGCGCGCTGGTCGGTGGTCGCGGCCAACGTGTGGCGGGGCGTGCCCTTCATCGCGATCACGCTGCTCGCCGGCCTGCAGACGATCTCGCCTTCGCTCTACGAGGCCGCGGCGATCGACGGCGCGACGCCCTGGCAGCAGTTCTGGAACGTCACGCTGCCGCTGCTCACGCCGATCATCGCGGTGGTGATGACCTTTTCGGTGCTGTTCACGTTCACCGACTTCCAGCTCATCTACGTGCTCACCCGCGGCGGGCCGCTCAACGCCACGCACCTGATGGCGACGCTCGCCTTCCAGCGCGCGATCCCGGGCGGCGCGCTCGGCGAGGGCTCGGCGCTCGCCGTGGCGATGGTGCCGTTCCTGCTCGCGGCGATCCTGTTCAGCTACTTCGGCCTGCAGCGCCGCAAGTGGCAGCAGGGCGGGACGGATGCCTAGTTCAGAAGACAGAAGACAGAGGACAGAGGACAGGGGACGGAGGGCGGACCATGGCGCGCGAGCAGGACACGCAAGGGATGGATTACCTCGTCTCCCTGCCCCGCAGGGTGGTGACGGTGTACCTGCCGGTGCTCGTCTTCCTGGTGGTGCTGCTCTTCCCCTTCTACTGGATGGTGGTCACCTCGTTCAAGCCGAACGAGGAGCTGATCTCGCGCGAGGCCAACCCGTTCTGGATCGTCGCGCCGACGCTCGCCCACTTCAAGCGCCTGCTCTTCCAGACCGAGTACCCGCAGTGGATGTGGAACACGATGCTCGTGGCGGTGGTCGCGACCTTCCTCTCGCTCGCCGCGAGCGTCCTCGCCGCCTACGCGATCGAGCGGCTGCGCTTCCGCGGCGCGCGGGAAACGGGGCTCGCGATCTTCCTCGCCTACCTCGTGCCGCCGTCGATCCTCTTCATCCCGCTCGCGGCCATGGTGTTCAGGCTCGGCCTCTTCGACACCAAGTTCGCGCTCATCCTCACCTACCCGACGTTCCTGGTGCCGTTCGCCACCTGGCTCCTGATGGGCTACTTCCGCTCGATCCCCTACGAGCTCGAGGAGTGCGCGCTCATCGACGGCGCCTCGCGCTGGCAGATCCTCACCAAGATCATCCTGCCGCTCGCGGTGCCGGGCCTGATCTCCGCTGGCATTTTCGCCTTCACGCTGTCGTGGAACGAGTTCATCTACGCGCTCACCTTCATCCAGTCCTCGGAGCAGAAGACGGTACCGGTGGGCGTGGTGACCGAGCTCGTCGAAGGCGACGTGTACCACTGGGGCGCGCTGATGGCCGGCGCCCTGCTCGGCTCGGTGCCGGTGGCGATCGTGTACTCGTTCTTCGTCGAGTACTACGTCGCCGGGATGACCGGCGCGGTGAAGGAATAACGGCGCGCGGGCCCGTCAGCCGTCGACGCGCGCCGGCACCGAAAGGAATCCGCGGAACCGCGCCCGGCCGCCGCGCACCGGCTCGCCGGCGAGCTCGTAGCGCGGGAAGCGCGCGAGGAACCGCCCGATCGCCACGCGCCCCTCCAGGCGCGCGAGGTTCATGCCGGCGCACTGGTGGATGCCGAAGCCGAACGCGAGGTGGCGGTTCGGCTCGCGCGCGATGTCCATGCGGTCGGGGTCGGGGAACTGCGCCGGGTCGCGGTTCGCCGCGCCGATGCACATCGTGATCGGCGTGCCCGCCGGCATTGTCACGCCGCCAACCTCGACGGGCCGCGTCGTGATGCGGTTGCCGAGCTGGTTCGAGCTCTCGAAGCGCAGGAACTCCTCGACCGCGGTCCGGATGAGCTCGGGGTGCGCGACGAGCCGCCGCTTCTCCCCGGGCCACTCGAGCAGCGCGACCAGGCCGTTGCCGATGAGGTTCGTCGTGGTCTCGTGGCCGGCGTTGAGGATGAAGATGCAGTTCTGCAGGAGCTCGGTCTCGGTGAGGCGCTCGCCGTCGGCCTCGCCCTGGATGAGCCGCGTCAGGACGTCCTTCTCCGGGTCGCCGGGGTGCCGGCGGCGGTCGGCGACCAGCACCGCGAGGTACTCGAGCATCTCGCGCACCGAGCGGTTGCCGCGCTCGAACTGCTCCGGCGTGAGCACCGGCTCGAGCGCGCCGAGGATCGCGAGCGACCAGCCCCGCAGCGGGCCGCGCTCGGCGCGCGGGACGCCGAGGAGGTTGCCGATGATCTCGATGGGGATCGCGGCGGCGAAGTCCTCGATGAGGTCGCACTCGCCCTTCGCGGCGCAACGGTCGAGCAGCCCGTCCACCAGCGCCACGAGGTCGGGCTCCATCGCCGCGATCGCGCGCTGCGTGAGCGCGCCCATGATCAGGCGCCGCACCCGGGTGTGCAGCGGCGGGTCGTTGAAGACGAGGCTCGTCGTGTGGTGCTCGTAGAGGAGCGACTCGCCGTACTTCGGCCTGAACTCGACCTTCTTGTCGGAGCTGAACGCCTTCGCGTCGCGGTAGACGGCGACGACGTCGTCGTAGCGCGTGAGGAAGTACGACCCGTCGGGCATCCTGCGCACCGGATCGTGGTCGCGCAGCGCGTGGTAGTAGGGGAAGGGATCGGCGTAGAAATCGGCCGGCAGGCGGCGCAGGTCGAACGCGGATGCGACCGCGCGCGCCTTTTCGGGCGCGAAACGGCGCGGCGCCCCGGGGGTGTCATCCATGGCTCGTATCCTCCCTCGGCCGCCATTTTGACGCAGACGGGCACCGTCGGGCGGCGCGCGGGGCGGCGGCGGCCCGCCCGATGCATAATCGCGCCGTCGCGGGAGGCGAGGACCGGGGAGGTGGAGTGAACCAGTACGACCTGAACAACCGAGTGGCGGTCGTCACCGGCGGCGCGCAGGGCATCGGGCTCGCGATCGCGAGGCGCATGCTCGCCTCGGGCGCGACCGTGCGTCTCTGGGACAGCGACGAGAAGGCGCTCGCAGCCGCGCTCGCGGCGCTGCCGGGCCCCGCCTCGGGGACGGCCGTCGACGTCACCGACGCCGCCGGCGTCGCGGCCGCTACCGAGGCTGCCGTCCGCGACCTCGGCAAGGTGGACGTGCTCGTGAACAACGCCGGCATCGCGGGAATGAACGCCCCGACGGTCGCGTATCCCGTCGAGGAGTGGGAGCGCGTGCTGCGCGTGAACCTCACCAGCCAGTTCCTCGCCTGCCGCGCGGTCGCGCCGCACATGGTGCGGCAGAAGTACGGGCGCATCGTCAACATCGCCTCGATCGCCGGCAAGGAGGGCAACCCCAACGCGGTCGCCTACTCGGCGTCGAAGGCGGGCGTGATCGCGCTCACCAAGTCGCTCGGCAAGGAGCTCGCGAAGGCGGGCGTGCTCGTGAACTGCGTGACCCCGGCCGCGGCGAAGACGGCGATCTTCGACCAGATGACCGAGGAGCACATCCAGTACATGCTCGCGAAGATCCCGATGGGGCGCTTCGTGCTGGTCGAGGAGATCGCCGCGCTCGTCTGCTTCCTCGCCTCGGAGGACTGCGCGTTCTCGACCGGCGGCGTGTTCGACATCTCCGGCGGGCGGGCGACGTACTGAAGCGCCGGGGGCGCCAACGCGCGGCCGCCCCGGGATGCGCGCGCCCGCCGCGCGCAGAGCGTGCGCCGCGCCACCGACGACCTCTCCAGGAGCCCTGACCGATGCCAGAACAGAAGAAACCGAAGCTCCGCTCGGCCGAGTGGTTCGGCCGCGACGACCGCGACGGGTTCATCTACCGCAGCTGGGTGAAGAACCGCGGCGTGCCGCACGACCAGTTCGACGGCCGCCCGGTGATCGGCATCTGCAACACCTTCTCCGAGCTCACGCCCTGCAACTCGCATTTCCGGACGATCGCCGAGCACGTCCGCCACGGCGTGCTCGAGGCGGGCGGCTTCCCGCTCGAGTTCCCGGTCATGAGCCTCGGCGAGACGCTGCTCCGGCCGACGGCGATGATGTTCCGCAACCTCGCGTCGATGGACGTCGAGGAGTCGATCCGCGCCAACCCGCTGGACGGCGTGGTGCTGCTCTTCGGCTGCGACAAGACGACGCCCGCCCTGCTCATGGGTGCCGCGAGCGTGGACCTGCCGGCGATCGGCGTCTCGGGCGGGCCGATGCTCTCGGGCAAGTTCCGCGGGCAGGACATCGGCTCCGGCACCGGCCTGTGGCAGATGTCGGAGGACGTGCGCGCGGGGAAGATGAGCAAAGCGGACTTCTTCGAGGCCGAGAGCTGCATGCACCGCGCGCACGGCCACTGCATGACCATGGGCACCGCCTCCACCATGGCCTGCATGGTCGAGGCGCTCGGCATGGGCCTCCCGGGCAACGCGGCGATCCCGGCGGTCGACGCGCGCCGCAACGTGCTGGCGCGCATGGCCGGGCGGCGCATCGTGGCGATGGTGCGCGAGGACCTCGGCATGTCGAAGATCCTCACGCGCGCGGCGTTCGAGAACGCGATCCGCGCGCTCGCCGCGATCGGCGGCTCGACCAACGCCGTGATCCACCTCATCGCGCTCGCCGGCCGCGTCGGCGTGAAGCTCGCGCTCGACGATTTCGACCGCATCGGCAGCGCGCTCCCCTGCCTCGTCAACCTGCAGCCCTCCGGCAAGTACCTCATGGAGGACTTCTATTACGCGGGCGGCCTGCCCGCGGTGCTGCGCGAGCTCGGAGAGGCGGGCGTGCTCGCGAAGGACGCGCTCACCGTGAACGGCCGCACGATCTGGGAGAACGTCAGGGACGCCGAGTGCTGGAACCGCGACGTGATCTTCCCGCACGCGCGACCGTTCAAGCCGGCCGCGGGCATCGCGGTGCTGAAGGGCAACCTCGCCCCCGACGGCGCCGTCATCAAGCCCTCGGCGGCGACGCCCGCGCTGCTCAGGTTCCGCGGCCGCGCCGTCGTGTTCGAGGACATCGACGACTTCCACCGGCGCATCGACGACGAGGCGCTCGACATCGACGAGACCTGCGTGATGGTGCTGAAGAACTGCGGGCCGAAGGGCTATCCGGGGATGGCCGAGTGCGGCAACATGCCGCTCCCGCCGAAGGTGCTGAGGAAGGGCATCACCGACATGGTCCGGATCTCGGACGCGCGCATGAGCGGCACGGCCTACGGCACCGTGGTGCTGCACGCCGCGCCGGAAGCGGCCGCCGGCGGGCCGCTCGCCCTCGTGCGCGATGGCGACATCATCGAGCTCGACGTCGAGCGCCGCCGCGTGCATCTCGACGTCACCGACGCCGAGCTCGCCCGGCGGCGCGCCGAGTGGAAGGGGCCACCGCGGCACCTCGACCGCGGCTACAACCGGCTCTACGTCGAGCACGTGCTCCAGGCGGACCGCGGTGCCGACTTCGATTTCCTGGTCGGCAAGAGCGGCGCGTTCGTCCCGAGGGACAACCACTGAAGCCGCGTCGCCGCGGCCGAATGCACGCTCGACTGCTTCGCCCGGTCGGGCGGGGCGCCTGCGAGCCGGCGCGGAGGCTCCTACTCCGCGGGGCGAGGTGGGCGCCGTCTACTTGGCTTCTGCAACGGCGAGACGCGCACGGCCGCGCAGCGCGAGCAGGTGAACGAGATGGGCGAGGCGCCGGCGCCCGAGCACCGCGGGTGGCGCTTCACCCCATCCGTCGCGGTCCTCGATGACCTCGCCGGCGCAACCGGCCGGTTCGGCGCGCAGGACGACGGCGAGCGGCGCGAGTGCCTGCGCGGGTTCCCGTGGGGTGGTGACCACAAACCCACGAGCGACATCGCGAGGCGGCCCTACCGCCTTCGATTCGCGAAGACCGGCGCAACGCAACCGGCCAGGGATCCGGCGGGGCCGTCGTCCCCCGGCGACGGTTGCAGGCGGCCGCGCCCCGGGCGATAGTTCCCCCGCACCGACAGCGCCCGCATGAAACTTCGCCTCATCGCTCTCGCCGCCCTGGCCCTCGCGGCCTGCGCCCCGCCGCGCGAGCCGCAGGTGCCGCCCGCGCCGGCGGTCGAGACCCCGGCACCGCCGCCGGCCGAAGCGGCGCCGAAGCCCGAAGCCGCCGCCGTGCCCGCCAGGCCCAGGACCCCGCTGGAGCTCTACAAGGAAGACGTGGCGAAGCACCTCGCGGCGAGGAGCGCCGAGCGCGTGTACGCGGAGCCGCCGCCGCACTTCCTGCGCTCGATCGTGGTCCTGCAGGTCGCCGTCGATCGCCAGGGGACGGTCACCGCGGTGAAGACGCTGCGCACCAACGGCTATAAGGACCTCGAGCAGGCCGCGCACCGCAGCGTGCGGGCCGCGGCGCCCCTGCCCGCGCCGCCGGCGGCCCTCGTGCGCGCGGGGCACGTGGAGTTCACCGAGACTTGGCTCTTCCGCGACGACGGGCGCTTCCAGCTGCGCAGCCTGGCCGCCGGCGAGCAGGGTGACCCGCAGAAAGGCTGGGACCAGCCGCGGCGCTAGCGAGTTGACGCAAAGGGGGCAGACCACCGGCGTCTCCCCGGGGCCGGCGATGCGAAGCGCCCTGTTCCTTCCGCGCAGGCTTTCCCGCAGGGACCGCGTCGCTCTCATTCCGGCGCTTTCCGTCACGCCGCCCGAGGGCGCGCCGTCCGCGGGGCGCGGCGATGGTAGAGTCTCGCGCGTGCGGGGGCGCGCCCCGCGCCGGGCGCCGTCGCCCGGAAAAAGAAGAACACCCGGAGGAGAGATGACCCAAGCAGCGGACCAGAACCCGCACGTCGGGCATGCCGTGCTCGACGACGCCGGCGGCTTCCACGTCACCGACGAGCCCGTGGACCTCGCGGCCTACCGCTGGGAGGACTGGGTCAGCTTCGCGCTCTTCTGGGCGCTCTCCTTCGTCGTCTTCTACCAGGTCTTCACCCGCTACATGCTCGAGGACGCCGCCGGCTGGACCGAGGAGATCGCGCGCTACCTGCTCGTGGCGATCGTGTTCATCGGCGGCGCGATGTGCGTGCGCAAGAA
>JAOAEA010000087.1 GCA_026417035.1 Burkholderiales bacterium
TCTGTCCTCTGTCCTCTGTCCTCTGACCCTCACTCCGGCTGGATCCCCGCCTCGCGGATCGCCTTGGCCCACTTCGCGGTCTCGCTCTTCGCGAACGCGGCGAGCCACTCGGGCGGGTGCGGTTCGAGCTGCACGCCGAGCGCATCCATCCGCTCGCGCAGCTCCTTCGACTCCATCGACTTGTTGATCGCGGCGTTGAGCTGGTCGACGATCGCCTTCGGCGTCCCCGCCGGGGCGAAGGCGCCGAACCACGCGATGAGCTCGTAGCCCGGCAATCCGCCCGCCTCGGCGACCGTGGGCAGGTCCACCTGCGGCGAGCGCTTCGCGCTCGTCACCGCGAGGCCGCGGATCTTGCCCGCCTTGACCTGCGGCAGCGTCACTGCGAAGTCGGCGGTGAAGAGCTGCACCTGGCCGCTCATGAGGTCGGTGATGGCGTTCGGCGAGCTCTTGTAGGGAACGTAGGTCATCTTGATGCCGGCCATGCCGGCGAGCATCTCGGTGGCGACGCGCTGCGACGCGCTCGCCGCGGCGAAGCTCACCTTGTCCGGATTCGCCCTGGCGTAGGCGATCAGCTCCTTCAGCGTCTTCGCCGGGAAGTCGTTGTTCACCGCGACGATCAGCGGCACCGAGCCGAGGAAAGCGACCGGCGCGAAGTCCTTCTCCTGGTCGTACGGCACCTTCCGGAAGAGGCTCACGTTCGCGGCGTTGGTGCTGTTCGTGCCCCAGAGGAGCGTGTAGCCGTCGGGCGCGGCGCGCGCCACCGCCTCGGCGCCGATCATGCCGTTGGCGCCCGGCTTGTTGTCGACGACCACCGGCTGGCCGAGGATCTTCTGCATCTCGTTCGCGTAGGCGCGCGCCATGGTGTCGGTGGCGCTGCCCGCGGCGAAGGGCACGACGATGCGGATCGGCTTCGACGGGAACGGCTGCGCCGTCGCGGCCCCGGCGAGCGCGAGCGCGGCGGCGGCGGCGAGGATGCGGGCCGCGGATGCAAGTCTCATGGTGTCCTCCTCGTTCGGGATTCGTTCAGCCGCCGGCGTCGCGCAGCCAGTAGTCGGCGGCGATCCCGGCGAAGACCGCCGCCCCGAGCCAGTTGTTGTGCAGGAACGCCTTGAAGCAGCGCTCCGGGTCGCGGCCGCGGATGAGCCGATAGTGGTAGAGCGCGATCATGCCGGCGGCCGCGAGGCCCGCGAAGTAGAAGCCGCCCATGCCGATCGCGCGCCCGAGGGCGGCGAGGATCGCGAGCATCCCGGCGTAGCAGCCGAGCACCGCGGCGACGTCGAAGCGGCCGAAGGTGATCGCCGAGGTGCGGATGCCGATCTTGAGGTCGTCCTCGCGGTCCACCATCGCGTACTCGGTGTCGTAGGCGATCGCCCAGAGCACGTTCGCGGCGAGGAGGCACCACGCCTCCATCGGGATCTCGCCGCGGGTGGCGGCGAACGCCATCGGGATGCCCGCGCCGAACGCGATGCCGAGGTAAGCCTGCGGCACCGCCAGGAAGCGCTTGGTGAAGGGATACGTCGCGGCGAGGAAGAGCGCCACCGCCGAGAGCACGATGGTGAGCCAGTTGAGCGGCAGCACCAGCAGGAACGAAGCGAAGATGAGCACGCCGGCGAGCACGAAGGCCTCGCGCCGCGTGACCCGCCCGGCCGCGATCGGCCGGTCGCGCGTGCGCCGCACGTGCGCGTCGAAGCGCGCGTCGGCCATGTCGTTCAGCACGCACCCGGCCGAGCGCATGAGCACCGTGCCGAGCACGAAGATCCACAGGATCGGCCAGCGCGGCCGGCCCTCGGCGGCGATCCACACGCCCCAGAGCGTCGGCCAGAGGAGCAGCAGGATGCCGATCGGCTTGTCGAGCCGCATGAGGCGCTCGTAGAGCGCCAGGCGATCCTTGATGAGGGCGATGTCCACGGCGGGATTTTCTCAGGATTCCCGTGGACGGAGGACAGAGGACCGGCGGCCGTGGCCGCCGCCCCGCCGCGTCCGCCGAGGGGGACCGGGCCTGCTGCGCCCCCTCAGCCCTGGACGGTCAACGCGATCGATCCCGGATCCCGAATCCTCAATCCTGGATCCCGACTCCTAGATCCCCAGCCACTTCGCGAGCTCGGCCATCAGCTTGTCGTCGCCCGGCTGGTAGCCCTTGAACTTGAGCTTGTCGAGGATCGCCTGCCCTTCCTTGGAGCCCTCGAGCGAGAGGAACACCTCGCGGATCTTCTCGATCTCGGCGGCGGAGACGTTCGGCGAGGCGACGAGGATCTTGATCGGCACGGGCTTGGACTGGAACAGCACCTTGCCGCCCTTCGACTGCCAGTCCTTCACGACCGCGTTCGCGGCGGTGATGCCGACCTCGTAGAAGCCGTTTTCCATCATGAACGGGATGCCGTCCTGGTAGCGCGTCGTGCCGAGGCTCACCTTGGCCGGGTCGGCGCCGAGGTCGCGCAGGGTCGCGCGCACCATCCAGGCGGTGATCGAGTCCGGGTCGGGCATGACCATCTTGGTCTTCAGCACGTCCTGCGGCTGCTTGTAGGGGGCGTCGGGCTTGGTGAGGAAGCTCGCCTTGTAGTCGGTGTAGCCCTTGGTCACGGCGACGAGCTTGTAGCCCGAATCGCGCATCGCCCGCAGCGCGTGGTGCGTGGGATGGATGTAGGCGAGGTCGTAGGCCTTCGCCTCGTAGTTCTTCTGCAGCACCGGGTACTGGTCCACCGGGACGAGCTTCACCGGGCGCTTGAGCGCTTTCGAGAGCATCTCGCCGAGCTCGCGGTAGCGCTCGCGCGTTTCGTGCGGCGTGATGCGGTAGGTGACGCCTTCGTTGATCCCGAAGACGAACTCCTGGGCGGCGGCCGGCAGGGCCGCGGCGGCGAGGGCGAGGGCGAGCAGCAGTCGGAAGGCTTTCATCGGGGCCCCTGAGGGCGGATCGACACGCGGCTGATTATAGGCAGCGCGAGGGGCGTCCCGGAGGGCGAATGTCACGGCGGCTGCGCCCGCGCGGCGGGCGGCGCGCGCCGTCCGTCGGCGACCGTGCAATCCCACCGCGCCTAGGCCTTGAGGAGGTCCGCCCGTCCGGCCGCCCAGCGCTCGACGTGGCGCGCCGCGGCCTGCGGGAACTCGGTGAGCATCCGCTCGGCGGCCGCCCGCGCGGCTTCGACGAGGTCGGCGTCGCGCTCGAGGTCGGCGAAGCGCAGCAGCGGCACCCCGCTCTGCCGCACGCCCAGGAATTCGCCCGGGCCGCGCAGCATCAGGTCCTCGCGCGCCACGACGAAGCCGTCGGTGTTCTCGAACACGATCTTGAGCCGCGCGCGCGCCGCCTCCGAGAGCGGGTTGCGGTATAGCAGGATGCAGGCGCTGTCGGCCGCGCCGCGCCCGACGCGGCCGCGCAGCTGGTGCAGCTGCGCGAGCCCGAAGCGCTCGGCGTGCTCGATCACCATCAGCGAGGCGTTGGGCACGTCCACCCCGACCTCGATGACCGTCGTCGCGACGAGAAGATCGATGTCGCCGGCCTTGAACGCCGCCATCACCTGCGCCTTCTCAGCCGGCGCGAGGCGTCCGTGCACGAGTCCCACGCGCAGGTCCGCGAGCTCGCCCGCGAGCCGCGCGTGGGTGTCGATCGCGGTCTGGAGGTCGAGCGCCTCGGACTCCTCGACGAGGGGGCACACCCAGTAGGCCTGCCGCCCGGCGCGGCAGGCCTCGCGAATGCGCCGAATCACCTCGTCGCGCCGGCTCTCGGAGACGAGCTTGGTGACCACCGGCGTGCGGCCGGGCGGGAGCGCGTCGATCACCGACACGTCGAGGTCGGCGTAGTAGCTCATCGAGAGCGTGCGCGGGATCGGCGTCGCGCTCATCATGAGCTGGTGCGGGATCGCGCCCGCGCCGGCGACGCCCGAGCCCTTCTCGCGCAGCGCCAGCCGCTGGTGCACGCCGAAGCGGTGCTGCTCGTCCACGATCGCGAGCGCGAGGCTCGCGAAGGCGACGCCCTCCTGGAAGAGCGCGTGGGTGCCGACGGCGACCTGGGTCTCGCCCGCGGCGATCGCCGCGAGCGCCGCGCGCCGCTCGTGCCTCTTCTGCCCGCCGGCCACCCACACGACGCGCACGCCGAGCGGCGCGAGCCACTCGGAGAGCTTGCGGAAGTGCTGCTCGGCGAGGATTTCCGTGGGGGCCATCACCGCCGCCTGGTGCCCGGACTCCACCGCGCGCAGCGCGGCGAGCGCCGCGACCACCGTCTTGCCGCTGCCGACGTCGCCCTGCAACAGCCGGTTCATCGGGTGCGGCGAGGCGAGGTCGCGCTCGATCTCGCGCCAGGCGCGCTCCTGCGCCGCGGTCAGCCGGAAGGGCAGCCGCGCGCGCAGCGCGCGCGTCAGGCGGGCCTCGCCCGCGAGCGCAGGCGCGCGCTGCGCCCGGCGCGCCCGGTAGTGGGCGCGCATGGAGAGCTGCTGGCCGAGGAGCTCGTCGAACTTCACGCGCCGCCAGGCGGGATGCGTGCGCGACGCGTAGGCCGCGAGGTCGGCGCCCGCGGCTGGCCGGTGGAGGGCGAGCACCGACTCGGCGAAGCCGGGCAGGCCGAGGCCGGCGCGGATCTCGTCGGGCAGCGTTTCCGTGAGCGGGCAGCTCGCGAGCGCCGCGTCGACGAGCTTGCGCAGCTCCCACTGGGGCAGCCCCGCGGTCGTGGGATAGACGGGCGTGAGCGCGGTGGCGAGCGGCTCACGGCCCCGCAGCACGCGCACCCGCGGGTGCACCATCTCGCCGCCGAAGAATCCGGGCTTCACCTCGCCGAAGGCGCGCACGCGCGCGCCGGCGGCGAGCGCCTTCTGCTGGCTCGGGTAGAAATTGAGGAAGCGCATCACGACGAGGCCGGTCGCGTCGCGCGCCTTGACGACCAGTTGCCGGCGCGGACGGAACTGCACCGAGGACTCGACGACCTCGACCTCGACGAGGACCGGCTCCCCGGCGCGCGCCTCGGCGACCGGCGTGACGCGCGTCTCGTCCTCGTAGCGCAGCGGCAGGTGCAGGACGAGGTCGCAGCGCCCCGCGAGGCCGAGCCTGGCGAGCCGCTTCGCGAGCGCGTCGCCCGGCGGGGACCCGCGCTGCGCGCTTTCCGCGCCGCGGGCTGGCGTCTTCGCCTCAGCCAAGCACCAGCACCGCGTCGGCCTCGACGAGCGCGCCGCGCGGGAGCGAAGCCACGCCCACCGCGGCGCGCGCCGGGTAGGGCTGCGGGAAATACTTCGCCATCGCCTCGTTCACCTTCGCGAAGTGCGCGAGGTCCACGAGGTAGATCGTCACGCGGACCGCGTCGGCGAGCGAACCGCCCGCCGCTTCGGCGACCGCCTCCAGGTTGCGGAACACGCGGTCGATCTGCGCATCGATGCCCTCGACGAGCTGCATGGTCGCCGGGTCGAGGCCGATCTGGCCGGAGCAGTACACGGTGTCGCCGCAGCGCACCGCCTGCGAATAGGTGCCGATCGCCGAGGGCGCCCCGGCGGTGGAGACGATCTCTTTTCTCATGGGATCCGGTTCGCGAGAGGAGGCGCTGAATCTTAGCAGCCCGGGCCGGCGTCTCCAGCGCAAGGCGGACGCGCGACGCGCGCGGGGTGTACCCTTGGGCGCCCCCTCTCCCCGGGAGCCGCCCCATGAACGCCCCCCAACGCCGTGCCGAGCGCGAGGCGCACCTCGCCGCGCGCTACCGCGAAGTGCGCGCGCGCACCGAGGCGCTCTGCGCCCCGCTCGAACCCGAGGACTACCCGATCCAGGCGGTGCCCGAGGCGAGCCCGCCGAAGTGGCATCTCGCGCACGTCACGTGGTTCTTCGAGACGTTCGTGCTGCGGCCCTTCGCGCCCGGATACGAAGCCTTCCATCCGCGTTTCGAGTACCTCTTCAACTCCTACTACGAGTCGGTCGGCCCGTTCCACCCGCGTGCGCAGCGCGGCGTGCTCGCGCGCCCGGCGACCGAGGCGATCTACCGCTACCGGGCGCACGTCGACGCGCGCGTGCTCGCGCTGCTCGAGTCGGGGACGCCGCCCGCCGCGGATGCAGCGGCGCGGATCGAGCTCGGCCTGCACCACGAGGAGCAGCATCAGGAGCTCCTGCTGATGGACATCAAGGCGAACTTCGCCGCCAATCCGCTGCGCCCGGCCTACCGGAGCGCGTTCGCGGGGCCGTGCGAAGCGGCGCCCGCGAAGCTCGAATGGCTCGAGCGCGACGCGGGGCCCGTCGAGATCGGCCACTCCGGCGCCGGCTTCGCGTTCGACAACGAGACGCCGCGCCACCGCGAGTGGCTCGCAGCCCATCGGCTCGCCTCGCGGCCGGTGACGAACGGCGAATACCTCGAGTTCATCGCCGCGGGCGGCTACCGCGAGCCGCGCCACTGGCTCTCCGACGGCTGGGCCGCGGTGCGCGCGCGCGGGTGGGAAGCACCGCTTTACTGGGAGCGCATCGACGGCGCGTGGTGGCGGATGACGCTCGCGGGCATGCAGCCCGTGGACGAGGCGGAGCCCGTCTGCCACGTGAGCTTCTACGAGGCCGACGCGTTCGCGCGCTGGGCGGGACGGCGACTGCCCACCGAGGCCGAGCTCGAACGCGAGCTCGCCGCGCGCCCGCTCGCGGGGAACTTCATGGACGAAGGCCGCTTCGAGCCGCGCGCGGCTGCCGCGGGTGACGGGCAGTGGTTCGGGGACGTGTGGGAGTGGACGCGCTCGTCCTACTCGCCCTACCCCGGCTTCCGGCCGCTCGCCGGCGCGCTGGGCGAGTACAACGGCAAATTCATGGCGAACCAGTTCGTGCTGCGCGGCGGCTCGTGCGCGACGCCGCGCGCGCACATGCGCGCGACCTACCGCAACTTCTTCTATCCGCACGAGCGCTGGCCGTTCACCGGCATCCGGCTCGCCGACGATGCCGGTTGAGCGCGTCCCGCCCGGGCCGGGCCAGGAATCGGTCTGGGACTACCCGCGGCCGCCGCGGCTCGAGCCGGTGGCGCGGCGCGTGCGCGTGGTCTTCGGCGGCCGCACGGTCGCCGACTCGACGCGCGCGCTCCGCGTGCTCGAGACGAGCCATCCGCCGACCTACTACGTCCCGCGCGCGGACGTCGCCGCCGGCGCCCTCGAGCCCGCCGCGGGCGAATCGTTCTGCGAGTGGAAGGGCACGGCGTGCTACTTCGACGTCGTCGCGGGCGAGCGCCGCGCGCCGCGCGCGGCGTGGAGCTATCCGGAGCCGTTCCCGGCCTTCGCGCCGATCGCCGGGTACGTCGCTTTCTACGCCGGCCCGATGGACGCGTGCTACGTCGGCGACGAGCGGGTGCGGCCGCAACCCGGCCGTTTCTATGGCGGCTGGATCACCGCCGACGTGGTCGGACCGTTCAAGGGCGAGCCCGGCTCGCGCGGCGGGTAGCGGCGATGGCCGGCGCTGCGATCGCGAGCCTCGAGAAGCTCGTCGGTACCGCGCGCGACGGGCCGCTGCTGCGCTACTCGCTCGGCAACGAATACCTCAAGGCCGGCGAGCCACAGCGGGCCGCGGCGCACCTGCGCGAGGCGGTGGCGCGCGACCCGGACCACTCGGCGGCGTGGAAGCTCCTCGGCCGCGCGCTCGCCGAGAGCGGCGCGGCGGCGGAGGCGCTCGCGGCCTGGCGCCGCGGGATCGAGGTCGCCGAGCGGCGCGGCGATCGGCAGGCGGCGAAGGAGATGGCGGTGTTCGCGCGCCGGCTCGAGCGCGAGGTCGGGGATCCCGGCAGCACCTGAGAGGACGGCTCCGCCGGGCGCGCGCCGCTCGTCTCGAAGCCCATCGGGGGGCCTTGCACGCGCAGCGGGCCCGCGGCCCTGGCATGACATTCGCATCGTCCCGGCAGCGAAGACGACGCCGAGGCGTGCTGCGAAGCAACTTCAAATTCCGCAACGCAAATCCTTGATCGTTTGGATCGCCCGTCGTTCCGTCACAGAAAAATGCCGTGCCGCAAAATGTTAAATGTCGTGAAACCGCCCGACCGGACCGGTAATTTTTCACGCGGTCCCGGACGCGAAACCGTGGACACTTGCGCGCCAAGCGGCGGGAGTTGGACGCCGCCAGCGGTCCAGAAGAACCTCACCCGGCCGCGAGGCCGATCAACAAGAAAGGGAGGGCAGGAACGATGTCGGTCCCGGTGTTCGTGGTCGCTCCGGAAGCAAGCATCGGCTGGCGGGTGAGCGCCGACGGCGCGCCCGAGGCGCACTCGTTCGTCGACAAGCGCCTCGCCATCCGCTATGCGCGCGACTGGGCGGAGGCGAACCGCCCGAGCCGCGTCGTGGTGCGCTCCCGCGAAGGCGCCGACGAGGCCCACTGGGACTACCCGCCGCTCTTCCTGCTGCGGCGCCGCTGAGCGAACCGCTGCATCGTCCCCTGCGCCCGGCGTTGGCGGACGCGGAGCGCGCGCCCGGGGATGGCGACCCATCGCATCGAGGCGGCCGGCGTGACCGGCGGCACGCGGCCGCGGCGATGGCGCACCGAAGCTCCGCCCTCGCCCTCCCCCCGACAGGGGAAGGGCATCCGCCGGCCTCGTCTCCGGGATCCGTGAGGTCGTCTCCTTCCGGGGGAGCGCCGTGACGGGCGCGCGAGCGCTCCGTCCTCTGTCCTTGGCCCCCTGTGCCCTGACCGCTACCCGAGCATGAGCCCGGCGCCCGCGCCGAGCGCGTAGAGCACGAACGCGGCGAGGGTGCGCGCCTGCGCCGGCACGACGCGCCGCGTCTCCTCGGGCGCGGCGAGGAGGATGCGCGCCGCGCCCGCGGCCGGGACGAGCGCCACGAGACCGCCGAGCGCACCTGCGGGAACGCCGAGCGCGAGCGAGACGACGGTGAACGCGAACGCACCGGCGAGGATCGCCACGAACACGCGGCTCGCCCGGCGGCGCCCGAGGCGCACGACCAGCGTGCGCTTGCCCGCGCTCGCGTCGGCGCGGCAGTCGGGGAATTCGTTCACCCACAGGAACGCGGCGACGAGCAGGCCGAGCGGCAGGGCGAGCCACGGGACCCACGGGGCGAGCGACTGCGTCATCACGAGATAGGTGCCGCAGCAGACGAGCGGCCCGTAGGCGGCGAACACCGCGGTCTCGCCCCACCCGCGGTAGGAAAGCTTGAGCGGCGGCGCGTGGTAGAAGAAGGCGAGCGCGACGCCGGCGAGACCGAGCCAGAGCACCGCCGGCTCGCGGAACGCGACGATCGCGAGCCCGGCGGCGATGCAGAGCGCATAGCCCGCGATGGCGATCGCCCAGGTCTCGCGCACGGTGAGGAGCCCGTCGACCAGCACGCGCTTGCCGCCCGAGAACGGGCTGCGGTCCTCCGGCGCGACCGCCTGGTCCGTGCCAGAGGCGAAGTCGAACACCTCGCCCGAGGCGTTCTTCGCCCACTCGAGTGCGAAGATCCCCGCGACGACGACCGCGAGCCAGCCCCACTCGCGCGAGCCGTCGCGCACCGCGGCCGACGCGCCGAGGAAGATCGACGCCATCGAGGCGAGCGTGATCTTCGGGTCGGCGAGGCGCCAGAAGCCGGCGGCGAGGTCGTGGCGGTCGGCGCTGTCACTCGGCGTCGGCATGACGGGCGAAGGATGCCACGGAGCGGCGCGGCGCGAGGGATTCGCGGTGAGGGCAGGCCGCGCTCGGGCCCGAGCGCGAATGCGCCCGGATGCGGTGCTCCGGCGGCCGATATCTCCCGCGACGTCCGCGCATCGCCTAAGATCGCGCGCACGATGGAGGAATTGCCCAAGCACGCCGCGGGGACGGCGAACGCGTCCGAAAGCGGCGCGCCGATCGACGTCGCCGTCGTCGGCGCCGGCTTCGGCGGCCTCGGCATGGCGATCCACCTCGCGCGCGCCGGGCGCTCCTTCGTCGTGCTCGAGCAGGCGGCGAGCCTCGGCGGCACCTGGCGCGACAACCGCTACCCCGGCGCCGCGTGCGACGTGCCCTCGAACCTCTACTGCTTCTCGTTCGAGCCCAACCCGGACTGGACGCGCGTCTATCCGGAGCAGCGCGAGATCGAGGCGTACATGAACCGCTGCGCCGACCAGTACGGCGTGCGGCCGGCGATCCGCTTCGGCGCGCGCGTCGTCACGGCCCGCTTCGACGAGCGCGCGGCGCTCTGGCGCGTCGCGCTCGAGGGCGGGGGCGAGGTCGTCTCGCGCGCGCTCGTCTCCGCGACCGGGGGCTTGAGCCGGCCGAAGCTCCCGGACATCGAGGGGCTCGCGCACTACGCGGGCGCGCTCTTCCACTCGGCGCGCTGGGACCACGGCTTCGGCCTCGAGGGCCGCCGGGTGGCGGTGATCGGCACCGGCGCCAGCGCGATCCAGATCGTGCCGGCGATCGCGCCGCGGGTCGCGCGCCTCGTCCTCTTCCAGCGCACGCCGGCGTGGATCGTGCCGCGCGACGACCGGCCGCGCACGGACGCCGAGCGCGCGCGCTACCGGCGGCACCCGTGGACACAGAAGCTCTCGCGGCTCGCGACCTACCTGCGCTTCGAGTCGCGCGCGATCGGCTTCACCCGCGCGCCCTGGCTGCTCGCGCTCGCGGAGCGCGAGGTGCGGCGCTACATCGCGCGCAAGGTGCGCGACCCCGTGCTCGCGGCGAAGCTCACGCCGGCGTATCGGCTGGGCTGCAAGCGGGTGCTGCTCTCGAACGACTTCTACCCGGCGGTGCAGCGCGAGAACGTCGCGCTCGTCACCGCGCCGATCGTGCGCGCGACCCCCGAGGGGCTTCTCACCGCGGACGGCGTGGAGCACCGCGTGGACGCGATCGTCGCGGCGACCGGCTTCCACGCCGCCGAAGCCGGCTCGCCCTTCCCGGTGTTCGGCCTCGGCGGCCATGAGCTGAACGACTCGTGGAAGGACGGCGCGAAGGCCTACCTCGGCACGACCGTCGCGGGCTTCCCGAACCTCTTTCTCATCACCGGACCGAACACCGGCCTCGGCCACAACTCGATGATCTACGTGATCGAGTCGCAGATCGCCTACGTCATGCGCGCGCTCGGCGCGATGCGCTCGCGCGGCGTGGCCGCCGTGGACGTGCGGCCCGAAGTCGAGGCCGCCTACAACGCCGAGATCCAAGCGCGCCTTGCGCGCACGGTCTGGAACACCGGCGGCTGCGCGAGCTGGTATCTCACGCGCGACGGCCGCAACACCACGCTCTGGCCGGGATTCACCTTCGAGTTCCGCCGCCGGCTCGCGCGCTTCCGCTGGGACGATTACCGCGCGCTCGCGCCGGGGGCGGGTTGAGGCAGCGCGGCGGCATGGGGGCCGATCCCTGAGGTTTCCCCGGTTTTTGCCGTCGGGATTTCTATTCCGAACAGCACGATAAAGGGTTAAGGTGCGCAAAA